>JAEYTO010000071.1 GCA_023433925.1 Pseudomonadota bacterium | reverse complement strand
AATTGCCATCGCACAGGGCGCAGTAAGAGACTCCGCGGCCGGTGAGCCGCTTCTCGCTCTCCAGCCCGATTCTCTTATAGCGGGCGCCCGTGCAGATGATTATGCTGCGCGCGATGATCCATTCATCGCCCACCTGCACGCGATGTTCTCCCACGCCGGGCTCAATGGCCCTCACTTCGTCGTTCAGGTAGGCATACGAGCCGCTCATGTACTCTTTGAGCTGGTCCATCATGCGATCGGCCAACTCGTAGGCGAACGCCCCACCCGGAAAGGCCGGGTAGTTGTCGATGCGCTCGGTCATGAGCATCTGGCCCCCGTGGGAGAGCTTCTCCACGAAAGCCGTGCGGATGCCCGAGCGCAGTAAATAGAGGGCGGCCGTCATTCCTGCCGGACCGCCCCCGATGACCACGGCGTCAAACTTCTTCATCTACTTGGAAACCTTCTTGCTGATCATGTCCTTGATGCTGCTCTTGGATACGGCGCCCGTCACCTGATCGAGCACTTCGCCGTTCTTGTAGAGAATCAGAGTCGGGATGGCGCGAATTCCGTACTTGCCAGGAGTATTGGGATTCTCGTCCACGTTCATCTTCACGATCTTGACACTACCGGTATACTCGTTGGCAAGCTCTTCCACCACTGGTCCGAGGGCGCGGCACGGACCGCACCAGGGGGCCCAGAAGTCGACGAGAACGGGCAAATCGCATTTGAGGACTTCAGTCTCGAAGTTGCTGTCCGTTACTTGACCAGCCATGTCTCACTCCTTTTCCGTTGGGCGAATTGCGACTTAGTGACAATGACTCCATCATGGGCGCCGAGGCAGCTCTCCAGGATAACACCTGTCGGATTTCCCAATCGGAAGTGGTCTACGCTGCACGGCATTCAGACAATAGCACGTTATTGCCATGGCTTATTCCTGTCAACCCGGCGGCTAAAAATTCACCGGGGCCGGCGGAAGCCCAGCTTGGCCGATCAAATCGATCCGCGAGCGGCTATGACCAGACACGTTGCCGGTAATCCCTGGGTACCGCCCTCCCGCGAGGCACGGCTTCGAGCCGTTGGTCATGGCTCAGGCCGCGGCGCAGGAATTCCCATCCGGCGTAGGCGATCATGGCCGCATTGTCCGTGCAAAGCCAGGAGCTGGGCAGCAGCAGGGGCAACCCGCTGGCCTGGGCGACTTCGGTCATGGTCCGCCGGATCATGGAGTTGGCAGCCACGCCGCCGGCCACGATGATGCTCCTGACCTCGCCGGCATGGTCCAGCGCGCGCTCAAGCTTGATGCGTAGCGTCTCCGCCACGGCCAAGCTGAACGAGGCGAGCATGACCGCCAACTCACCATTCTTATCCGGCCCGCACCCAGCGGGCATGCGCTCCAGCCGCAAGGAGGGAAAGGCCGTCACCCGGTTGGCCACGGCCGTCTTCAATCCGCTGAAGCTGAAATCAAGGTTCTGGTTGTCCACGTAAGGCCTGGGAAACATCCCCGGATCCGGCTCGGCGGACATGGCCAAGACGTCGATGTACTGCCCGCCGGGATACGGCAGGTTGACAAGCTTGGCCACCTTGTCGAAAGCCTCGCCAGCGGCGTCGTCCAGGGTCTTGCCCAAGACCTCGAAATCCACGGGCGAGATAAGCCTGTAAAGCTGCGTGTGCCCGCCGGATACGAGCAGCCCCAGGGCCGGAAACTCCAGCTCGGCCTCCAGGCCCGCGGCCAGAAGATGGGCCAGGCAGTGATCCACGCCGATCAAGGGCTTGCCCGCCGCGAGGCTCAACCCCTTGGCATAGCCCAGGCCCACGAGCAGACTGCCCTGCAGGCCGGGGCCCCTGGCCACGGCAATCCCGTCGAGGTCGGCGGCGTCAATTCCCGCATCCGCGAGCAGGCCTTCGGCCAGCGGATGAATGAGCTTCAAGTGCTCACGCGAGGCTATCTCGGGCACCACCCCGCCGAACAGGGCATGCACGTCCGCCTGAGAAGCCAGGCGCTGCCCAAGGAAACGGCCGTCCCGGACCAGGGCCACGGCCGTCTCGTCGCAGGAGGTCTCTATGCCGAGACAGAGCATCCCGCACTCTTGGCATATACTTCCTGGACCTTGAGCACTTCGCGCTTCGAGCCGATGAACAGGGGCACTCGCTGGTGCAGGTCCTGAGGCACGATGTCAAGGATACGCCGCTCGCCCGTTGAGGCCATGCCGCCGGCCTGCTCCACGATCATGGCCAGGGGCGAAGCTTCGTACATGAGGCGCAGCTTGCCCTTGGCTTTGGTCGGATCCCGGTTGTCGGCCGGATACATGAAGATGCCGCCATAGATAAGCGTGCGATGGAAGTCCGCCACCAGCGAGCCGATGTAGCGCAGGCTGTAGGGCCAACCGCGCTTGCCGTCGGGATCCTTGAACCAGGAGACGATCTCCTGGGTGGGCTTGTCCCAGTAGTTCCAGTAGCCCTCGTTAACCGAGTATATCTTGCCCTTCTCGGGGATGGTCAAATTCGGATGCGAAAGGAGGAACTCGCCCACGCTGGGGTCCAGGGTGAAGCCATGCACGCCGTTGCCCGTGGTGTAGACCAGGATGGTCGAGGAGCCGTACATGATGTAGCCGGAGGCGACCTGCTCAACGCCGGGCAGAAGCATATCGGACAAGCCGGCGTTCATGCCGTCGAAATCCCGGTGACGCAGGATGGAGAATATGGTGCCCACGTTTATGTTCACGTCGATGTTCGTGGAGCCGTCCAGCGGATCGAAGAGAAGCATGTAGTCGCCCTTGGGGAACTTGTCCCTGATGGGAATGAGGTCGGCATTCTCCTCCGAGGCCATGGCGCAGAGCACGCCTGCCCGCTCCATCCTGTGGATAAGCACCTCGTTGGCGAAGTGGTCCAGCTTCTTGACCTTCTCGCCCTGGATGTTCTCGGCGCCGGTGAAGCCGACGATGTCCACGAGCCCTGCCTTGTTCACTTCGCGGGAAATGATCTTGCCCGCGAGGATGAGCTCGTTGAGCAGCATGGTGAAGCGTCCCGTGGCTGATGGGGACTGCTTCTGATGCAAGAGCAGGTGCTCGGTCACCGTTACCTGTGGCATGGGCCGCCTCCTCCTTGTCGGTGGTTCCCGTTAGGCTCCATCACGGCTCTGGACCGCATAGATCATGAAACTATCACCGATATGGCGTGCAAGCCAAGTAAATGTCCTTCCATCCAGTTTCATCCGGCCGCCCACGCTCTTTTTGAGGACCGCTTCCCAATCGACTCCCGACAAGGCTTTGGCGCCATTGGCGTCCGTGGATGGCCAAAGCAGGAGACCCTGATGAAGCACGGCCAGCTCGTCGGACTCTGAGCTGAATTGGCGAAGGCTGCGCGGGTCGAACTGGGCGATGATCAGGCCGATCCAGTTGTTGCGCAGGAACATGGGCTGCACAAGACAGATCTCGGGGCCCAGCTCGGTCTGGAAAAAGAACGACTTGAACTCCGCCTGCTCCCAGGAGGACTTGAATTCGAGGAACTGCTCGGTATCCAGGGGCTTCATGGCTTCCTCGGGCAACCGGCCCAGCAGGCGGCCATTGGCATCCACGGCCGCCACGCTCGTGAGCCACGGGTTGCGGTCCATGAGCCTTTCGTACCATTCGGGATTCGGGAATGTCTCGATGGATGAAAGCTCGCGCGCCACGAGCTGGATGCGCTGATCGACGGGCGTGAAGAGCTTGGCAAGGCGCCATTTGTCACCCGCGGGCGCATAGTCCTTGTAATCCAGCTCCGGATCGGTCGCCGAGGCTGCCTTGTCCGTGAGGGAATACCACCAGCCGCACCCCGAGAGCATGAGGGCGAGAATCGTCAGGCTGGCGGCGATGGCGAGGCGTGCGCGCGTCATTGGTATTTCCAAAAGGTATCGCCCCCGCCGGACAGCCGGCTGGGAAACGGTAAGCAAAACGAGACCGGGATATGTCATGTTTTTGTCTGCCACGCAATGGCGGGCTGTCCTTGAGCCTGCGCGGCAACGGAAAAGCGACTTGGATACAACCAGGTCAAAATCAGGGCTGCGTGCGGTCTTCCAAGCGTTGAGCCAGCTTCTCGAGCATGATGATGAGCTTCTCCTTTTCAAGCGCCCGCTCGCCCGTGGGTTGCGGAACGCTGGGCCGTCCAGCCTGAACCTGGGCATCCGGATGCCGTCCCCCGCCAAAGAACGGCTGGCCCTTCTTCTGCGCGGACTCGGCGCGCACCTTGCCGAGGGCTTCGATGAGCGACTGCCGCTGACGCTCGTCACCCGATTCCTGGAGAAGCTCCTCGTAGATCTCCGCCGCGCTCTCGTAATCTCCCTGGGCAGCCAGCAGGTCGGCCATGGTCCGGGTGCGCAGCGAGCCCCCGGGCCTGCGTTCCGTTGACTTGCGCGGCTCATCGGCGGCCGCTTCTCCAGCCTGCCGCTCCACTACGGGACGAGCCGCTCCGGCCCTCTCCGGCGCACGCGGCTGCGGCTCCGCTTCACCTTCCGGGCGTGTCGGCATGACGACCTGCTCGGGCCCCAGGAAAGGCAGCACTTCCTCGCCATATGGAGGGCGCTGGCCCTGGGCAAGGAATTCGAAGGCGGATTGTATGAGTTCGGCCCAGGATACGGTCTGGCCCTGGAAGTACGTGGCCAGAAAATTCAGCGCCAGGGCAAGATCCTTGGACTCCTTGGCCACCTTGAAGGTCCACAGGCGCCAGAAGGCGGGCGATCTGGAGAGGACGCGGATGGCGGCATCGGCTTCGAGCATGGCTTCGGCCGGATTATCGACCAGGTCCAAGGCCTCCACCAGCAACAGGCGAGCCTCCATGTGGTCCCCGTGCGCGGCCAGCCCCTGGCGCAGGATCTTGATCGCCTCCTCCAGGTGGCGCGCCTCGAAGAGCAACACGGCCAAGGGATAGAAGACCTTGGAAGTCGGGTCGATGTGCAGAAGCTCTCGATAGAATTCAATCTTCTCGGTCATTGGTCACCAGCTCCTCGGCCTTCGCCTCCGCGGACCGGCGCGCTCCGGCCGTCGGCCTCAATGATATAGACGATCTCGTTATCCTTGAGGAAGTTCGTCTTGTCCCTGATGATCCGCTCCGTATAGGCGCCGCCTTTTTCGAGCCACAGGATCTCTTGGCTCAGCTTCTGGCTGCGCTCCTTGAATTCCCCCACTCTGGCGGCAAGCTCCTCGCGTTCGGCCTGCATCCTGCGCAGGGACAGCACGCCCCTGTCGCTGAAGACGACGCTGTATAACAGGATGCCGTTGACGAGCACGAGAATGCCTATGAGCAACTTACGAATCATCTTCGCCCCGGGGCTCAGTTACTGGATGAGCCTGGAATGGGAGCGTTCCCTATCCTGCTCCTCCAAGGGCGCGCGCAGCTCTTCGAGAAAGCTCGCCGTGGCGTTCTCGATGCGCCGCACATCGGTCTCCTCCAAGTCGAACTTGTCGATCTTGAGCAGAAAAGCCTTGAGGATGCCGAATTCCTTGAGCAGGACATGGCCCAGCTCAAGCCTTCTGAGATCCGGCTCCAGATCAAGGATGGTCTGCAGGCAGTTGCTGATCCTGTACATGAGATTCTGAGCCTTGCCACCGTTGGTCATGGCGCCTCTCCCGTTCATGCGCTCTGAATCAACCGATCAGGCAGCCTCTTTGCCAATCCAGTTCTGCGAGAAGCTGTAAAGGTATTTCCCGCCGGAAAAAACCGTCAGCACCAATGCGGCATACAGGCAGACCATCCCTGCGGGGCGCGGATCGATGCCGAACCAGCTGTAGTGCAGCATGAGCGGACAGAGGGCGATGATCTGCAGGATCGTCTTCAGCTTCCCCAAACTGTCCGCTGCAATGATCATTCCATGGTCCGCGGCGATAGCGCGCAACCCCGTGACGATCAGCTCCCTGCTGATGATGACGATCGTGATCCATGCCTCGACCCAGCCGAGGTCAACGAGCATGATGAGGGTTGCGCCAATGAGCAGCTTGTCTGCAAGCGGGTCGAGGAATTTGCCGACCGTGGTCACGATGTTCAAGCGCCTCGCCAGGAGCCCGTCTATCAGGTCGGTCAGCGAGGCCAGGATGAACACGATCATGGCCAGAAGGCACGCGAGCTTGGAAGGATAATGGAGCAGAATGACGATGACGGGAATGGTCGCGATGCGGGCAAGTGTCAACGAATTTGGCAGATTGAACATGGCTCTTGATCGCGGCCGGGAATACAGGCCTTCCCGGCTCATGGTATTGGTTCAAATGGACGGCGGCGTGGCCGCGGCCTCAAGGCTTTTTTCCGCTTCGTGAGCGATGCGGTCGCCAAGCTCCAGCAAGGCTTGCTTGGCGGGAGTGTCTTCCCTGAGCAGGACCACGGGCTTGCCGAGATCGCCGGCGAGAACCGTGGCCGGATCCAGCGGGACGGCGCCAAGGAAGGGCAGCCCGTAGCGCCCGGCCAGATCCTTCCCCCCGCCCTTCTTGAACAGGTCGATCACTTCGCTGCAATGCGGGCAGACGAGCCCGCTCATATTCTCCACGACCCCCAGGATATTGGCTTGGGCGTATTGCAGGAAGTTGATGGCCTTGCGCACGTCGGCCAGGGATACCTCCTGAGGAGTGGTCACAATGACGCACAGCGCGTCGGGGATGATCTTCAGGATGGTCATGTGCTCTTCGCCCGTGCCTGGCGGCGAGTCAACCACCAGGAAATCCAGGCTGCCCCACTCCACCTCCGAGATGAACCGCCTGATGGCCGAGGTCTTCATGGGCCCGCGCCAGAGCACGGCCTGATCCGGATCGAGCAGGAGCGACTCCATGGAGACGACGTGCAGGTTGTCGTTGTACCGCTTGGGTTTTATCCTGGAGTCCTGCTCGACCACGAGTTGGCCCTTGAGCCCCAGGAGGTTCGGCACGCTCGGCCCCTGGATATCCACGTCGAGGAGCCCGACCTTGTAGCCCTTGGCGGCCAGCGCCGCGGCGATATTCACGGAAATGGAGCTTTTGCCCACGCCGCCCTTGCCGCTCATGATGAAGAGCTTGTAGCGGATCTTCTCCAAGGCGCTGCGGATGAGCTGATCTTGGAGGGCGCGCTTGGGAGCGGGCGCTCTCTCCCCGCTGTCTGGAGAGCAGCCGTTGCACTGGCCCATACAGTCTCCTCGCTCTCGACAAGAAACAATCGATTCGGCAGGGTTCCGCACAGGGAAATCCATAGCGCACTCGCGCTGACGTGGCAATGCGCCGCTACGTAGAGGCCCTCGGCGCGCGGTCCCCGCCTCCACCCTTTCGTCCCTGGGCCCGAGATTGCTCAAAGATCACCATGCATGCTGCCCCACGAGATCCACGAACAGGACTCCGCCCTTACGTTCCTCGCGCAGGGCGCCATTCTCCTTGATGAGCAGGACCAGCTCCTGATTGCGGCGACGTTCGCCCACGGGCATGAGCAAGCGGCCAGGGTCGGCAAGCTGGTCCACGAGCGGCTTGGGAATCTCCGGGCCTCCCGCCGTGACCAGGATGCGGTCGAAGGGCGCCTCCTCGGGCCAGCCCAAGGTGCCATCGTCCAGCTTCAGCTTGATCCGAAAGTACTTGAGCTCGAACAGAAGCTTCCGGGCCGCGAGGTGCAGCTCGCGCACCCGCTCGATGGTGTAGACCTCGACGCCCATCTCGGCCAGCACGGCCGCCTGGTAGCCCGAGCCGGTGCCGATCTCCAGCACCTTCATGCCGGGCTTGACCTGGAGGAGCTCGGTCATGAGAGCGACAATGTACGGCTGGGAGATGGTCTGACCTTGGCCGATGGGTTGCGGGCGGTCGTCGTAGGCCTGCGAGGCTAGAGCTTCCTGCACGAACAGGTGCCTGGGCACGGTGCGCATGGCGCGCAGCACGTCCTGGTCCCGGATGCCCCTGGCCTCGAGCTGCTCCCGGACCATGCGCTCTCGGCGGTATTTCGGATCGATCTTCACGCGTGGTTCGCCTCTCGGGTGCTCGTCTTAATCATGACGCCGGCCCCAAGGCCGGGAACGCCGTAGCCTGTTCCGCCAGCGGCGAATGAACAGGTTTTCGCCCCTAAGTCAACATTATGCCTGGAGGGCATGGGATTGACAACATCCCCTATATGCTGAACAATCCATATGACTATACGGAGGTTGCCCGATGCAGGTTGCCGACCTGATGACAAGGAGCGTGAACACGCTTCGCTCGATGGACTCCACGCTCAAGGCCAAGGAGCTCATGATGCTCCGGCGCATCCGCCATATTCCCATCGTCTCCGAGGATGGCATGCTGGAAGGACTGGTCACGCAACGGGACATCCTAGCGGCTACCTTCTCCCGCTTCGCCGACGTGGACGCCGTGACCCAGGAGGAGATCGATGCCGGCATCCCCCTGGTAAGCATCATGATCACCGACGTGAAGGTCGTCTCACCGACCTCCTCGGTGCGCAAGGCGGCGGACATCCTGCTCACGCACAAGTTCGGCTGCCTGCCCGTGGTCGAGGGTGGCAAGCTCGTGGGCATCCTGACCGAGGCGGACTTCCTCAAGCTGACCATCGAGCTGATGGACGCCCTGGACAAGTCGGCCTAACAGACAGTTGAACAAGTCCGGTCCGGGCTTTCGACTCGCAATGCTTGAGCAAAGCTCAAGCATTGCTCACGGATGCCGCGCATCCGGCGGGCCATCCTGGCCCGCGCAGCCTGTTTTGCAACAGGCTGCCAACCCGACCGCCTGCTCCCTGGGCCAAGCCGGCGCTACTGGCCCGGCTGGCCATCGTGGCCAGTGTGGCCCATGACCGCGGCAAGATCGCGCAGGATGCGCAAGGTCTCCTCGGCCTCGCCGGTATCGAGCCTGCGCAGGGCGAAGCCCGCATGCACGATCAGGTAGTCCCCGATCCCGGCTTCTTCGGACAGCAGAGCCAGCGAGGCCTTGATAAAGGTCTCGCCTTCGCCTATCCGGCACTTGGCGAAATCCCCCTCTATTTCCTCGATTCGCGCTGGTATCGCCAGACACATGCCGATTTCTACTCCTTGGGTTTGGAGGCGAAGCTCCCGCCGGCCTTGGCAATCTCGCCCAGCACGGATTGCATGAGCATGGGCAACCTGGCTCGGATGACACTCGAGAGCTCCACCGACATGGTCTGATAATCATGCGGCTCGATGCCGACAACCACCGCCTCGGGCCGGTTGCCCAACATGCCGCAATAGATGAGCGTGTCCACCAGGTCGGTCTGGTGCAGGGAGTTCTTGAAGGCCAGGCTCTTGCGCAGGTCGTCGCCCGTCAGCCGATAGATGCTGCCGGGCTCGCCACCGCCGAGCACCGCATCCACGACGATGAGATGCTGGCTGGCCATGATCGGGTCCATGAGCCTGGTGCCCAGGGTTCCGCCATCCAGGAGCGTCACGTTCGGCGGGAAGACGTACTCCTCCTGCAACTGCTCCACGGCACGCACGCCTACGCCTTCGTCGGTGAACAGGATGTTGCCCACGCCCAGGACGAGGATGCTCTTGACGTTTCCAGCCATGCGTTCCTGTATCATACCGTAAGGGATGAATGAAGGAGCAGGGACCCGGCCTTCCAGCCCGGTCCCTGTCCGATTCCTGGCCTAAGCCTACAGAATTTTGAATTTGTGCACTTCGTTGGTCCTGGAATCGATGACATGCACGCCGCAGGCGATGCACGGATCGTAGGAGTGCACGGTGCGCAGGAGCTCCACTGGCCGCTTGGAATCGGCCACGGGCGTGCCCACGAGCGCCTCCTCGACCGGGCTCGGCTTGTTGCCGGCGCAACGCGGGCCCAGGTTCCAGGTGGAAGGCACCACGAGCTGGAAGTTCCTGATCTTGCCGTCCTCAATGACGATCCAATGGCTCAGGGCGCCGCGAGGGGCGTTCACGTAACCCACGCCCTGGGTGCTCTTGGGCATCTTCCAGTCCTTGGCTATCCTGGTGTCGCCCTTCTTCACGTTCTCCTGGAGCAGGTTGACCCAGTCCTCCATCTCGGCTGCGATGACCGCGGTCTCGATGCCGCGCGCCGCCGTGCGACCCAGGGTAGAGAACAGGGCCTCGGGACCGGCGCCCAGGCGTTCCAGGACCATGTCCACGGTCTTCTTCACCGCTGGCTGACCCTTGCCGTAAGCCACGAGCATCTGGGCCAGCGGTCCGACCTCCATGGGCTCGCCCATGTAGCGCGGAGCCTTCATCCAGGAGTAGCGCTGCTTGTCCTCCAGGCTCGTGTACTTGGGCTCGGTCTTGCCCTTATAGGGATGCAGGGCCTCATCGCCCGCATACCAGCTATGGCTCACGTGCTCCAAAAGCTCATCAGGCTGGAATTCCCGCACTTGGCCGAGATCACGCTTGAAGATGGCGCCCGGAGGCAGGTAGCGGCTACTCAGGTCCGACTCCTTGCCGGGTTGGGGGAACTCGCCGAAGGCCAGGAAGTTCGTCGTGCCGCCGATGCCGGCCCAATCCTTGTAGAAGCCGGCCACTGCCAGCAGATCCGGGATGTAGACCTGGTCGATGAACTGCTTGGTTTCGCGATAAAGGTCGAGGAAAGTCTGGATGTTCTCCGGTCTGAGGCTGTCGTAGCAGGTCACGCCGCCCACGATGGTGAACTGCGGGTGCGGGTTCTTGGCCCCGAACACGGCCATGGCCCGCGCGGCCTTGACCTGCAAGCGTAAGGCCTCCAGGTAGTGGGCCGTGGCGATGAGATTGACCTCGGGCGGCAGGTAGTATGCGTCATGCCCGCCCAGGAAATAGGCGTTTGTGAATATGCCGAGCTGGCCGCTGTCCACGAAGGCCTGGAGCTTCTTCTGCACGGCCGCCAGATCCTCGGCCTTGGTCTTGCGGGGCGAGATGTCGTTGGCGATCTTGGCCGCCTTGCTCGGATCGGCCTTGAGCGCGCTCGTTACATCCACCCAATCCAAGGCGTGCAGCTGATAGAAATGCACGACATGATCATGGAGGAACTGGGAGCCCAGCACGAGGTTGCGAATGATGGTCGCGTTGTGCGGGATGTCCACCTTGACCGCGTCATCCACGCAGCGCGTGGAGGCCAGGGCGTGCACGAAGGTGCACACGCCGCAGGCGCGCTGGGTGAAATGCTGCGCGTCACGCGGGTCGCGGCCCTTGAGGATGATCTCCAGGCCGCGGAAGAGCTGCCCGCTCGACCAAGCGTTCTTGACCTTGCCGTTCTCCACCTCGCATTCGATGCGCAGATGGCCTTCGATGCGCGTCACGGGATCGACGACCACCTTGCCGCTATAGTCGCTCTGCGGAGTCTTGACTACCGCCGCAGGGGCTGCCTTGACTTTGGAACCGGACATTGGCTCTCCTCCTTGGGAAAGACGGTGTTCGCGTTCTGCGCCCATTGTCGGCTCGGCCTAGATGGGCTCATAGAACGGGCTGAGCTCGTCCCAGAAGGCGGGCTCGCTGCATCCGATGCAGGGATGGCCAGCCTGCACGGGCCAGTTGACCTGGTTGAACTTGGCCGTGGGGCAATTGTTATAGGTGTATGGGCCCTTGCAGCCGAGCATATACAGGCAGTAGCCCTTGCGGGCCTCTTCGGAATCGAAGGAAGGCGCGAACTTGTCCTCCTCGAAGAACTTGAGCCGCTGACACTGTTCGTGCACCGTCTTGCCGAAAAACATGAGCGGCCGGCTCTGCTCGTCCAACTCGGGCATGCCCTTCTCCAGGAGATGGACCACCGTACCCACGAAGTTGATGGGATTGGGCGGGCAGCCGGCGATGTTGATGGCTTTGACGCCCAGGGAGCCATAGGCTTCATTCACCCCGACGCAACCGGTCGGATTGGGCTTGGCGGCAGGGATGTTTCCGAACGAGGCGCAGTTGCCGATGCCGATGACGGCCTTGGCCTTGGTCACCGCAGTCCTAGTCAGGTCGTACATGGTAGTGCCGGCGATCTTGCCGTAAATGCCTTTGTCGGCCATGGGAATGGCGCCCTCGACCACGCAGATGTAGTCGCCATGCTTGATGGCCTCCTCCAGAGCCTCCTCGGCCCGCTCGCCGGCAGCGGCCTGGAGTGTCTCGATGTAGGAGATATTGAGGATGTCTAGGACAAGCTCATCGATGTACGGCTCCACATGCCGAAGAATGGCTTCGACGCAGCCGGTGCACTCGGAGTTCTGCACATAGACCACGGTCGGTTTCTTCTTCGAGGTCAGGGCCTGGGCCACGGCTTCGGGACTCATGATCGCTCCGGAGCCCATGGCTGCTGACACAACGGCACAGAATTTGATGAAGTCGCGGCGGCTGATGCCTCCTCCGGCTTGCCGCTCCAGGGCTCTGAGCTTTCCATGTGCAAATGGATCTCGCATGGTACACCTCCAGCTTGTAGGACAACCAGAAGATGACCGATGGTCTTCCGCCGGATGCGGCCCCCCGCTTCCGGCCACCGGCTGCTTCCGGTCACCCCTTTTTGGGGTCCATCATTCCGCGCCGCCTAGCCCTGCTGCCCAAAGGACACCCCTCTTAAGATACTTGCAATATTCTTGAGCACTTTTTAGGAATTGCGTCAATACCACTTCAGAATAATCGAGATTCGTCTAACCATGTTCCAGCAACATATTATATTCCCATAGCACCACAAGCAATTGAGCGCACTCTGGGCTTCCATTTACAGCTTGACTTTGAGACGCGCGCCCTGGCGTTGACGGCGCAAGTTAATTGCGCCTACGCCTATGCGACAGCAAGCCATGCCGACGCATGGCTTGCAGAGCATTTTCAAAAGCAAAATGCCCTAGCGCGTGGCGCTGATGATTGAAGGAGCAATTATTGCGCTGTTCTCTAGTCTGATTCAATGCTTCAGGCCCACATCCATACGATCAAAGAAATAGAAAGGGGACACCAGATCCTCAAACAAAAGGGCGGGCCCTCTTACGAAGACCCGCCCTGCCCACTGCGCTGCACCATCGGCAGTCATTTTTTCAACGCGAGTATTCTCGAAATCTCACGTCGCGCAAGCTCTTTGAATTTGGGAAAAGTCGCCTTGAGCGGCTCGGTCATCTCCATGGACCAGGTGGTGATGTCCTTGGGCTGGACGCCCACGATGCGCAGCACGGGACGCTTGCCGGTCAGGTCGGCCATCTTCAGCGAATCCAGAAGATCGATGTCGTGCAGCGACAGACGTTGTTTCTCGTTTTGTATGAGATCCTGCTCGTCAAGAAGAAAGAGCGTGCCCGGCTCCTTGCCCCCATGCACCACATCGAGCACGAGCAGGTGCTCATAGCCGTGGAATAGATAGTACATGTCCTGAGTGCAGGTCCCGCCGTCCAGGAAATCGACTCCGACCGGCCAGGCCTCCTTGCTCAGGTCGTTGACGGCATGCACGCCGATGCCCTCATCCGAGAGAAGGATGTTGCCGACCCCGAGCACCAGGAGATATTTCTGGGAATTCATGTCGCCCCCTTGCGGCCGCTGTTGATGTCACAAAGCCCTGCGCGATGGATTGCTTTACCTCCGGTCGAGGCAAAAAAGAAGCCGGACCTTGCGGCCCGGCTTCGTGATACGGGCGAAACGCCCGGAGCTACTCGACGGTGACGATGGTCTTCTCGCCGGTCTCAGCGTGCAGCACGTGCACGGCGCAGCCCAGTCACGGGTCGTAAGCGCGTATCACGCGCCCCACGTTGACCGGGCTCTTGGGATCGGGCACCGGCGTGCCGATGAGCGCCTGCTCGACAGGGCCGCGCTGGCCCATGTCGTCACGCGGGTTGGTGTTCCAGAGCGTCGCGGAGACGATCTGGTAGTTGGCGATCTTCTTGTCCTTGATGTTGATGTAGTGCAGCAGGGAGCCGCGCGGAGCCTCGGTCAAGCCCATGCCCTCGGCGCTGTCCGGGATGGAGGCGGCCACGAAGGTCTCCTTGCCCGGCTTGACTTCCTTGAGCCAGCCCTCGATGGCCACGGCCACGAGATAGGTCTCCTCGGCGCGAGCCACGTGCCGCCCCATGATGGAGAAGGCCAAGTCGCCAAGATCACGGAAACGCTTGACGTCGAGGCCGAAGAGCTCCTTCATCTGCTTCTTGCCCATGGGGCTGAACTCGGGGTTCGAAACCCACATGCGGGCAAGCGGGCCGACCTCCACGGGTTGGCCGTCGTAGCGAGGCGCCTTGACGAAGCTGTAGGCGCCCTTCTTGTCCAGCTTGGGCAGGGTTTTGCCCTTGCTCGGATGGAGGTTGGTGCAGGAATCGTCGAACCAGGAGTACTTGACGTATTCCTTGATCTTGGCGGGATCGATCGCGACATCCTTGCCGTTGATGTAGGCACCGCGCTTATGGAGGAAGCTCTTCCCACTGTCGTCCATGGGGAAGACGCCGAAGCTGATGACGTTCTTGTAGCCCGTGCCCACCTTGAGCAGGTCGGCGTAGGCCTTGCCCACGACATAGACCGTCGGGACGTAGGTCTCCTCGATGAACTTGCGCACGGCCTTGAAGCGCTTGGCGTACTCGTCGAGCTTGGCCTGGCTCGGAATCTCCGTGGCGCCGCCCACGACCTGACCGGAGACGTGCGGCATCTTGCCGCCGAACAGCGCGACCATCTCATGCGCCACGAGGCGCACGTTGAGGGCCTCAAGGTACTGGTCCACGGCGACCTTGTTCAGCTCGGGGGTCAGCCGCAGATCGGGCTTCTCATAGCGCGGGACAAAGGGAGCCACCTCGGGGCCGGCCACATAGTCCAGGGCGGCCAGGTGGTAGAAGTGCAGGATGTGCGACTGCAGGTAGTTGGCGCCGAAGATGAGGTTGCGGGTCACACGGCCGTTGGTGGTCAGCTTGACGCCGAAGGCCTCGTCCAAGGCCAGGCAGGAGGCCGTGGAGTGCGACGTGGGGCAGACACCGCAGATGCGCTGCACGATCTGGGTCGCGTCGCGGGGGTCGCGGCCGATGAGGATGTTCTCGAAGCCGCGGAACATGCCGCCGCTCATCCAGGCATCGGTGACGACGCCGTTTTCGACCTTCACCTCGGCCTTGAGGTGGCCTTCGATGCGGGTCACCGGGTCGATGGCTATTTTCATATTCTCGGACATATTTCCTCCAATATGTTGGCTGCGTTGGGTCTACTACATGGACTCGTAGAACGGCGAGAAGTTGTCGGGCCAGCCCGGCTCGACGCAGCCGAGGCATACGGAGTTCTCGACGCACCAGTTCACGCCCGAGTTCCACTTGCGCTTGAAGCAGTCGGAAGAGGCGGCTGGACCCTTGCAGCCCAGATTGTACTTGCAGCCGGCCTTGGTGAAGGTCGCGGCGAAATTGTCGTTCTCGAAGTGCTCGAGGTAGGGGCAGTTGTCATGGATGTTCTCGCCAAAAAAGACCGAGGGACGGCCGTCGGCATCCAGGATCTTGGCGGTCGCCTCGACGCCGTGCTCCAGGGCGAAAGCCAGGGAGCCGACCATCCAGTCGGGATGCGGCGGGCAGCCGGGGATGTTCACCACTGGGGTGGTGATGCCCTTGGTGGCGTAGAAGTCACGCAGGCCCACGCAACCGGTCAGGTTGCCCTTGGCGGCCGGGATGCCGCCATAGGAGCCACAGGTGCCCACGGCGATGCACGCGGCGGCGTCCTTGCCCAGCTCGACCAGGGCTTGGTTGATGGAAATTTCCTTGTGTCCCATCTCGCCAATGATGCAGTAGCGCTCGTCCACGGTGGGCACGGCGCCCTCGAGCACGACGAAGTACTGACCCTTCTTGGCCTTGGCCACTTCGTACATGTGCTCCATGGCCTGCTCGCCCTCGGCACCCATGATGGTCGGGTGGAACTCCATGCTGATGACCTTGAGCAGCACGTCGGCAATGGTGGGATGCACCGAGTTCAGGATGGCGACCGAGCAGCCGGTGCATCCGGATCCTTGGAGCCAGAAAACCGGGGCCTTGCCAGAGGTCGCCTTTTCCAGCGCCCGGACGATGGCCGGGTGGACCATCTGGGAAACTCCAAGGCCCGCGACCGTGCCAGTGCACAGCTTGAGGAAATCGCGTCTGTCTAAGCTCATCCCGCTCTCCTTCGATGAGTAATGAAAAACCTGCCCGGACCTGGGCCACTACTGAAACGTGATTTCTTTGGCTTTGCCAAATAATCCCTGGTGCATGAGCTTGTCAACAAAATGTATTTTCTATAGAAAATCTCTATAAGTATTTTAAAATGTAACCATTTGAATTATAATATTTTTATTTACAGCGCGGACAAGAGGTTATTTCGGCCGCAAAGCTTACTTGCGATTCGGCACCAACACTCCCGCGCCCCCAGCGTCTTGCGGCTCCATGCGCACCAATTTTTTTCAGCCACTGGGGCAACCATAAACAGCGAAGATGCCTGGGCTCGCCAAGCAGCTTGCTTGCCTAAAATCCACACGCACCCGGTTGGCAAGCGCCGGACATTGACATACAATGCGCTCGGCGGTCCAAGATCTCTCACGTCTTGTCATACAAGCAATTCGATCCGAGGAATTATGAGCTCTGAAATCAGGAAGATTTCATTTGTCTTGCCCATGATCATCCTGGCTGTCCTGGCTGTCGCAGCCGGCGGCTTTCTTCTGTTCCACGACAGCACGCCCCCAGAGGTCATCATCACGCCCGGGCAGGGACCCGTGGGAGCGACGACCACATTCGTCGTCAACATGTCGGATCCTGGTTCAGGCATGAAGAGCGCCGAGGCGCTCATTCGTCAGGGCCAGAATGTGGTCAGGCTCTTCTCGGAGCAATATGACGGCGCGCCAGGTCAAATCGAGAAGCAGTTTTCCATCCCGGCGCGGAGCATCCAGGACGGACCTTTCAGCCTTGAGGTCACGGTCCGCGATGCCTCCTTCAGCAATCTCGGCAAAGGCGGCATGAACGCCTTTTCCCATGAATATGTGATGGATTCCGAGCCGCCACGCATCATGGTCCAAAGCCTAGCGCACAACATCAATCAGGGTGGCGTCACGGCCATCGTCTATCGCCTCAGCGAGGATGTTTCGCGTACGGGAGTGCTGGTCAAGGACGTCCTTTTTCCCGCCCACCTGCAACCCGACGGCCGCTGGTTCTGCTTGCTAGCCTTCCCATACTACCTGGAGAAGGACGAGTTCACGCCAATCATCGAGGCCGTCGATATCGCCGGCAACCCCGCCAGGCGGAGCTTTCCGTTCTACTCCAACGCGCGGCGCTATCGGCAGGACAACATCGCCATATCCGACGGTTTCCTGCAGATGAAGATGCCGGAATTCCAGCGCTTCTTCCCTGAAGAGGAGGATAACGTCTCCCTTTTCCTCAAGATCAATTCCGAGCTGCGCAAGCAGAACCTAGCCGAGCTGCGCACGATCGGCGCGCAAACAGCTTCGACGGCCCTGTGGGCCGGCGAATTCCTGCGCATGCCCAACGCGGCGACCATGGCCGGCTTCGCGGATCTGCGCAGCTACATGTATCAAGGCAAGAAGATCGACGAGCAGCGTCACCTCGGCATCGACCTGGCATCGGTGCGGCATGCCGACGTGCCCTCGGCCAACAATGGGGTGGTCGTCTACACCGGTTATCTTGGCATCTACGGGAATTGTGTCATCGTCGATCACGGCCTGGGGTTGCAGTCCATCTATGCCCACCTGAGCAACATTGTCGTGAACAAGGGCGACCAGGTGAGCAAGGGACAAATCGTCGGCCAATCAGGCATGACCGGCATGGCCGGAGGCGATCACCTCCATTACGAAATGACCTTGGCCGGCATCTCCATCAACCCCATTGAATGGTGGGACAAAAACTGGATCGAGAACAACGTGGCCGGCAAGTTTCTGGGTAAGATGTAGCAATGTGATATAGAGCATTTTGCTTTTGAAAATGCTCTGCAAGCCATGCGTCGGCATGGCTTGCCGCCGCGTAGGCGTAGGCGCAATTCACTTGCGCCGTCAACGCCGGAGCTATAGCAATTTGCGATTGAGTTGAGAAAACAAACCGTCCCTCGCTGCAATAGCCCGAGGGGGCCAGGGGGATTATCCCCCTGGCGGGAGAGAGTTCGAGAGAGGGCGGCGCCCTCTCTCGATTCATTTGCAAAGTGCTGTAGCGTCTCAAAGTCAAGCTGCTCTTATGAAAAGAGCGCGTCCAACTCATGGGTGACCGCCCGCTTCAATCTGACTGCATTCCTCTGCATGGCTCGAACCTCCGCTGTTGGGATTGTCTGAGCCGGATACGCCGCGCTGTAAAGCCGCCGGCAGGTCAAGAGACCTGCCGGGGCGGCATGAAAAAAGGCGGCTTCCCAAAGGAAGCCGCCTCGAAACGGATGGAGCGGGCGCTTACCAGTTCTTGGCGCGCTGGGCCTCCAAGGCCTTGGCCTGCTCTTCGAAATCCTTGAAGCCGGCGTGGTGCAAGGCATCCAGGACCGTCTCCTGCCAGTTCCAACTGGCGTAGATGACCAGCTTGTGGAAGGTCTCCCGGAAGCTCTCCATCTCCTGACGATAGAAGGGCTCCTTGGGCGTGTCCAGATTCTCGCGCAACTGCTCGTTGAGCCGCGCCAGCTCGCCTTCGTACCAATCGTTGAGATCGGCCGCGTTCTTGTATTTCTTGAGGATATGCTCGTAGTTCTTCTGGATGAGCGTGCCCTTGAGGCGCTCCAGATGCTTGGCGGACAGCCACTCGCCGAGCTTCCCGACCGGGATGCTGTCGCACTCGATCTTGGACATCTCCAGCTTGGTCTTGTGATAGGTGTCAGGCACGACCGAGGCGCTGACAATGCCGGCTATGCACACCAGGCCGCGCAGAATTTCGCTGTTGGAGACGCCCTGGCCACAGAAGCCCACCTTCTTGCCCGCCTTCTGGCCGGCGAAGATGGTCACGAGGATGGCCCAGATGACGCCCGGATCCTCCTCGTCGTAAATGTGGCGCAGCCGGGAGTTGTCGCGGTCCGTGCCGAGGACCATCTGGGTCATGTCGTTGGAGCCGATGGAGAAGCCATCGAACTCCTCCAGGAACTGCTTGGCCAGGAGGGCATTGTTCGGGATCTCGGACATGAGGATGATCTTGAGCCCGTCCACGCCTGACCGGAGCTTGTGCACCTGCTCAAGGTAGCGCTTCATGCTGCGCGCCTCTTCCAAGGTGCGCACGAAAGGCAGCATGATGTGCAGGTTGCGGCCGCCGAAGATGCCGCGGGCGAGCTTGAAGGACTCGAGCTCCCAGTCGTGGATGTTGCGGGACACGCCCCGGTAGCCGAGCATGGGGTTGTCCTCGTGGGCCTCGAAAAGCATGCCGCCCATGAGGTTGCGATACTCGTTCGACTTGAAGTCGGTGGTGCGGTAGATGATCTCTTTCCCGTAGAAAGCCATGGCGAACAGGGCCAAGCTCTGGGAAAGCGTCTGGACATAGTACTCGCGACCCGAGCGGAAGCCCCGAGAGACAAGCAGCCCGCGGATGCGCTCCGGCAAGGTGCGCACGCTTTCCATTTCGGAGGCCAGGCCGATCTTCACAGCCACATCGCGGCGCATCTCGGCGATCTCGGCCAGGGTGGAGGTCACCATGGGATCGTCCTTGATGCGCTCCCTGATCTTCTGGATCTTGTGCTCGATATCCTGACGCAGCTTGATGGCATCCGGGTCCTTGGGCATGACCTCGAACGCTTCGGTCCAGCCCATGACCACGGCGATATGCGCCGCTAGGTCCACCGAGGTCTTGAGAATGTCGAAACGATCGGTGGCCAGTTCCACGTGATGGTCGAGCTTCTTGTCCAACTCGCGCAGACGGCGATGGATGGCCAGAACCTCGTCGGTGCCGCGGGCGCCCTCCTTGTTGGTCAGGGCCTCCACCTCCTTGTCCAACCCGGTGATGAGCCCCACGTAATTGCGCAACTTGAGGTTGAAGGAGATGATGCCGGCATCGAGTTGCTCGCGCAGGACCTTGGTCAACTTGGCGTCGAGCTCCTTGATCTTGGCCTCCACGAGCTTCTGCAGCCGGCCGTTGTCATAGGCCTCCAGGGCCGCCGGATGCACGCCGATGTTGCCAAGCATGAACTCCGCTCGCAGCAGGCCGACCTCGAAATCGGGCACATTGCGCAGGCGCGACAGGAACAAGGCCTGACCCACATCGGCCAGTATGAGGCCGACCTTGGTCTTGGTGGCGGGCAGCGTGGAGACGTCGATCTCGCCACCGACCTCCACGAGCGGTAGCCTGCCGCGGTAGACCTTGCCGCGCGAGCCGTCCACGGTGACATCGGAGCCATCCAGGGAACGCAGCACCTCCAGGCGCTGGATGCCGATGATCGCCGGGATTCCAAGCTCGCGCGAAGTGATGGCCGCATGGCTCGTATCGCCGCCCACGTCGGCCATGATGGCCGAGGCGATGCGCATGCCCGGCACCATGTCCGGGTCGGTGCGCTCGGCGGCCAGGATGTCGCCCTTGTTGATCTTGTTCAGCTCGAGGGCCGAACGCAGGAACTTGACCTTGCCCTGCCCGGCGCCGCGTGACGCGCCATTGCCTTCCAAGACGATTTCAGCACCTGACAGGGCTTTGGGATCGACCTCCAGGCGGCGCATGAAGATGGTGAACGGATGATGCTCCAGGTCCTCGTTCCAGCGGGTCTCGGGCCGAGCTTGCACGAACCACAGCCTGGAGGAGCCGTCGATGCAGAACTCAGTGTCCATGATCATGCCGCCATAGGCCTTGCTGATGGCGCGCACACCCTTGGCCACCTCCTCGGCCTGGGCCAGGGACAGCGACCAGCGGTAGGCCTCGTCATCCTCGACCTCGACCAGCTCGGTACCGCCCTTTTCGCTGTAGACGATCTTCTTGTCCTTGTAGCCCATGGAGCGGATGACCACCTCGGCTCCGTCATCACGCTGGAAGACATAGAATTTGTCCGGGGTGACCATGCCACCCACCACCGCTTCGCCCAGGCCGTAGCTGGCGTCGATGGACACGAGCTCGTTGCGGCTGGTGCCGCGGCAGCCCGTGGCCGTGTCGGCGGAGAAGGCCGTGCCCGAGATCACCGGATTGATCATGCGCATGATGCACACCGAGAGCGAGGTGTTCTCGATGGCCCATTCCTTCTTGGCTTCCTCGGCGATGGTGGTGTCGCCGGTATCCTCCGCCTTGTTCACGGCATCGAGGATCGCCTCGCGGCGATAGGTCATGGAGCGGAGGTTGTAGGCCGAGGAGCAGTCCCAAAGATAGGCGTCGAGCACCTGCTTCTCGCCCACGATGTTCAGGTATGTGTCCTGCAAGCCGGCGAAGGCCTTCTTGCGGCTGTCCTCGCCGGCCGCCGATGAGCGGACGGCCACAGGCAGGTCTTCGAGCTTGGCCTCACGGCAGATGGATAGGTAGGCGCTGCGCACGGCCTCCCCGACATCGTCGGGAAGTTGCACCGAGAGGATGGCGACCTGCACGAGCACCGAGCGCTTGCGGAGCTGGTCGATGCCCTCTGGGGATACGGCGAAGCCTTCGACCACATTATTGATGAAGGTGCGCAGGCGGATGAGGTTGCCCTTTTGCGCGCTGGTCTCCGCCTTCACCTTGCGGGCGATGGAACGCACGAACTTCTTGAGAAACTCCGGATCCTTGTTGATCTCGGCGTCGCTCCAGTCGGTGTTGGTGTATTCATTATCGACGATGGACCGCACCAGGGATGCATTGACCCTTGTCTCGTCAAGCACCTTATGGAAGGCAAGAGAGGAAATGGCCCTAAACTGCGGTGCCCTGATTCCAGGCACCTGACTGATGATAGCCGTGTTGTAGTTCTTGCCGCCCACAAGTATCTCGGCCTCTTCGCCGATCGCGACGATATCCGCTCCGTCGAGCACCAGCTTCCGCTTGAGCTCGGCGACGTGCCCCTTAGCCTTCGCATCGTCGCCCTTCTCAGCCAGCTTAACTTTTGGAGCCTCTTCGGGTTTCGTCACGGCTTTTGCCATTTGCTTCTCCTTGCACGTCCGGGATTCACTATTCCGATGAAGCGTGGTCAATCATTCGGCGTCGGCTCTTTAACTTCGCGCCTGGTGGCATGCTTGTCCGGGTATCCCAAAGGCACACCGAAAAAGTCTCAACCTAGGGTACCTAGCCCGAGGCGACGATCCAAGTCAAGGATTCCTCAAGCGCCATTCCCATCCACATCATGCCCGCAGTATGGGCAGAAGTTGTACTCATCACGCGACAGGGGCTCCTTGCAACTCGGACACGAACGCGGCACCGGGCCAAGCTCCACCAGCAGCTCACCTTCCTTGACCGGCACCATCTTTTTGTTCTGTTGAAAATCTGCATCCTTGAGCACCCGCTTGACCATGCCGTCCACGGGCGCGAAGATCGATTTCTCCTGCTTCATGACCGAGATGTTGAACAGCTCTTCACCAGCCTTCACGAAATCGCCAGGACTCACATGCATGACCCACAAGTCGCCGTTGCATGGCGAAGCGACATGGTGGATATTGACGGGATCCGCCATCTCCACGCCCACCAGAGCCCTGTCCTTGGCCTCCTCGACCTTGACCTGGGAGCTCAGGATCTCGGAGTCGAGCACGTAGCGCACCACGCTCATGCCACGATCATCGGGATTGGAGATATCCAGGATGTGCATGAGATGCGGCTTGCCCCGGGCATCCTCGAAGGTCACCTCCTGGCCGGTCTCCAAGCCCTCGAACCAGACATCCAGAGGCAGGTTGTTCGGATCGCCGAACTTGGAGCGGAACTCCATGGTCTTGAGCGCATCCCCTGGATGGTTGAGGTACATGATGAATTCCTCCTCCGTGGGCTGGCGCTGCAAACGCAAGCGCAAGGCCTTGTGCTCGGCCTTGAAGTCCAGATCCGGCAACGCCTCCAAGGGCGATTCCTGAGTACGGTCCGCCAGCGCCCGCCTGTATTCGGGGCCAAAGGCGCTCTGGTAGACCCACTCGGGCGGGAAGCCCAGGGGGAGCTTGCCGTACTTGCCCAGCAGGAGCTGTCGGAAGGCATCGTTGGAGTCCCGGTAGAGGAACAGCCTGTCCTCCTTGATGGCCTTGGTCAGCTTGCTCTCGGGCATGGAGGCGACCTCCTCCAGGACCTCCAGCAGGTGCAGGACCTCGCGCTCGCCTCCCCGCTTGTAGGCTCCGGTCACGGCCAGGAAGGCCGTGTTCCAGGTGATCTGCGATCCAGGGGTCACATCATGATAATGCACGATCTTGCGCGTGCCGGCCAGGAATTTGAGCATGTAGGGCAGCAGATGGATGTAGCCCTGCTTGAGGGCGCCCTCCTGGGAGCTGGAGGTGGCGCCGCCGGGCATGCCGTGCTCGACCACGTCGTAGTCGATGCCCCGGAAGTAAGGGGCCGTGTAGCGGTCGTAGAAGGGCATGATCTGCTTGAGCACGAAACCCGTCTGGCGGATCATCTCCTTGTTCAGCGTGCTCGTGAGGCCCAGCTCCTCCAGATAGGCGGCCGTGGACAGGGCCTCGCCCTGCCCGTACCAGCGCACCGCGGCGCCGATGGCCACGTCGGTGATGTGCGCGCCCGCCTCGCAGGCCGCGGCCACCGCGGGCACGAACAGCCCATCGGTGAAATGGCGGTGGTAGTGCAGGATGAGCTCGGGGTAGCGCGCGCGCAGGGCCGTGACCAGCTCACGCATGAACTTCGGCGGGCAGACGCCGGCCATGTCCTTTAGGCCCAGGATGACGCGCTTGGCGACCTTCTTGGTCGATATCCCCGCGACCTTGGCGCACATGTCCACGATCTCGTCGGCCACGCCCAGGTAGTGCTCCACCGTGAACAGGCCCTGGCGGGCCGGGGACCAGGACAGCGAGATGGCCGGCTCGAAAACGCGGCCGTCCTTCTCGTGAGCCATGGCCACTTCCGCGAAAGGCCGCATGTTGTCCACATGGTTTAGGAAATCGAAGCAGCGGATGATATCGTAGTGCTCGCAGATCATCTCGCCGGTCTTGCGCATGAGATTGCGCGGCTGGGGCTTGTAGCCGAGCACATTGGTCGAGCGGATGAGGATCTGCTTGAGCGTCTTGGGCGCAAAGACGTTCCAGTCCGCGGCCTCGGTGAACGGATAGGTCATGTTGGCGAGCATGGCCACATGGAAGTGCGCGCCGCCGCCGTTCTCCAGGGAGAAGAAGCCGCAGTTGTCCAGATACGGGCCCACGATGCGGTCCTCGGCAAGCCGGAAGCGGTTGCCGCTGTTCGACTGCGTGATGTCGCGCGTCGTGGTGTCCGTGAAGTGCACCACGCCCTGGGCGCGGGTGTCCCGGATGTAGTCGAGGAGCGCCTTGGCGTCTCCGCGAGGATATGGGGACTTCCAAGCGTCGAAGTCCAACTTGGGCAGCACCGGGTTGAAGCGGCCCAGCCGCTTGTCGTGCCGGCCGCGGTACTTGTCCAGCGCCACGTAAGGATTATAGCCCATGGCCGAAATCTCGGCCACGAGGTTCGACAGGCGGATCTCCTCGGATTCCTCGTCGGAGTAGCACAGGAGCTCGGGGGTCTGGTCGATGAACTTCGTGTCGTAATCGGCCTGCTGGAACTTGGGGTGCCGCAGGACCTGGAGGTGGAACGGGATGGTCGTCTTGACGCCGCTGACCATGTACTCGCGCAGGGCACGCGCCATAATCTTGTAGACCTTGGGCCATTCGTGGCCGTAGGAGATGAGCAACGCCGCGGCCGAGTCGTACTGCGACGGGAAGTCGTAGCCCACGGACACGCAGGAATCCAGGCGAATACCCTGGCCACCTGGCGATACGTAGCGGGTGATCACGCCGGCGTTGGGCTGGAAGCTATGACGCGGGTCCTCGCAGTTGATGCGGCACTGCATGGCCTTGACGCTGGGCTTCGTGTGGGACTTGTTGAAGCGCAGCTTGGCGCCGAAGGCCACGGCGATCTGCTCCTCCACGAGGTCGATGCCGTAGCGCATCTCGGTAATGCCGTGCTCGACTTGCAGCCGCGTGTTGACCTCGATGAGGTAGGGGAGGCCCTGGCCGTCGACCAGGAACTCCACGGTGCACAGGGAGTGGTAGTTGACCGCGCGCACGAGCTCCGTGGCGTACTTCTTGAGCCGCTCGCGCAACTCCTCGGTCATGCCCGGCCAAGGCGAAGGCGTGATCTCGATGAGCTTCTGGTGCTTGCGCTGAACCGTGCAGTCGCGCTCGTCAAAGGCGAATACATTGCCGTATTTGTCGGCGATGACTTGGATCTCGATGTGCCGGATGTTCGTGAGCAGCTTCTCCACAAAGAGCCGCGGATTGCCGAAGGAGGCCAGGGCCAGGGCCGAGGCCTTGTTGAAGGCGCTCTCGAGCTGCTCGTCGGTATAGATCTCCGAGATGCCGCGGCCGCCACCGCCGCCCTCGGCCTTGAGCATGATGGGGTAGCCCATCTCCTTGGCGATGCGCCGCGCTTCCGGGATGCTCACGGAGCCTTCGGAGCCGGGGACCACGGGCACGCCGATCTCCTGGGCCAGCTTGCGCACCTCGACCTTGTTGCCCAGCTTGTGCATGGCTTCCGAAGTAGGGCCGATGAAGATGATGCCCGCCTCGTCGCATTTCTGCGGGAAAGTATCGTCCTCGGCCGCGAAACCCCAGCCGGGATGTATGGCCACGACGCCTCGACGTTTGGCTTTGCGGATGATCAGGTCGATGTCGAGGTACGAGCGAGGGTCCTCGCCCAGGAGCAGCAGCTCGCGGGCGGACGAGGCCGCCGGAGACGTCTTGTCCACGTCCGTCACCGTCAGAACGGAAATAGCCTGGTACTGCTCCTGAAGCGTGCGCACGATCCGGCGCGCCGGGATGCCCCGATTGGCCACGAGAACCGGCTTGCCCCTGATTTCAGAAAGGATTGTCTCGAACGTCTTGGGTGCCATATCATTCCTTACGATCTGTGATATGCGTGGCGGGAGATAAAAGACATAGCAACTAGCAGCTGTGGCGAACGCTCAGGATAACGGAAGAATACTGCCCGAGTAAAGCACTTGTTCACCGCCATCATCGGCCAGCCTGAGCCCGCCGTCATTCGACAGGCCGACGATGATTCCCACCCGCTCCCGCTCCCCGGGCTCCTTGACCCGCACCTGGAAGCCCCTCCAGGCCAGAAGCCCCTCCATGGCGCGCAGAAAGCTTCGCGGCTCGCCCTCCAACGCCCGGCTCACCTCGGATACCGCGGGCCCGAGGACATGCAGCCAAAGCCGTAGCGGGCCAAAACCACCATGAATGTCGCCCAGGCATCCCGCTGGCGCCGCCGCGTCCCCGCGCATGGCATCAGCGCCGGGCGCGGAGATCAGATTCAGGCCGAAACCGACCAGGATCCTCCTGTCGCGCTCCTCCACGAGCACGCCGCCGACCTTGTGATCGCCATATAGGAGATCGTTGGGCCATTTGATGCGCAGACCGGGCGCATATGGCTGCAAGGCCCTGCACAAGGCATAGCCGGCCAGAAGCGACGCGAGCCTGTCCCAATGCGCGGGGAGGCTCGGCCAAAGCCATGCGGCATAGAGATTTCCCGGCGGGGAGCACCATTCCCGGCGCATCTGCCCCCTGCCGCTGCGCTGGCTCGCGACGAGCACCGAGCCCCACTTCGGGAGCCGGCACTCCGCCGCCATCCGCCAAGCCAAGTCCATGGCCGATCCGCACGGGCCGCCGACGATGACGGGCCATGCGACTTCCGCCCGGCCGCTCGTCCAGCGTTCGGCCGGGAAGCCCCCCTGCCCGGCCTCGCCTGGCGTCCAGGGCGCCAGGGCCTCCATGTCCAGCTTCCAGAGCGCGTGCTCGCCGGCCAGGGATTCGGGGCTGGTCGCCGCGGCCTGCGGCTCAAGGCCAATGCCCAGAATGTGCACGCCATTTTCCAGCATGGTTGCCTCGCGACTCTTCTTTGCGGGTATGGCGGCCCGCCGCCGATTCTGGTAGGTGTCGGGCATGAAAACCCTTCTCGTGGGCGGAGCGGTGCGCGACCTGCTCCTCGGCAGGCCGCCCGGCGACGAGGATATTCTTGTCCTCGACCTTGACCGAGACGAACTCCTGCGCCGCTTCCCCACGGCTCGGGAAGTCGGCCGGACCAAGCCGTCCTTCATCATTCAAGGCCGGGAGCACACTCTCCCGCGAGGCCCGGACATTGATGCCGACCTGGCGGCCCGCGATCTGACCATCAACGCCTTGGCCCTGGACGAGCAGGGCGACCTGTACGCGCATCCGCGAGCCTTGGAGGACCTCCACGACCGGGTGCTGCGGCCCGCCTCCCCGGATTCCCTCGCGGCGGACCCGGCGCGAGTGCTGCGCGCCGCGCGTTTCGCGGCCGAGCTGCCGGAATTCTCGGCCTCGGAAGAGCTGCTCGCGGCCATGCGCGCTGTCGCCGCGATGCCGGAGTACGCCGGGCTGCCCCGCGAGCGCGTGGCCAAGGAGACACTCCGGGCCATGGCGGCCCCACGGCCCTCGCGCTTCCCTGGCCTGCTCGCCCGGGCCGGCGCGCTCAAGCCGTGGTTCCAGGAGCTTGCGGACAGCGACCGGATACCCGCCGGACCCGCGCCCTATCATACCGGCAGCCTGCTGGCCCATGTGCAGCGGGTCATGGACGTGCTGGCCGGCTCCGCCCTACGTGTCTGGATGGGCCTGTGCCACGATCTCGGCAAAGCCGCAACAAACCCTTCGCTCTGGCCCAGGCATAACGAGCACGACAAGCGCGGCGCCGCGTTGGCCGAGCGGTTGGCGCGGCGCTTGGGCCTGCCCGAGAGATACGTCCGGGCCGGGCGCATCGCCTCGGCCATGCACATGACCGCCGCGCGCTACGCCATCCTCAGGCCCGGCACACGCGTGGATCTCCTGACCCTCCTGCGCGACCACGATCTATTGGACGAGATGTTCGCCCTGGTGGCCGCGGATCAGCCCGAAACCGCCCCCCTGGCCGATGCCGCGAAGCTGGCGGCCATGGCCCGCAAGGATCTGCGAGCCATGCTCAGCGTGAGCCTGCCCCCCGAGGAGCGCAACCTTGGCCCCGACTCCGGCCGCAGGCTGCGCGAGCTGCGCTGCCTGGCCTTGGCCCAGGCCAGGAGCGCTGGAGATCCGGCTCACGAGCCGTCCTGAGCCACGCATTCCTCAACGCCCGAGGCGCTCCTCCGGCAGGCCGGTCATGCCGCGATCTTTCCCGCCGGCCATGCCGCCACGTCCTCGGGCAGGATGCTGAAGGCGGCCTTGCCGCCGGGAACCATGCTCCCATGCGCGCCGGCCAGGCACAGGGCGCGGGCCGGAATAAACGTGAGCATGGCCAAGGCCTGCGCCAAGCCCAAGGGCCTGTCCAGGCCCGCGCGGAAGAACCGCAATTCGTTCCACAAGTCCAGGTCGGCATTGGAGGTCAAGCCATCGGTGGCCAGGCAGACGCCCGTCCCGGCATCGAGCATGGCTTCCCACGGAGCGCGGCCCACGGCCATGCGCGCGTTGCTGCGCGGACATAGGCAGACGGTCACGCCGCGCGCCGTGAGCAGGTGGATGTCATCGGCATCCACGTGCACGCAGTGCACGGCCAGCGTGGCCGCGTCGAGCAGCCCCAGGGAATCGGCATAGGCCACGGACGAGAGGCCCGGCGGCCGAAAATCGCGGGGCAGGATGCCCGCGCGGGTGTAGAACTCGGCCAGATCGCCGCCGCCGGTGCGCAGCAACTCGGCCTCGCCCTCGGGCTCGGCCAGATGAAGGCTGAACGGCCTGCCGCGCTCGGCGGACCAGAGCTTGGCCCGTCGCAGGAGCTCCGGGTGCGTCGAATACGGCGCATGTCCGGCCGCGGCCACGCGCTCGTGGGCCCACACGGGCAAAAGCCGCCCGCACGGGCCGTCGGGTCCGCCGGCCATCTCCCCGGCGAAGCCGAAGGCCTCCAGGAACAGCCAACAGTCGAGCCCGTATGAGGCCAAGGATCGGGCCACCGCCCCACTGCTGCGTCCGGTGATGTCGGCCACGAAGGAGGCGCCGCAGTCCAGAATCTGGGCCAGGGCCGCGTCGAGGGCTTCATCCGGCAGGGGCTCGCGCAGGCGCGGCACGAGGCTCTGGACCCAGGGCAGGAAACCCTGGCCGAGGCACAGCCCTTGGCTGATGTGGGAAAGCTCAAGATGGACATGGGCATTGACGAGCCCGGGGGCTAGGACAGACCCGCCCAGGTCGGTCACGTCGCAGCGCAGGCCATGGCGCAAGTCGCGCCAAGCGCCCACGGCCTCGATCCGGCCATGGTCGCCGAGCACCAGGGCGTCGTCCAGGGGACCGCCATCCGGTCCGGACATGGTCCACAATCGTCCGGCGCGCAGGGCGAAAGGCCCGCGCGGAAAAGCGATACGCCTGCGCACGCTACTCGAAGAGGTAGGAGAAGCGCCTGGCCACTTCTTCGGTGCGCGAAGCCAGGGACACGGCGGCGTCCGCCACGGCGTCGCGGTCGGCGAAGCCCATGTCGCTCTCCAGATAGAAGCCGAGCACGTCGCTCTGCTCGGTGAACAGCCAGATCACGGACCAGCCCGAGGCCAAGCCCGGCCGGTCGCCGAACTCGGCCCGCGTGGTCACGCGCACGGAGATCTTCTTCTCCTCGCCGGTGGTCACGCGGAAGAGCGGCGACTTGCCGAAGGTCTCCTTGAGGGCAAAGGCCAAACGGGTGCCGATGGGGTCGGCGCCAGCATGCTCCACGCTCACCGGAATGCGCGGCCCTCCTTCCTCCTGCGGCTGCACGGCGTTTCGAGGCGCCGGACCAGGCTTCTGCGGCGAAGGTCCCTGGGCCGCTGCCCCGGCGGCCATGGCCAAGACCAGCGCGACACAGAGGCCGCAGATTGCGAGGCGTGCTTCACGATGCATCGGCATCCTCCCCCGGTGCATGGCCGGACATGCTCTTCAACTGGCCCATGAGCGCGCGGATCTCGGCTTTGCGCTCCGTGTACAGACTGGCGAGGAATGGCCCAAGCCGCTCCCGCGTCGCCGTAGAGTGCGGCAGCTCGGGAAGTTTGACAAGGCCGAGGCTGTCGATGTCCATGGGCTTCAAGGCCATGGACTCGTCGATCCGCTGGTCGTAGCCCTCCAGCGTGGCCCCCGTGAGCCTCTCCTTCTCCTGCTCCATGGGGTCCAGGGAGCGCATGTAGCGCATCACGTCCGAGGGGCGATCGCCTTCGTTGGACTGCGCGATGCTCCGGTTGACCGCATCCGCCAACTCGCTCACCGCGCGATAGTTCACCGAAAGGCGCTTGCGCCTGGGGTCCTTGGGGTCCTGCTCATAGCGGCCATGGAGGTACACGTCCACCTCCTCCCTCAGGATGCCGTAGGCTCCGAGCACGCTCTTGACCCAGCGGCCCTTGGGCAGCAGACCCCAGGGCGATTTGTACGCGCGCGGCTCCTCATCCCGGCCCTGCTCCGCGAGCTTCAGGAACGGCTCGGCGGGCACATTGAGCTGCGCGTAGAAGCGTTCGGCGCTGGCGGGGTCCAGGAGCAGGCGGCCAAGCAGCGCCGCGGCCCGGCGCACGCGCGACAAGCGCCCGCCAAGCTCCGAGGCGAGCTCGTGGACCCGCGTCTGCAAGCGCTCGATTTCGACCCTTGAGCCGAAGAACGTCTCGGCCATCTCGACCAGCGTCTCCTCGGCCAGATCGTCAACCAGTGTCCTTGGTCCCTTGCCCATATCCGCCTCGCGCTCCCTCGCGCATACGTTTTCGCCTGCATGGTCGTTGCGGCAGCCGCCGCTCAGGCGGTCCACCGCTCGATACGCCGGGGTTGAACGCCGCTCGCATACCCCTCGATTTTCGTGATCCGGGCTGGGCGCCGTGCGGCCCTGGCTCAGCTAAACCGTGAACATGCCATCCTCGTAGATCACCGCGCGGCCGCCGCCGCGCAGGTGGGCCGTGACGCGCTTGGCCTCGGTGTTGATGAGATCCCAGTGCAGGGCCGAGTTGTTGAAGCCCAGCTCTTCCTTGCGCTCCAGGGTCAGCTCGGCTGGGTCGCCCGCGTAGGTGTCCGAGTAGGACGAGCCCACCGCCACGTGGCAATTGCCGTTGGGGCCGCCGAAATTCTCGTCGAACAGGGTGTGAGCCATGAAACGGTCGATGCGCGAGAAGCGCCTGTCCGTGAGGGAGAACTCGCCGAGCCGCCTGGCGCCCTGATCCATGTTGAGCTGCTTGATGGTGAACTCCTGGCCCTGCTCGGCCTGGACTTCCGTGACCACGCCGGCCTCGAATGTCAGCCGCACGCCTTTGATGTAGTTGCCGCTACGGTACGAGGGCAGGTCGGCATAGAACACGCCCTCGGTGCCGCGCCAATCGGGCGAGACGTACATCTCGAAGCTCGGGATGTTGTGGCCCGTGATGCCTACCCAGCGCCGCATGGCTCCGTTAGCCACCCGCAGGTCGGTGTTGTCCGACTCGACATGGTAGGATTCAATGTCCAGCGAATTGAGCCTAGCCTTGATCTCCTGGGCCTCTTTCCAGAACTGGCGCCAATCCTGCTCGGGCTGGGCCATGTTCAGGTAGCAGGCCTTCTCGATCTGCCGGGCGTACTCCTCCAGGCTCAGGCCGGCCTTGTCCGCCAGGGCCTGGGTCGGGTAGAGGCACAGGGTCCAGCCGAAATCCCCCTGCTCCTCCCGGCGATCCATGATGTCGCGCAGGAATTTGCGGCTCTTCTGGACCTGGCCGAAGCTCGCCGGGTCCACGTGGCTCAAATGGGTCAGCGACTGGGGCGCGAGAATGGACACTAGGCCGGCCAGGTTGTCCGTAAGCTCCTTGTCGCCCGGAGCCACGAATGTGAGCTGTTTCTGCGAGGAGAGATCATAGAAGTCGCGCTCCATGGCGGCCGTGGGCTGCAAGCGGATGACGGGGTTGAGACGCAAATCCAGGAGCTTGCCGTAGACCGCCTCGGCCAGGGGCAGGGCCGGGGCGTCGAAGCGCACGAGCACGATGTCGCCGTTCTCCAGGCGCTTCTTGCGCGAGGTTTTGAGCCCCCAGATGAGCACGTCGGCGTACTTTTCCAGTCTCATGCTGTCGAACATGAATCCTCCGATCATTTCTTGAGCCCGAAGACGCGCCCCTGCACCAGGGCCTTGTCCCCGAATTTGTCGCGAATGGCGTCCAGGGCCAGATCGAGCTTGTCCGGCCGCGGCTCCAGGTCTTCAAGAAGGCTGAGCTGGGCTTCGCCCCTGTCGAAGTTGGACACGCCCACACCGACGAGGCGCACCTTCCTAGTCAGGGGCGCCTCGGACAGGAGCTCCCCGGCGGCATCATAAATGACGCGCGTGCTGTTGGTGGCCACGCGCAGGGAACGGCTGCGGGTGATCTGAGTGAAGTCGGCGTACTTGAGCTTGAGCGTCACGGTACGGCCGAACCAGCCGTTCTCGCGCAGGTCCCGTCCCACGCGCTCCGATTGCCGCCACAGCCAGCGGCGCAGGAAATCAGGGTCATCGACATCCCTGGAGAACGTGTTCTCGGCGCTGGAGGACTTGGTCTCGTGCCACGTGCACAGGGGCCTGTCATCCAGGCCCTGGGCGCGATCGTGAAGCACGCTCCCCCACTTGCCGAGCCTTTCCAACCAGAACTCGCGCGGAAAGCGCAGCACGTCCGCGGCTGTCTTGACGCCCAGCCTGCCGAGCACGGCCATGCAGCTAGGCCCCACGCCCGGAATCTTGTTCACGGGCAACCCGCGCAGGAAGGCGGTCACGTCCTCGGGCCTGATCTCGTGGACCCCGTCGGGCTTGTTCAGGTCCGAGGCGATCTTGGCCAGGAATTTGTTCGGCGCGATGCCCACCGAGCAGGTCAGTCGCGTGGCCTTGCGAATCTCCCGCTTGAGGCGCATGGCCAGGTCGATGGCCGGGCCGTACAGACGTTCCGTGCCCGTGGCGTCCACGTAGGCCTCGTCCACCGAGGTTTGCTCCACGAGCGGCAGCAGGCCGTGCAGCACGGCCATGACCTGCCCGGAGACCTCCTTGTAGCGGCCCATGCGGCCCTTGAGGAAGACGCCGTGCGGGCAGAGCCGTCTGGCCGTGGCCGAGGGCATGGCCGAGCGCACGCCGAACGTGCGCGCCTCATAGGAGGCAGCCGAGACGACCCCGCGCTCCTCGCCGCCGATGATGACCGGCTTGCCCTTGAGTTCCGGGTTGTCCACCTGCTCCACGGACGCGAAGAAGGCGTCCATGTCCAGGTGCATGATCACGCGCTGCCCTGCCATGCAAGTTCCACCCGATCCGTGGATGGTTGGCCATGTTCGGCCAAGGGTGAGGGTACCCTGACACACCATCGGACAATGGCATCATGGAAGGCCGACATTCGTCAATGCCCTGGCCGAGGACCTGCTCGCGCGGATCGTGAATCCGGGGCGAACCAGGCCATGCCGGCCGCGATGCCTCCGGGAATGGGCCTGCCCGACCTTGAATCCAGGGACAGCCGCGACTCCGCGTCAGTTTCCAGTGCGCCATGCGCATGCGTTTCCCGCTTGCCCTTCTTATGCCGAAACACGGGTCTCGACAAGGGCGACCGGGAGGACGGCAAGGTCCGTTTCGACATCACAGCCTGTTGAAAAACAGGCCGAACGGGCCAGGATGGCCCGCCGGATGCGCACCGGCGCGCGGCATCCGTGAGCAATGCTTGAGCTTTGCTCAGACATTGCGAAATTGAAAAAAGCAAGGACGGCTTTTTTTAACAGTCTGATTAGACAAGGGCGGACAAAAATCCTTTGCCTTGAGCAAGGGATTGCCTTCTATAGTTCATCTGGGAAACCATGCAAGGAGGTCTTCATGCTCAGATCCATTACCCTCGCGCTGCTCCTGCTGGCGGCGCTCGCATTCCCCTCCGCGCAGCCCGCCTTGGCCCAGAAGCCCCTAGTGGTAGCCTCGAAGATCGATACCGAAGGGGCCCTGCTCGGCAAGATAATCGTGCTCCTGCTCCGCCATCACGGCATCGAGGTGCAGGACCGCACCGAGTTGGGCGGCACGCCCATCGTGCGCCAAGCCATTCTCTCGGGCCAGGTGGACATCTACCCGGAATACACGGGCAACGGCGCCATATTCTTCCCGCAAGTCCCTGCCGAGACATGGAAGGACGCGCGCCAGGCCTATGCGACCGTCAAGGAGCTGGACGCCAGGAACGGCCTTGTCTGGCTGCCGCCGTCCCCGGCCAACAACACCTGGGCCATCGCCGTGAACAAGGAGCTGGCCGGCAAGGGATTGCGCACCATGGAGGATCTGGCCCGCCACGTGCGCCAGGGCGACGGAATCAAGCTCGCCGCATGCGAGGAGTTCGTGGAGCGGCCCGATGCCCTGCCGTCCTTCTCCAAGGCGTACGGCTTGAACCTGTCCAAGGAGCAGCTCCTCGTCTTCTCGGGCTGCAACACCGCCCAGACCGAGCAGGCGGCGGCCCAGGGCATCGATGGAGTCAACGCGGCCATGGCCTACGGCACGGACGGAGCCCTGGCCGCGCTGGGGCTCACGGTGCTCGAGGACACCAAGTCCGTGCAACCCGTGTACGCCCCGGCGCCAATCATCCGGCGCGAGGCGCTGGAGCGCCATCCAAACGTCGAGAAGGTCCTGTCGCCGGTATTCAGCGACCTGCGGCAGGAGACGCTGCAAGAGCTCAATGCGCGCATCGCCATCGAGGGGCTGGATGCCGAGAGCGTGGCCCGCGAATTCCTCGTATCCAGGGGATACATCCATTAGGCTGGGCTCGCCACGGGTCTTGGCCTTGGCCGCGGCGCTCTGCTGGGCGGCGCTCATGGGAGGTCCGCTGCTGGTCCTGCGGCCCAACCGGCTGGCGGCCGGAGAGGGCCTGACGACTTGGGAGGCCGTTGGCCTGGCCGGCTTGACGGCGCTCACGGGAATCGTCCTGCTGCCCACCCTCGGCGCACTGCTGGCCAGGCGATGGCCGGTCTGGCTCGGCAGGCTCGCCTCTCCGGCCCTCAGCGCCGGCCCGGTGCTCCTCCTTTACCTGGCCGGCCATGGCGCGGAGCGGATCGCGGCCGTGCCGTATGCCCGCGTCTCCCTGGGTTGGGGCTTCTGGGGACTGCTCCTGGGCCTGGGCCTGGCCTGCGCGGAACTCCTCAAGCGCGCCGGATCGCGCGCCTGGACCATTGCCGGTCTGTTCTGGCTCCTGGCCACGACCTGGCTCCTCGCCTCGGGCCATCTGGACTCGCTCTCGCTGGTGAGGGAATTCCACATGCGCCAAGGCCGCTTCATGGAGGAGCTTGCCTCGCACCTGGCCATAAGCGGACTTTCGGTGGCGGCAAGCATCGCGGTGGGCATTCCCTTGGGTCTGCTCCTGCACCGCCGGCGACGGCTGGTCCCCAAGGCTTTCTTCGCGCTCAACGTGGCGCAGACGATCCCCAGCCTGGCCCTGTTCGGCCTGCTCCTCGTGCCGCTCAGCCTGCTTGCCGAACGCTTTCCGCTCCTGCGCGAACTGGGAGTACAGGGCATCGGCGCGGCTCCGGCGCTCATCGCCCTGACGCTGTATGCCTTGCTGCCAGTGGTGCGCAACACTTTCACGGCCCTGGACGCCATCGAGCCCGCCGTGGTGGATGCCGGCCTAGGCATGGGCATGAGCCAGCTCCAGCTCCTGCGCCTGATCAAGATGCCCCTGGCCCTGCCCTCCATACTCGGCGGCATCCGTGTCGCCCTGGTGCAGAACATCGGCAACACGGCCGTGGCCGCCCTCATCGGCGCGGGTGGTCTGGGCGTGTTCATCTTCCAAGGGCTTGGCCAGGCAGCCGCCGACCTCATCCTCCTGGGCGCCTTGCCTACGGTGCTCCTGGCGCTCGCGGCCGACGCCCTGATGCGCATGCTCATCGCCGTCTTGTCGCCAGGGCTCGCGCGCGGAGGCGGCTCGTGATCCGCCTGCGCCAGGTCGTCAAACGCTACGGCCGGCAGGTGGCCGTGGACAGCCTGTCCATGGAGATCGGCCACGGCGAGGTCTGCTGCCTCATCGGACCGAGCGGCTGCGGCAAGTCCACCACCCTGCGCATGATCAACCGCATGGTCGAGCCCACCTCGGGCCAGATCCTCGTGAATGGCCGGGACGTACGCCGGGCGCGACCCGAGGAGCTGCGCCGGGGCATGGGCTATGTCATCCAAGGCGTGGGGCTCTTCCCGCATATGACCGTGCTGGACAACATCGGCGCTGTACCCGGGTTGCTGGGTTGGGCCAAGGCCAAAACCAGGCGGCGCGCCAGGGAGCTTCTGGAGCTGCTGGCGCTGCCGCCGGACGAGTATGGAGGCAAGTACCCACGCCAGCTCTCGGGCGGCGAGGCCCAGAGGGTGGGCGTAGCCAGGGCGCTGGCCGCCGATCCGGACATCCTGCTCATGGACGAGCCCTTCGGCGCTTTGGACCCGGTCACGCGCGACCATCTTCAGACCGAGCTGGCCCGGCTTCAACAGGATCTGCGCAAGACCATAGTCTTCGTGACTCATGACGTGGACGAAGCCGTGCGCCTGGGCTCGCGCATCGCGCTCATGCGCGAGGGCCGGCTCGTCCAGCACGACACTCCCGAGAACCTGCTCGCCCGTCCGGCAGACGGTTTCGCGCGCGGCTTCATGGGCGCTGACCGTGGCCTCAAGCGCCTGGCCAGGCTCTACGTGCGCGATTTCATCCGGCCGGCGCCCGCCGTGGGTTTCAACGCCACACCCGAGCAGGCGCGCCGGGCATTCCTCATCGACCGGCGGCTGCATTCCCTGTGGGTCACGGAGGAGAGCGGCCGACTGCTGGGCTGGATGAACCGGCCCGCCGATGGAGAAGCCGAGCGGCCCATCGAAACCCTGGTGCCCGTCGACCTCAAGGAGTTTCCCCTGGCTCCGGACCTGACCCTCAAACAGGCCCTGAGCATGTTCATCCGCTTCGGCGTGGAAACCCTGCCGGTCATCGACAGCCATGCCCGGCTCATGGGAGAGCTGAACCTGTCCAACCTGCTGGACGCATAAGGAGCGAGAGAGGCATGGCCGCAGCAGCCCAACGCCCCGCACGGGCCATTTCCCTCGCCCTGGCCAGTGGCCTGCTCATGCTGCTCGCCTGGAAAATCGCCTGGCTAGAGGCGCCACTGAAAACCCTGTTCCCCGAATTGCCCTCGGTGCTCTACGACAGAACGCCATTCCTCATCCTCTGCCTGGAGCACGTCCGCCTGGTGCTTGCCTCCAGTGTGCTGGCCGTGGGCCTGGGAGCAGGCCTGGGCGTGTTCGTCACGCGGCCCGCCGGCAGGGACTTCCTTCCGGCGGCGGACGGGCTGGCCTCCGTGGGCCAGACTTTTCCGCCGGTGGCGGTCCTGGCCCTGGCCGTGCCCAGCGTGGGCTTCGGAGCCGAGCCGACGGTCATCGCCCTGTTCATTTATGGCCTGTTTCCAGTGCTGCGCAATACCGTGACCGGACTGGAAAGCCTTCCGGAAGAGGTGCGCGATGCGGCCATGGGCATGGGCATGACCCCCTGGCAGGCGCTCCTGCGAGTCGAGCTGCGGGGCGCCCTGCCCATGATCATGGCCGGGGTGCGCACATCGGTCGTGATGGCCATCGGCACGGCCACCTTGGGCGCCACCGTAGGCGCTGGGGGCCTTGGCGCGCCGATCATCGCCGGGCTGGCGACCCGCAATCCGGCCTTCGTCCTGGAAGGCGCGCTCGTGGCGGGGCTCATGGGCGTCATCGCGGACGGCTGGCTGGGCCTTGCCCAAGCCCGCCTGGAGACGCGCACGGGCTAAGGTACCTTGCAAATCAACCGAGAGAGAACGCTGCCTCTCTTAACCCTCTCCTGGCGGGGCCATCCCATCACTATAAAGACGGCTGCCGGACGTCGTCGGATGCCGGCTTGGCGTCGAGGCGATGATTCCTTTGTCGGCGCTGACATGGCTCAGGCCTGGGAGAAGAGAGGCTTTGTCAAGCAGGTCACGAATTTGCTTTGATGACATGTCCAGTGATTATGAGGGAGCCCTCGACGTCCAAGCACATGGCGCTTACGTTGTCATGAGGCCGCCATGGGATTTCCCCTATTTACATTGCAAGCACGCATATCGTCCGAGCCGGTCCAAACCATCTCCACGCGCGCCATTCGCCATCGTGGAGCTGGTGGCCAGGGCTTTGGCCCGGCCCACATTCCTTTCGACATTCGCCTTGAATCACTTTAAGATACACGCAGGGGATAGTGGATAGCCTTTACGCCCTCTAGAATAGCGTCATGCACACCCAACCGGATGGGCACATCTGGAGGCGGTCGCCGGGCGCCGGCCAAGTAATCGGCCTGCCCGTCGATACAGCCATCGAGATCGTGGAGCGCCAGATGGAGACGAGCACCAAGACCGGCAGTGATACTCTTCTGGAGATTGTCATCTCCGAGACGGGCGCCGAGGCTATCGCCAAGCCGACCCAGCGCCTGCTCCAGTCAGGGGGGGCGCTTACCCGGAGCACGGTGGAGAACCTAGCCAAGGCGGCGGGCGTGCGCGTGCCGCTCGACAAGGAAGGCCTCGCGCGCCTTCTGTCCACACGTCCCGACGAGTTCCCCGCCGAAGGCATCATCATTGCCAAGGCCGTTCAGCCGCGGCCGGCCCGCAATGCAGCCATCGAGTGGAAGGGCGACCCGAACTTGCCCGTTTTTCCCGGCGATGTTTTCGCCCTCCTCCTTCCGCCCATGGAGGCGCGCCAGGGCGCTACCGTGGATGGTCAGGTTATCGAAGCGCCCAAGATTCCCTCGGACCCCGAGGTGGCCCTGGTTGCAAACGGCGGCATCACCCTGGATGAGCAGAGCGGCGAGCTCACGGCCAAGCGCTACGGTCTCGCGCGCCTGGACCAGGGCGCACTGTCCATCTTGCCGCTGCTGACCGTCTCCGCCGATGGCCTGCAAGTCACGGGCACCATCTATCCTAAGGATTTTTTTGGCGATCCCATGCTTCCCTCGCGCATCCGGGACGCCCTGCGATTGTTCAATGTCAAGGTCGAGCTCAAGGTCGAGGGCATCAAGCAGGCCCTCATGGATGCCCGCAAGACAGGCACGCCTCAGGAAAACGTGCTCATGGCCGAGGGTAGGCCGCCCATCGACGGCGCCGACGGGTATTTCGAGCCTGCCTTCAAGGAGATCCAGTCCGGCGCACTCCTCAAGGACGGCCGCATCGACTTCATGGAGCGTGGGGCAGTGCAATCCGTGCTGGAAGGCCAGGTGCTCGGGCGCGTCATGCCGCCGGGACAAGGCAAATCCGGTGTCAATGTGTTCGGCGAGCCGCTCCTGGCGCGCGACGGTAAACCCTTCAAGCTCCTTGTCGGCGAAGGCGTGGTTGCGGCCGCGGATGGCCACACCTACCTGTCAAAGGCCTCCGGAGTGGTGGTCTTCAGCCAATCCAAGCTGTCCGTGACCGACTTGTTCACCGTGGACAAGGACGTGGACTATTCCGTCGGCAACCTGCGCATGGATAAGGGGTCGGTCAGCATCAACGGCAACGTGCTGGAGGGCTTCTCCATCAAGGCGCCAGGCAACGCCTACATCGGAAAGGTGGTCGAGGGCGCGAACATCTCGGCGGGCGGCGATGTCATTGTTCGCGGCGGACTGGCCATGGGCAAGAAGGGCTTGATCAAGGCCGGCGGGAGCATCGTCGCCAAATTCGCTCTGCACGCCACGCTCGTCGCGGAAGGCGACGTGGACATGGGCGCCATCACCGACTGCGACGTCACCGCCGAGGGCCGCGTCCTCTGCCTGCGTGAGAAAGGCACCATCGTCGGCGGAACCGTCCGTTCGAGCAAGGGCGTGGAGGCCAAGGAAATCGGCTCCGAGCTCGGCGTGGCCACGCAGATCGTGCTCGGCTTGCAGGTCAGGCAGAACGAGGCGTTGCTTGCCGAGCGCAAGAGTCTCAAGGAGCAGGCAGCCAAGATAAGCAATGCCCTAGGCGCCGGATCGCCCAAGGAAATCCTCATGCGCACGCCCGAGAGCAAGCGCCAGGCCGTGGCCGAGCTCATCAAGGCTCTCATGCGCCTGCGCGAAAAGCTTGACGAGGTCAACGAAAAGATACGCGAGGAGCAGATGCTTGCCCGCAAATCCCTGCAAGCCACATTGAAGGCCCAGAAGGCCATCTACCCCGGCGTGAGCGTCACCATTGGCGGGCTGACTTCGCACGTCAAGGAAACCATCAAGTTCGCCAAGGTTTACTATGACCCTCAGGCCGGTCGCATCACCATGGAGAGTTTATCTTGAGCCAATCACCCCGACAATTCCGGGCGGCCTGGCGATAGCCGGAGCCCCGACTCCCGCCGCCTCGCGCGCCTGAGGTCTTGACAACGACGGCATCTGCGCGATCCGCGCCTAATTGTCGTTGATTACCTGCCTGTTTTTGACTAGAAGAGCTGTAGGGCAATAAAATCCGGATGCCCACCCATGCCGGGCGAGCACCGAGGAGCAGTGGTATATGAGTATCATCCCTGGACGGTATCTGGGCATTATAGACGTCCTTGGGTCCTATACGGACCTGCCGGAGGAATACTCCATCGAAATGCGGCCCAATGGCAAATACGTGCTTTACATGCGCAACGACCCCGAAGAGGAGTTCGTACCAATGAGCGAGGGCAGCGATGGTCGCAGCCTCGCGGAGTACTGCCAATGCCACGGCCTTGATTGCGAGGTCATGTATTCTGAGATCAACCGCATCAGCAACTCCATGGCCAACCAGTTCCTGGAATACATGGAGGAGCGCCTGAGCATGACCTAGGCTCGCGGTCGGGCGCATAAGCCCTGCATTGCGAGGCGCGGCATGATCCGCGCCTTTTTTGTCGCCAGACCCCACGAGGGGCAAACGACGGAGAGCGTATGCCGAACCAAGGGCCATGCTCTGGGAAGGATATTCCAGATGACGCCGAGTGCTTGAGGCTGCTGGATACGCTCGGCGCAGGATCCAAGATCACGGCCCATTGCCTGGCCACGGCCGAAGTGGCTTGGCGGCTGGCCCTGGCGCTCAACAATCTGGGTGCGGGGCTGGATGCGCCCCTGATCCGCGCCGCCGCTCTGCTGCACGACCTGGCCAAGGGCTGGCCGAACCATGCCCGCGAGGGCGCGCGCATCCTGGAAGAGCTTGGGTTGCCGCGAGTGGCCGCGGCCATGGCGTCGCACCCTGATTTCGAAGCCCCTGACAACGCGCCCCTGAGTGAGGCCGAGTTGGTCTACCTGGCTGACAAGCTCGTCCAGGGCGATCGGATCGTGAGCCTGGAAAAGCGATTTTCCACCAAATTGGCGCACGTTGGATCGACCGCCGAAAGCAAGGCGCGCATGGAGGGCCGTTTGGCATGCGCTAGGCGCAGCCTGGCCAGGGTCGAGGCCGTCCTGGGCGGCCCGGTTGCCGATGTCCTGTCCGGAGCCGAAAGTCGATGAGCCGCGCGACGGTCATCATCCTGGCCCGCCACGGGCAGGTCGAGCAGATCTTCCCGAGACGCTTCATCGGCCAGCGCGATGTGCCCCTGGACGAGGCAGGCCGAAGGCAGGCCCGGACATTGGCCCAGGCCGTCTCCGGACTGGGCCTCGATTCGATCCATGCCAGCGACCTCTCGCGAGCCCTGGATACGGCTGGGCCATCCGCCACGGATCAGGCTGTTGTCGCCGTCAGGGAATTGCGCGAGATATGCCTGGGCCAGTGGGAAGGTTACACCTCGAGCGAGGTTCGCGCCTTGTTTCCGGGCGAGTATGAACGACGCGACGCGGACCTGGCGGGATATCGCCCGTCGGGCGGTGAAAGCTTCCAGGACGTGCAGGCGCGGGCGCTGCCCGCCCTGGAGCGCATCGCCAGCCGGCCGGGCAGACATCTCGTCGTGGCCCACGGCGGAGTCAACCGCGCCCTGCTTTGCGCCATGCTCGGCATGCCTCTCGCCAATTTGCCGCGCATCGAGCAGGACTACTGCCATGTGAACATCCTGGCCCGTGGTCCCGAGGGCTGGCGCGTCCTGGGCCTGAACCTCCCGCCCCGCGGCCCTTTCTCGCTTCCCGGCCGCCGGGCCTTTCCTCATCCGCATCCTTGAGGAGACTGCCCGCCTTGACGCGGGTGGCCTTTTTTGCTGCATATTTGTAACCGGTCATTTTCCGGGCTTGAAGCAACCCGAACGAGGAAGCGGCATGCATACCATGCACCACGACGTCAGCCTGCTCACGGATCATGATATCTACCTGTTCAAGGAAGGCCGCCATTTCCGGCTATGGGAGAAGCTCGGCTCACGCATCCTGGAGCGCCACGGCGAACACGGCGCGCTCTTCGCGGTCTGGGCGCCCAACGCACAATCCGTGAGCGTCAAGGGCGACTTCAACGGCTGGAACAACGACGCGCATCACCTGCGCGTGCGCGGAGACGGCTCGGGAATCTGGGAGGGCTTCATCACGGGGCTTGGCCAGGGCACGCAGTACAAGTATCACATCCGCTCGCACCATATGGGCTACACGGCGGACAAGGCCGATCCCTACGCCTTTCACTGCGAGACGCCGCCGCGCACCGCGTCCATCGTCTGGGACATCGACTCGGGTCACCAATGGGGAGACCAGGACTGGATGGCCGTGCGCCGGGAGCGCAATAGCCTGTCCGCGCCCATGTCCGTGTACGAGATGCATCTCGGCTCCTGGCAGCGCAAGCCCGAGGAAGGCAACAGGTCCCTGAGCTACCGGGAGATCGCCGGCCCGCTGGTCAACTACCTCAAGGAGACCGGCTTCACGCACATCGAGCTCATGCCCGTGCAGGAGCATCCCTTCTACGGCTCATGGGGCTACCAGAGCACAGCCTACTTCGCCCCGACTTCGCGCTATGGCACGCCTCAGGACTTCATGTTCCTGGTGGACGAACTGCATAAAAATGGCATCGGGGTCATCCTGGACTGGGTGCCCTCGCACTTCCCCACGGACGAGCACGGGCTGGGCTATTTCGACGGCACGCACCTCTACGAGCACTCGGACCCGCGCCAGGGCTTCCATCCCGACTGGAAGAGCTACATCTTCAACTACGACCGCTGGGAGGTGCGCTCCTTCCTCATCTCCAGCGCCCTGTTCTGGCTGGGCAAGTACCACATTGACGGCCTGCGCATGGATGCCGTGGCTTCCATGCTCTACCTGGACTACTCGCGCGGCGACGATTGGGTCCCCAACAGATACGGCGGCCGAGAAAACATCGGGGCCATCGAGTTCCTGCGCGCGCTCAACGAAGCCGTGTACGGCGACCACCCCGATATCCAAACCATTGCCGAGGAGTCCACGGCCTGGCCCATGGTTTCCAGACCGGTCTACGTGGGTGGGCTCGGCTTCGGCCTCAAATGGAACATGGGCTGGATGCACGACACCTTGGACTACTTCTCCAGGGAGCCGGTGCACCGCAAGTACCATCACAATCAGGTCACCTTCAGCATCTGGTACGCCTTCACCGAGAACTTCATGCTCTCCCTGTCCCACGACGAGGTCGTGCACGGCAAGGGCTCGCTGCTCGGCAAGATGCCCGGCGACGCCTGGCAGAAATTCGCCAACCTGCGCCTCCTGTACGGCTACATGTGGGCTCATCCGGGCAAGAAGCTCCTGTTCATGGGCCAGGAGTTCGGCCAGGGTCCCGAGTGGGACCATGAGAGCAGCCTGCACTGGCATCAGCTTGAGCTGCCCCAGCATCAAGGCGTGAAGAACTGGATGGCCGACCTGAACAGGCTCTACCGCGAAAGCCCGGAGCTGCACGAGGTGGACTTCTCGGACGCGGGATTCCGCTGGGTGGATTTCAGCGACTCGGAGCAGAGCGTGTTCAGCTTCCTGCGCATCGACTCCAAGGGCCGGGAGATGCTCGTGGTGCTCAACTGCACGCCCGTGCCGCGCCGGAACTACCGTCTTGGCGTGCCCCGGGCCTGCTTCTGGCGCGAGGCGCTCAACAGCGACGCGGAGTATTATGGCGGCAGCGGCTGGGGCAACGCGGGCGGCGTGCATTCCTCGCCCATTCCCTCGCATGGCTTCCAGGATTCGATCTCCATTTCCTTGCCGCCCCTGGGAGCGCTCTTCTTCCGGCCAGACGACCGAAGCGCCCGCGAGCCGGAGCACAAGCGCTTCTTCTATCCCTATGCGCTCTCGCTCGAAGAGCCGGAGAGAGCGGGCTAAACCGGAAACCAGGAAGAGATCATGCGCCGCGAACGCTTCCCGCGCCCAGTCGAGATCGGCCCGCAGCGCATCGCTGGCGGCTGGAGCTTCACCGTCTGGGCGCCGCTGGCCAATAAGCTGATTCTGGAGCTACCGGGCTTGGGACTCGGTTCGCTGAGCTTGCGGCCGGATCAGGAGGAGCCCGGCTACTGGCGGGCGGAAGTGGAAGAACTGCCGGCGGGAACCTTCTACGGCTTCCGCGTGGATGACGGCCCCTTGCGGCCCGACCCGGCATCCTCTTTCCAGCCCCAGGGAGTCCACGAGCCCTCGGCTCTCGTGGACCATGGGGCCTACTGCTGGCGTTGTCCGGCCTTCACGCCGCCGGGCATGCACGACGTCATCCTTTACGAGCTGCACATGGGCACGTTCACGCCCGAGGGGACCTTCGACGCCGCTATCTCCAGGCTCGACGACCTCGCGGAGCTGGGCGTGACCGCCGTGGAAGTCATGCCCGTGTCCCAATTCCCGGGAAGCCGCAACTGGGGCTATGACGGAGCGCACCCTTTCTCCGTGCAGAATACTTACGGCGGGCCGGCGGGCCTCAAGCGCTTCGTGGATGCCTGCCACGAGCGCGGCCTGGCCGTGATTCTGGACGTGGTCTACAACCATCTGGGGCCCGAGGGGAATTACCTGGCCGAGTTCGGACCCTATTTCTCGGCCCGCTACACGACCCCCTGGGGACAGGCAATCAACTTCGACGGCCCGCACAGCAGCGGCGTGCGCAACTTTTTCGTGCAGAACGCCCTGTTCTGGTTCCGCCACTATCGTATCGACGGCCTGCGACTGGACGCCGTGCATTCAATCCACGACCAGGGTCCGCGGCATATTTTGCGCGAGCTGGCCGAAGCCAGGGACTCGTTCGCCCAGGAAACGGGCCGTCGCCCGCTGCTCATCGCCGAAAGCCATCTGAACCATCCAGGGCTCGTGGAGCCTCATGCGCGGAACGGGATGAGCCTGGACGCCATGTGGAGCGACGATTTCCATCACTCGCTGCATGCTTTCCTCACCGGTGAGCGGAATGGATTCTACGCGGATTTCGGCAGCCTGGGGCATGTCGCCGATACCGTTGAGCACGGGTTCGCCTACGAAGGCCAGATATCGACGTATTGGAAGCGCGCGCAAGGAGCACCCGGCCGACACCTGCCGGCGAGCGCCCTGGTGAACTATCTCCAGACCCACGACATGACGGGCAACCGCCCGCATGGCGAACGGCTGTCCACACTAGTCGGCTTCGAGCGAGCCAAGGCCGCGGCCGCCCTGCTCCTGCTCACGCCGTACGTCCCGCTCCTGTTCATGGGCGAGGAATATGCCGAGGACAGGCCATTTCTCTATTTCGTGAGTCATGGAGATCAGAGCCTGTCCGAGGCGGTCTGGGCTGGCCGCAAGAGGGAGTTCGCCGCATTCGCCTGGGCGGCCGGTTGCGCCGATACGCGCGACCCGCAGGATCCGGAGACCTTCCGTTGCTCCACCCTCGATTGGGGCAAGCGCGGAGCAGGCCTGCACGCGCGCATGCTGGCCTTTTACCGGGAATGCATCCGCTTGCGCAGGCTCCTCTTCACGGGCCGGCTGACAGGCTCGGGAACGCAATCCGCCGGATTGCCCAAGTCCCCTTCCGTTTCGCCCGAAGATATAATGAGTAAGCGCGGCCTGCGCGCCCTGGCAACGGATCATCCTGCAATCCTGGCCGTGGAGATGCTCTTTCCGTTGGGCCGCCTGCTGGCCGTATTCAACTTCTCCGCGTCCCCGTTCAGCCCCATGGACACCCTGCTACCCGGCGCGACATCCATGATCGAGGTCCTGGCCTCGGCCGATGTACGCTGGGGCGGCCCCGAGGACATCATCACCGGCCGCACCGAGAACATCCTCTATTGCCCACCCGCCAGCGCCCTTGTCCTGGCCGACGAAAGTCTTGCCGCCTTGCTTGCCGGCGACTCCGGAGCGTCACCATGCGTGTCGGCATCCCAGGAATTTTAGGCTTGCGAGGGATCTTCTCACCACCACCCCGCGGTCTCGGTTAATCCCGCCTGACAGCCTATTGAAAAACAGGCTGAGCGGGCCAGGATGGCCCGCCGGATGCGCGGCATCCGTGAGCAATGCTTGAGCTTTGCTCAGGCATTGCGAAGTTGAAAAAAGCCAGGACGGCTTTTTTCAACAGTCTGCTAAGCCACCGGCTCCGCCTGAACTTGTCGGCTCCATGGGCGGTCTTCGGGTCCATCTACGGAGGCCTGACCGCTCACCTCGCCATGCTGGCCATGCGCGGTGTCAGCCTCCTCCGGCAAGGGATTATCAGTCTTGATTTCGGCGGAAATGCATGGGCAGGCCAATTCTCGCCATGGGCTTGGGAGCCATGAGCAGGGATTATCCCAAAGCTTCCAGACAACATGGGCGATAAGCGCTGATTGCGCCAACCAATTCTTTGTAAAAATATTCAGGTCTAAAATTTCATGTCCAAGGAAAAAAAACTTGTCAGGTGGAAAAGATTAGATGTAATGATAAGCCAAAATTAGCACCAGGAGGGATTGAACATGTCAGATGCTCGTTTCAGCGTGCAATCGTATACAGGCAACGATGTATACGGCATCTTATCATGCCCTCATTGCGGCGAATTCAATCTTATGTTTGCCAACGATAGGCGCTTAGTATGCATGTGTGGCAAATTCATAGTCGATTTAGGGGAAACACTTTCTGTCTTTGCCGCCAATAATAAGAAAATTAGCGTAGAAAAAGCAGCCTGACCACTTATAACCAGTTTTCGGCTTGGACTCAAAACGAGAGACGGCCGCAGTCATTCTGCGGCCGTCTCGAAACTTGCGGGCAGGGACACAGCATCCCCCATTTGGGCGGACATAGCCTTCGTCAGGATACCTTGCTGCCTGGCTTCACCTCTCCCGAAGGCGTAAGGAGCTCCATGCCCTTGTCCGTGCGCACGGCGAGCACCATGCCTTGGGACTCCAAGCCGCGAAGCTTGCGTGTCTTGAGATTGGCGAGCACGGTCACCTGGCGGCCCTTGATCCCCTCGGGTGTGAAGAATTCGGCCAAGCCGGCGACGATCTGGCGCGGCTTGTCCTCGCCTATGTCCACCGTGAGCTTGAGCAGGCGGTCGGCATCCGGATGCGGAACCGCATCCAGCACCACGCCAGTGCGCAGGTCGAGCTTCTGGAAATCCGTGAACTCGATTTCCGCGGGAGCCTCCCCGGCCTGCGCCGTTTTGGTTGGCTCCTTCTTCCCCTCGGGCTTGGCCTTGGCGGCCATCTTGGCCGCAACCTCGGCCTTGGCGGGCTCTCCGGCCTGCGCCGCCAAGTCCACGCGCGGGAAGAGGTTCGACTTGGCCGCTATGGGTGTGCCCGGCGCGATGATGGTCCAGGAGGCGAGCTCATCCTTGAGCGTGACCTGTGCCTGCAAGGGCTGCCCGAGCTGGACGAGCATCTCGCCGGCAGCTTCGGGCATAACCGGCTGAAGGTGCAGCGCGATCTTGCGCAGGAGCATGAGCAAGGTGGCCATGACCGAGGCCAGCTCGTCGTCGCGCCCCGCCTTGGCCAGGGCCCACGGCGCGCGGGAATCCACGTACTTGTTCAGGCCGCGCACGAGTTCCCACAGGGATTCCAGGGCTCTGGAGAACATGCATTCCGTGAACAGGGACTGGTAGTTCTCCATGGCCGTGCGCGCCAATTCCAGGATCTCGGAGTTCGCGGGCGTCTCCACACTGCCGTTCGGCGCTTTGCCCTCGAAGTACTTGCTCGTCATGGTCAGGGTGCGGCTGAACAGGTTGCCCAGGTCGTTGGCCAGGTCGGCGTTGAGGCGGCCCACCAGGGCCTCTTCGGAGAAGCTCGCGTCGTTGCCGAACTGCATCTCACGAAGGAGAAAGTAACGGAAAGCCGATAGGCCATACTTCTCGGCCATGGACAAGGGATCGACCACATTGCCCAGGGACTTGGACATCTTGGCCTCGCGCACCAGCCAGTACCCATGCACGTTGAGGTGGCGGTAGATCGGCAGATTCGCGGACTTGAGCATGGTCGGCCAGAAGATGGCGTGCGGCTTGAGGATGTCCTTGGCCACGAGGTGCTCGGCCACGGCCCAGTACTTGCGGTAGTTCTCGCCCTCGGGCCAGCCCAGGGCCGAGACGTAGTTTAGCAGCGCGTCGAACCACACATAGCACACATAGTCCGTGTCGAAGGGCAGCTCCACGCCCCAGGTCAGGCGGGACTTGGGCCGCGAGATGCACAGGTCCTCCAGCGCGCCGGACTCCAGGAGCGCAAGCACCTCTGCCTCGTAGCGTTGCGGTCGGATGAAGCCCGGGTTGGCTTTGATGTGCTCGGCCAGCCAGCCCTGGTACTTGGACATGCGAAAGAAGTAGTTCTTCTCCGTGATACGCTCGGGCACGGTCTGATGGTCCGGGCATTTGCCGTCCACGAGCTCCTTGTCGGTCAGGAAGCGCTCGCAGCCGAGGCAGTACTCGCCGCTGTACTCGCCGTGATAGATGTCGCCGGCGTCATAGACCTTCTGGAGGATGGCCTGCACGCAGCGCTTGTGCTCCGGGTCCGTGGTGCGCACGAAGCCCGTGTTGGTGATGCCCATGCGCGCCCACAGGTCACGGAATGTCGCGGTATTCGCGTCGACCAGTTCCTGCGGCGTGATGCCGGCCTTTTCAGCGGCCTGCACGATCTTGTCGCCATGCTCGTCCGTGCCGGTCAGGAAAAAGGTGTCCCGGCCCATGGCCCGGTGGAACCTGGCCAGGGAGTCAGCTACAAGGGTGCTGTAGGCGTGGCCCAGGTGCGGACGGCCGTTCACGTAGTAGATGGGCGTGGTGATGTAGAAGCGGTCCAACGTGCTCCTCCGTGTGACTTGAGCCCGGCGTTTCTCGCGGGCCCGACGTAAGCCAGGCGCGGGTCCGGCATGGAAAGCGCCCGCTTGCGCGGGCGCCGTGCGTCGCTAATCAGCCTGGTCCGAGCCCTTGGCCTTGGGCTTTCGCTTGCGCCGGCGGCGCGGCCTGCCCTTGCGGGCCTGTCCTTGAGCCTGGTCCTTGGCCTGCGGGGTTCCAGCTTCCTCCTCCCCCCCCGGAGTTTCGGGCGCATCCTCCGCAAGGTCTTGGAGATCTTCATTCTCGCCAGCCGCGACATCTTCCGGCGATGCGGCCTCGGCCTGAGCAGGCGCTGGCTCCCTGTCTGGCGACTTGCCCGTGATGCGGGCCCACTCCTCCACGCTCAGCTCCTGCTCCTCGCCATTCTCGGGCAGAATCGTCACCGACTGGCGGAAGAAGTTGGTGCGCAGGATCTTGACCATGCCCAGGCTGGTCTGGAACTTCTTGCCCGTCTTCGGACAGAGCTTCTGGAACTGCTCGTAATTCTTCTGCTCATAGGCCAAGCAGCATAAAAGCCTGCCGCAAATGCCCGAGATCTTGGACGGATTGAGGAACAGATTCTGCTCCTTGGCCATCTTAATGGTCACGGGCTCGAATTTGCGCAGGAATCGGCGGCAGCAGCAGACCTGCCCGCAGTTCCCCACGGCGCCGAGCATCTGCGTCTCGTGGCGCACCCCGATCTGGCGCAGCTCGATGCGCGTGCGGTACTCGCGCACGAGATCCTTGACCAGCTCGCGGAAGTCGATGCGGCCCGGAGCCGTGAAATAGAAGATCATCTTGCTGCGGTCGAAGAAGACCTCCACATCCACGAGCTTCATGTCCAGCCCGCGCTCGCGGACGCGCACCTTGCAGAAGCGGAAGGCTTCCCTGGCCTGGGCCTCGTTCTCCTGAGCGGTCTGGACGTCCTCTTCGCTGGCGACTTTGAAGATGGGCTTGATGCCTTCGGAATCCACGCCCACGGGCGGATTCTCCGAGATGTCCACGACCCTGCCCAGGCCCAGGCCCTGCTCGGTTTCCACGAGCACGGCATCGCCCGGCGCAACCACGAACGCCCCGGAGTCGAAGTGGTATGTTTGTCCGTAGTCCTTGAACTTCATGCCAAGTATGTGGCTCATGCGTGCGACAACCTTTGGTGGCGGATGCCGAGGCATCCGCGTTCTTTCGGAAAAAAGTCAATCTAGATGAAAGCGGTGTGAAGTTCAAATGCGGCTCATCGAGGGCTTTGGCAAGGGCCGCCCCGCGATTGCGTCGGATCATGTCTCGGCCAGGAGCCCGTCGCTGACGCCCACCACGATGATGCCGGCCCGGCGCGCGGCCTCGATGGCCTGCTCGCGGTCAAAGAAGAGGCTCCGTCCGGCCTCCACGGCCAGGCAGGCCGCGCCCGCCTCGCGCATGATCTCGATGGTGGCCAGGCCAACGGACGGCAGATCAAGCCGCTCGTCTTGCCCCGGCTTGAAGATCTTGACTATCACCGCGCCCTTCCCGGACAGCGAGCATCCGCGGCGGATGGCGTTGTCAGTGCCTTCCAGGGCCTCCACCGCGGCCACCACCTGGCGACGCACCACAATGGTCTGGCCGATGTCGAGGCGGCCCAACTCCTTGGCCACGGACCATCCGAAACGGATGTCCTCCATGACCTCGGCCGTGGGCCGTCGGCCGGTCAGGAACCCCTCGGGCGTGAGCAGCTCCGGGATGAGCTCGTGGGCACGCAGCACGGGCATGCCCTCGGAGGCCAGCTCCTCGCTGATGACGCGCAAAAGAGCGTCATCGCCCTTGCCCGGCAGCTTGAGCAGCAATCTCGCGCCCCTGAGGTCCGGGATGACGTCCATGGCCCCGGCCTTATTGATGGTTCCGCCCATGACGATGCTGCTGACGCCCTGGGATTTGAAGAAGGAAATGAGCTTCCCTAGCTGGCCCAGGCGCAGTTCCTGGTACTCGTCCACGCTGGCGAGCAGCGCGGGGTCCGTGTTGCCGCGGAAGCCCACGGCCACAACGCGCAAGCCTTCCCTGCGCGCACCCTCGGCGATGAGAAACGGAAACCGGCCGCCCCCGGCGATCAGGCCGAGGATTCGCTTGCCGCTCCGGGCTTCGGCGCCGGGCATCGCTACTCGTCGTTGTTGACGGACTTGGCCGTGGCGTGCGGGGTCACGCCGCGCTGGCTCGACTTGATGAAGTCCACCAGGCGCATGACCTCGGGGTAGTCACTCATCATGCCGACCACCTCTTCCACGGCCTCCTGGCGGATCATGTCCGAGCGCCAGATCATCTTGTAGGCGTTCTTGAGCGCCATGACGGTCTGACTGCTGAAGCCGTTGCGCTTGAGGCCGATGAGATTCAGGCCGTGCAGCTTGGCCCTGACGCCTGTGGCCAGGGTAAAGGGCGGCACGTCCAGGTTGAAGCCGCCCATGGCGCCCAGGAAGGCGAACTCGCCGACGCGGACGAACTGGTGCACGCCACTCATGCCGCTGATGATGGCCTTGCGGCCGACACTCACGTGACCGGCGAGGCTGGCGGCGTTGGCCATGATCACCCCATCCGCGAGCTCGCAGTCGTGGGCGATGTGCACATAAGCCATGAGCATGCAGTTGGAGCCGACCTTGCTGTAGCCCAGGCCGTGCTTTGTGCCGCGGTGAATGGTCACGTACTCGCGAATGACGTTGTTGTCACCGATCTCGACGTACGTGTCCTCGCCCTTCCAGCCCAGATGCTGGGGCTCGCCGCCAAGGCAGGCGTAAGAATGGATGCGGTTGTTCTTGCCTATGCGCGTATGCGCCTTGACGTGCGCGTAGGCGTCCAGGCGAGTCCCGGAATCGATGACAACCTTGTCCTCGATAACGCAGTACGGGCCGACGACAACGTCACCAGCGAGTTGCGCGCCAGGATGCACAATAGCAGCAGGATGAATAGTGGCTGACACTTTACAGATCCTCCCGAGCGATCAGCGCCGCGGTCATCTCCGCTTCGACGGTGACCTTGCCATCGACCGTGCCTTTTCCGCTCATCTTGAAGAGATTAAGTTTCTGACGAAAGTTCTCGCAGCGAAGCATGAGCTGGTCTCCGGGGACCACGGGTTTGCGGAACTTGACCTTCTCCATGCCCGTGAACACGAAGACCTTGCCCTCGAACTGACCCGAATAGGTGTTCATTATGTATGTGCCCGCGGCCTGAGCCAGGGCTTCGAGTTGCAGGACACCAGGCATGAGCGGCAATCCAGGGAAGTGCCCCTGGAAGAACGGCTCGTTTATGGTCACGTTCTTGAGGACCGTCACGAACTCGCCCTTGACCAGCTCAAGTACGCGATCAATGAGCAGGAACGGATACCTGTGCGGCAATAGTTCCATTATTCTGCGGACTTCTATAGTCAAACCGCCTGTCTCATTCACCATGATCCGCTCCTTGCTCCATCATGCGCTTGAGCTGCTCGATTTCCTTTTCCAAGTCCCTGATGCGCCTGCTCATCTCGGGCAGCTTCGTCTGCTGCACCGCGATGCGGAAGTAGCGCTTGGCCTCGATGGCGGGGCTCCCGAGCACCTCGCTGCCCGCCTCGATGTTCTGCATGATGCCCGACTGCGCGCCGATGCGCGCGCCGTCGCCCACGGTCAGGTGCCCGGCCAGACCAGCCTGACCGCCTATCTGCACGCCGCTGCCGATCTTGGTGCTGCCGGCGACGCCCACCTGACCCACGAGGATCGAATGCTCGCCGACCCGCACGTTGTGGGCGATCTGCACGAGGTTGTCGATCTTGGTGCCCCGGCCGATGCTCGTCTGCCCCAGGGAGCCGCGGTCGATGGCCGTGTTGCTGCCGATCTCCACGTTGTCGGCGATGCGCACCGAGCCGACCTGCGGAACCTTCATGAGGCCGGTCGGGCCCGGGATGTAGCCGAATCCGTCGCTGCCGAGCACCGCGCCGGGATGGATGATGACCCCGGCGCCCACCTGCACGCGGGCCATGATCGTTACTCCCGGATAGAGGGTGGAGCCCTTGCCCAGCGCGGCATCCTCGCCCACGTAGCAGAAGGGGAAGACCTTGGCCTCGGGCCCGATGCTGGCGCCCCTGGCCACGTAGACGAAGGGATAGATCGTGGCCGACTCGTCCACCTGAGCCTCGGGATGTACGAAGGCAAGCTCGCTCCTGCCTTGGAACTCGCCCTGCGGCCTGTCGAAAAGCATGGCCACCTGGGCCATGGACAGCTGCGGGTTGGGGCTGATGAGCGCGGTCGCCACCCTGTCCGCGTGGGCCGCGTCGGTGATGACGGCCGCGGCCCTGGTGCGCTCGAGGGCGTCCAGATATTTGTTGCTGGCCAGAAAGCTCAGTTCCGAGGGGCCGGCGGCGTCGAGTGTGTTGACACCGGTGATCTCCTGGTCCGCGCCCTTGAGGCGCATGCCGAACCGCTCGGCCAGAAGCGACAGCTTCATGTTCATGGTCGGCCCTTTACTTCTTCTTGCGCTCGCGCCAAGCCTTGTTCAGCTCAAGAATGACCTGCTTGGTCACCTCGTTGGCCTCGTCGACGTAAACGACTCCCGGAGTCTTGGAGTCGATGATCAGGGTGAACTTGTTCTGCTTGCCGTACGCCTTGAGCACTTCATGGAGGATTTCGAGCACGGGCTTGCTCAACCGGTCGTTCTCGACCTGAAGGTTGCGCTGCGTGACCTGCATGTAATCCTGATAATCCCTGACCTTACGCTTGAATTCAAGCTCCTTGTCCTGCTTGGCGTCCTGCGAAAGGACAAGGCTCTGCTTCTCCATCTCCTCACGCAGCTTCTCGATCTCGCCCTTGCGCTTCTCAAGCTCCTTCTTCACCTCTTCTGCCTTGGTCTTGAACTCGGACATGACCGTCTGGCCAGGCTCGGATTTCTCCAGGACCGCCTGGGCATCGATGATGCCGATCTTCACCTCGGCCCGCGCCAGGGCGGCACTGGAGCCCAGAAGGGAGACACACATGGTCAAGGCTATGATCCACCTCATGAATAACTCCTTGCCTGTTTGCAATGACCCATCAAGCCGCGTTCAGCGTCATGCCCCGGTCTGAAGCCCTACAAGAAGACGCGCCACCGAGGCCGCCGGAGGCGGTCTGAGCGAGCCAAAGGCGCGCGTACGGCTCGCGATCCTCCCAAGGGCTGCTATGAACTCGCATCCAACCGTCTGAAACGACGCTCCCGCCAGTCCGCAAGCGGAGCGTGTTTCTCGCTTAATCTTAAAGCCTGCGAGATAGTTCGGAAGCCGTTCCAGAAACGCTTCCGCTGTCTCCGGAACAACCGTTCGAGTCTTCCCGCTAGAAAACGCCGCCGAGAGAGAACTCCAGCCGTCCATCCTCGGGGCTGTCCCTGAGCCTGTCCAGCGGGAAGCCATACTCAAGGCGCAAGGGGCCGATGGGCGACAGCCAGCGAAGGCCGAGGCCCCAGCTTTTATACAAGCCCAGCGGCAGTCTCTCGTCACTGGAATTCGTCTGCCCGAAATAGGACTCGTCCTCGCCCCAGGAGTTGCCTGCATCGAAGAAGACCACTCCGAGCAGCCCGAAATCCTCCTTGATGGGAAAGACATACTCCAGGTTGGTGAAGAACATCTTGTCGCCGCCCAGAAAATCGTCCGTCTCGACATCCCTGGGCGAAATGTGCCGGCCTTCATAGCCGCGCACCGAGTTGATGCCGCCCAGGTAGAAGCGCTCGAAGGCCGGGACGTCCTCGTTCGACCGGTTCTGGACCACCAGACCGACGTTTGACCGCAGATGGAATACCGTGTTCCACCACAGGCCATAATAGTAGTTATAGTCGACGATCCATTTGATGAAGTGATCGCTTCCACCCAGAAGGCCGCCGCCGTATTCCGTGTAGATGGCCGAGTCGGTCCCCCTGTTCGGATTGAACGGCCGGTTGGTCGTGTCGCGGCGCAGCGTCAGCCCGGCCACGCTCGACCAGTTCTCGCCCTCAAGCTCCCTGATCTCCCTGGCGGCATCATCATCCACTTCATTGATGATGTACCTATCAAGCCTGTAGGATACCGTGGAGCGCGTGTACTCGCCCAGAGGCCAGCCGAACCTGATCCTGCCGCCGGTGGTGTCCTTGTCGTAATCGAGGTAGTCCATCTCCGTCATGTACAGGTCAGTGCCGACGCTCAAGTTGGTATCGTATACGTGGGGATTTGTAAAAGACAAGGTGTACTGCGTATCGCGGGCGCTGAAACTGCTCGTCAAACCGAGCTGGTAGCCTTTGCCGAACAGGTTGCGCTCCTGGATGGACGCCGAGACGAACATCTTCGAGTATGTGGAGTAGCCCGTGCCGGCGGAAAGCATGCCCGTGGGCTTCTCCTTGACCCTGACCAGCAGGTCAAGCTCGTTGTCGCGGCCCGTGGGCATCGTTTCGACCTCCGCTTGCTCGAAGTAGTCGAGCTTCACGAGCCGCTCGTTGGAGCGCGAGATCTGGCTGCCGTTGAACAGGTCGCCGTCGCCCAGGCGCATCTCGCGCAGGATGACGTTGGAGCGCGTCTTCGTGTTGCCATCCACATGCACACGGCGAATGTAGACCTTGTGGTTCTTCTCCAGGATATAGGTCACCGCGACGAGCAGGTTCTCGTCGTCCACTTTCATGTCCACCTTCGTGTCGGCGAAGGCGTAGCCGTAATCCATGTAGAATTCGTTGAGCCGCTGCACGTCCTCGCGCATCACCGACCGATCGAGGTACTTCCCCTTCTCGGCGAATTCATCTAGCCGAGTGCGCGCGCGAAGCACATCCTCGGGCACGAGCATGTCCCCACGGTAATCGACTCGCGAAACCTTGTAGCGCGGGCCCTCGGAGACATTATAGGTAATGTGGATGCCATCGTCCCGAAAATCCACCTCGGGCTTGCCGACCGTGGCTTTCAGGAAGCCTCGGTTGCCGTAATATGCTTCGATGGCCGCGGTATCCCTCTCCAGAAGCTCTTCCTTGAGGACGCCCGAGCCGGTGAGCCAAGAAAAGAAGCCACGCTCGGAAAGGGCGAGGTCATCCTTGATGTCATCCGGGTCCAGCTCCTTGGCGCCTGCTATCTTGATCTCGCGGATGTACAGCTCCGGGCCCTCCACGATCTTGATCACGAGGCGGGCCTGCTGCCCCTCGGGGCTTTCCACCTCGTAGCGCACGTCGGCCTTGTAGTAGCCTTCCTTGCGGTAGAGCTCGCGGATCTTGTTCAGGTCCTCGGAGAGCAGGGACGGGTTGAGCACCGAGCCGGTCTTGGTGGTCATGACCTCGGTGATGTCGTCATCGTCCAACTCGTCGTTGCCTTCCACGTCGATAACGCCGATGCGCGGCTTCTCGGTGACTATGAAGATGATCCGCTTGCCGCCGGGCACATCCTCCAGGGCCACCTGCACGTCCTCGAAGTAGCCCAGGTCGAATATGCGCCGAAGATCCTGGTCGGCCTTGCCGGGATCGTAGATGTCGCCCTTCTGCGTCGACAGGCGCAGGAGGACCACGTCCTTCTCGATGTACTTGTTCCCGCGGACCTCGATTTCCTGGATGACATCCTTGCTTAGGAGCTCCAGCCTGATCTTTTCGGCAAGCTCGTCCACCGCCGGAAGCACGTTGATGAGCCCTTGCTTGGCCACGAAGATGGGCTTGACCGGCTTGAGCCCGTAGGCTTCCACCAGGCGGGCGTCCACGCTGATGGCCTCCCCGGCCTGGCTGAAGCTGCCGTAGACGGCATACTCGGCGCCGGTCTGCAGGGCCAGATCGCGCACGGTCCTGATGTCCAGGTACTCCTCGTCCAAGGCCTTGAGGGCCTCCTCCATCCTAGCGAAGGTGATCATCTCGAAGCCCATGGAGTCCAGCCGGTCGCGCAGGAGCTTGGGCAGCCCGGCCTTGAGATAGGCCAGCTCGGAGCTTGCGTTGACCTCGAAGGGCAGCACCAGAACCTTGGGCCCCTTGGGCGCTTGGGCCATGGCCGGGAGCACCCAGAGCACGATGGCGAGCACAGCCCAGAGAAGCGACGGCCTACGCATGGGCATGCAGCTCTCCCGCGTGCAGCTCAAGGCGCCTGCCCATGCGCTGCGCCAGGCTCTGGTTGTGTGTCACAACCACGAGCGTCATGCCCAGCTCGCGGTTGAGGCGCAACATGAGCTCGGCGATCTTCTCGCCGTTGGCCTCGTCCAGGCTGCCGCTGGGCTCGTCGGCCAGGAGCACGCACGGCTTCATGAGGATGGCCCTGGCTATGGCGGCGCGCTGGCGCTCGCCGCCCGAAAGCGTGGTCACCAGATGGTCGGCGCGGTCGGACAGGCCCACGTGGCCCAGAGCCTCCTCGGCCATTTCCAGGGCCTTGCGCCGGGGCAGCCCGCCGATGAGGCCGGGCATGGCCACGTTCTCGCGGGTGTCGAACTCGGGCAGCAGATGGTGGAATTGGAAGATGAGCCCCATCTCTTTGTTGCGCAGCCTGGCCCGGGCCTCGCTGCCGAGGCCTCCGAGGGTGCGGCCGCGAAAGGCCGCCTCGCCCCAGGAAGGCGTGTCCAGGGTGGCCAGGATGTGCAGGAGGGTCGTCTTGCCGGAGCCCGAGGCGCCGATGATGGCCAGGGACTCCCCCTCCTCCACGCGCAGGTCGATTTTGCGCAGGATGACCAGGCGCTCGGCCGGACCCGAGACCTCCTTGCCAACCTCGCGGAGCAGATAGAGCGGCGTTTCAGACATAACCTATTCGTAGCGCAGGGCGTCGGCAGGCTTGAGCCGCGAGGCCTTCCGCGCCGGGTAAAGCGTTGCGGCGAAGCACAGGGCCAGGGCCGCCACTCCGATGAGGGTCAGGTCGAGCACCTCCAGCCTTACGGGCAGATAGTCCACCGGGTACACGTCGCGCGGCAGCTCGATGAATTGGTACTTCTTGAGCAGAAGGCTCACGGGCACTCCCAGCAGGTAGCCCAGGGCCGTGCCCAGGGCGCCGATGATCGTGCCCTGGAGCATGAAAATCCGCTGTATCTCCCGGGGCTTGGCGCCCATGGACATGAGCACGGCGATGTCGCGCGTCTTCTGGATCACCAGCATCATCAGCGTGGTGATGATGGAGAAGGAGCCCACGAGGATGATGAGCACCAGAAAGATGAACATGGCCGTCTTCTCAAGCTTGAGGGCGGCGAAGAGGTTCGCGTTCATCTCCATCCAGTTGCGCACCATGAACGGGTAGCCGCCGAGCTTGCTCTCCACGCGCTTGGAAACGCGCTCCGCGGCATAGACATCGGCCAGGCGCAGCTCGATGCCCGAGACGACATCGCCGCTGAAGCCGAGCAATTCACGTGCCGCGCCCAAGGAGACATAAGCCAGGCTCGAATCATACTCGAACATGCCGGTCTTGAAGACGCCCGCCACGGTGAAGAATTTGACCTTCGGCATGAAGCCGGCGGCCGAGCGGCTGCCCGTGGGCGACAGGAGGTTGACCGTGCTGCCCACGCTCAAGCCCAGGCGGGTGGCCAGATCATGCCCGACGATGATGCCCGGCTGATTCTCCTCACGCCTCAGATCCCGGACCTCGCCCGCGAGCATGTCCCGCTCCAGGGAGAGCACCTTGGCCGAGCTGTCCGGATCGATGCCGCGCAGGACGACCCCCTTGACTCCCCTCGGCGTGGAAACCATGACCTCGGAGTAGATGAAGGGCGTCGCGCCGGTCACGCCCGGCACGGACGCGGCCAGTCTGGCGATCTCATCCGCGCCCGTCATGGCTCCGTGGGCGTTCATGACGATCACGTGGGCGTTGACGCCCAGGATCTTGTCCCTAAGGTCCGTGGAGAAGCCGTTCATGACGCCCATGACCACGATGAGCGAGGCCACGCCCAGGCAGACCCCGAGCACGGCGAACAGCGAAATGACGGAGATGAAGGCCTGCTTGCGCAGGGCGAGCAGGTAGCGCAAGGCGACGAAGAGCTCGAATCGCATTAATCAGGCTTCCGGGCGCAGCAAGGGGAACAGGATTACCTCGCGGATGGAGGGCGAGTCGGTAAGCAGCATGACCAGACGGTCGATGCCGATGCCCTGCCCGGCTGCCGGCGGCATGCCGTATTCCAGGGCGCGCACGTAATCCTCGTCCATGTAGTGGGCCTCCTCGTCGCCGGCCTCCTTCTCCTTGACCTGCTCCAGGAAGCGCAGGCGCTGGTCCACGGGGTCGTTGAGCTCGGAGAAGGCGTTGGCCATTTCGCGACCGGAGATGAACAGCTCGAAGCGGTCGGTGATGGACGGGTCTTGGTCGTTGCGCCGGGACAGGGGCGAGATGTCCGTCGGGTAATGGTAGATGAAGTGCGGCTGCACGAGCTTGGGCTCCACGTACATGTCGAAGAGCATGGCCTGGATTTTGCCGGGCTTGTCGCTGTCCAGGACCTTCTCGCCGCGCTCGCGCACCAGGGTCTTGGCCCTGGTCATGTCCATGTAGATCTCGGGCGGCAGGCCGCCGATGGTGCGCAGGGAATCAAGGAAGGACACCCTCTTCCAGGCGCCGGGCGTCAGGTCGATCTTCTCGCCCTGGTACTCGACCACGGTGGAGCCGGTGACCTGCCGCGCGATGTGGGCGAACATGCGCTCCGTGAGATCCATGAGGTTCTCGAAGGTCGCGTAGGCCCAGTAGAACTCGCACATGGTGAATTCGGGATTGTGCTGGGTCGAGATGCCCTCGTTGCGGAAGTTGCGGTTGACCTCGTAGACCTTCTCGAATCCGCCCACCAGGAGCCGCTTCAGGTAGAGCTCGGGCGCGATGCGCATGTAGAGCTTCATGTCCAGGGCGTTGTGGTGGGTCTCGAAGGGCTTGGCCGTGGCCCCGCCCGGGATGGGCTGCATCATGGGCGTCTCCACCTCCATGAAGCCCTCCCGATCCAAAAAATTGCGCAGCTCGCGCACGATTTGGGTGCGCTTGAAGAAAATCTCGCGCGTCCTGGGCGTGACGATGAGGTCCACGTAGCGCTGGCGGTAGCGCGTCTCCACGTCCTTGAGGCCGTGGTACTTCTCGGGCAGCGTCCGCAGGGACTTGGTCAGCAGCGTGACCTCGGCGGACTTGAGCGTCAATTCGCCGGTCTTGGTGCGGAAGAGCGTCCCGCGCACGCCGATGATGTCACCCAGATCGAGCCGTTTGAAGACGTTGTACGCGGTTTCGCCAAGGTCCTCGCGCGAAGCGAAGATCTGCAGCCGGCCCGTGGAGTCCTGCAAGTGACAGAACGCGGCTTTGCCGAAGGAGCGCAGGGCCACGATGCGGCCCGCCACGATGAACTCGCGGCCAAGGTCTTCCAGCGCCTCGGCCGGCGTGTCCGCGTAGGTCGCGGCGAGCGCGCCGAGATCGTCGGTCTTGACGAAGCCGTTGGGATAAAGAGGCACGCCGTCATCCATGAGCTGGACGGCTTTCTCAACCCTGTTCTTGAGGACCTCGTTGAGCTCGCTCTTGGCGTTCAGGGCCTGCAGAAAGGGCTGGAACTTCTCGACGTTCCCGGACTTGGACTTCAGCTTGATTGGTTGGTTCTTATCACTCAACGCAACGACTCCGATGCGGATGGCTGTTCCGATGCGTGGCTTGCCGCCCGACGATGGGCCGGGCAGCGGACTGTCGGGATGGGTGGAAGCTCTCGGACTGGTGGCGGTTTCGCGCCGCGCCCGGCCTGTGCTGCTGCTTCCTCCGGAACCCGAAGTGGTTAAGCCAATTATTTTGGAGCGTCAAGGAACAGAAATAGTGCGCTCGAATACCCCCATGCGCGAAAAATTTTCACCATCTTGGAGATGACGCTTGACGAGTCCATGCGGATGGGTTTAATGCACTTCTTCGCCGCAAGCGGCTCGCCTTCCCCGGTAGCTCAATAGGCAGAGCGGGTGGCTGTTAACCACTAGGTTCGCGGTTCAAGTCCGTGCCGGGGAGCCAGAAGAAACAAGGGTTTAGCTGAACAGCTGAACCCTTTTTTCTTGCCGTCAGACATGTGCCGGACAAACGGCGCCCGTCAGACACGCCCGCCCGATGCCCTGCCCGACAAGCTCCAAAAGTCTCCTGATCCGCCGCCCGCTCCAACCGGCAAGGCAATCAGCCGCTGGTCTGGCAAGCTGTTCAGGAGGATGCTAGATATCAGACATGGCCATGTGGACCAGCTCTCCCTGCAAATCAACCTGTTCGAACCTGATCCCGGCGGATTATGCGCTCCTGCGCGAGACAGGCGAGCAGCGGGCCGGCCGGACCGCGCCCGGCTCCGGCGAGGCCGGGCAGGACGAGGCCAGGCCGCGTTTCCTGCTCTGCAAGGCCTGCCGCGCCAAGGTCACGCCCGAGGACGCGCGCGTGGAGGTGCGGGGCAGGCATGTGCACGTGTTCTGCAATCCCTACGGACTGGTCTTCGAGATCGGCTGCTTCGCCGAGGCGCGCGGCTGCATAACGTACGGCCCGCCGTCGTCCGAGTTCACCTGGTTTCCGGGCTACGAATGGCAGGTGGCTCTGTGCCGCGGGTGCCGAGCCCATCTCGGCTGGCGCTACATGGGCATTCACGGCGGCGAATTCCACGGCCTCATCCTGGCCCAACTCACGGGCGAGTAGCCCTGCTGGCGGCCGCGCTTCACTTGCGTTACAGAGATGATGCGTACGTCCATGCGCTCGGCGGCCCGCCGTGCATGGAGCGAGTCCTCGGCGAACGGCTGGCGCGCAACCCGCCAGGCCATCGTGGTCCATGACGGCAGAGGGCCAAGACGCAAGGAGGATTCATGAGCAGCGCCGCAAGGGCACGCACGGCCATGCCGCCACGGGAGCAGGACGCCTGCGCCATCATCGCCTATGTGGACAAGCAGGGCCGCTCCACGCACACGAACATCGCCCGCACCATCGAGGCGCTCAAGCGCATGGCTCACCGCTCGGGCGACATCAACGACGAGGGCGACGGCTGCGGAGTCATGGTCGACATCCCGCGCCAGGCATGGACCCGCAGGCTCGCTGCCGCTGACCTGAGTCCGCATTTGTCCGAAGGCCGCGGCTTCTGCGTGGGCCATTTCCTTCTGCCGGCCAAGCTGGCCGTCGGGCATGCCTCGCTCATGGAGCGCGCCCGGAAACACCTGCGCTCGGCGGGCCTGGACATCCTCACCGAGGTCACGGGCAACACGCGCGACCGGGAGTTGGGGCCGCACGCCAGGGCCGAGCCGCCGCTCTTCTGGCAGGTGGCCGGCATGGCTCCCGGCATGGGACGCCAAGAGACCGCCCGCCTCCTGTTCCGTGTCAAGACGGCGCTTGAGGCCGGGCTGCCCGAGATCCATACGGCTTCCCTGAGCCCCGACACGGCGGTCTACAAGCTGCGGGGCGTGCCCGAGCTGCTCCAGCGCGTCTATCCGGACCTGCAAGATCCCGACACGCGCTCCATCATGACCCTGGGCCACAGCCGCTATTCCACGAACACCCTGCCCACGGCGGAACGCGCCCAGCCCTTCGCCCTGCTCGGCCACAACGGCGAGATCAACACCATCGAGCGGCTGCGCGCCACGGCCGCGACCCTGAATATCCCGCTCGTGCCGGGCGGCAGTGACTCCCAGGACCTGGATCGCATCCTGGAAGGGCTCATGCACGCGCACGGCTTCGATGCCCTGGAGGCCTTCGAGATGCTCTTCCCGGCCATTCACAGCGAGGTCGATCGCTGGGCTGACGAGGACCTGCGCAAGGTCTGCGAGCATCTACGCTGGTTCTTCCCGCCCTCGGCCCAGGGGCCGGCGGCCATCGTGGCCCGCTTGGGCGACCTGTGCCTGGGCGGCGTGGACGCCCTGGGTCTGAGGCCGCTGTGGTTCGGCGAGAGCGACGACGACTGGTTTCTCTCCTCGGAGAAAGGCGTCGTGGACCTGGAGAGCACCAGCGGTGATCCCAAACCTTTGGCGCCCGGCGAGAAGCTGGCTATTCTGGGCGGCCGAGGGCGGCGGGCGCAGGTCCTGGATCAGGGCGAGCTGCGGCGCGCCTTGACCCTCCTGGTC
>JAEYTO010000026.1 GCA_023433925.1 Pseudomonadota bacterium | reverse complement strand
GTTTTACGAGAGAGGCCCCTTTTTGAAAGAAGGGGCCTCTCTCGCGCTCTCTCCACCAAAAACTTTTGATATTATTTCAGCATATTGTCTGGGTGCCGCAGTTGAAAGACGGGGTTCCAAGGGGGCCGCGCCCCCTTGGCCGCCGGAGGCAGTATAATATCGACCTTTGTCAACGATCCGTGAGAGAGGGCAGCGCCCTCTCTCAGTTGATTCGCAAAATGCGTTAGGCCGCGCAGGCAGGGGCCGCGAGGTGGCTCATGTACCAGCCGGCCGCCTTGGCCAGCCCGTCGCGGACGCTGTTTCGGGGGCTGAATCCGAGCAGTTGCCTGGCCTTGCGCGTGTCGGCCTCGGAGAAGCGCACGTCCCCGGGCCGGAAGTCGCGGTAAAGGGGCTCCATGCCGGCCGCCTCGGGCATGCGCTCGGCCACGAGCTCCCGGATGTGGCGGTAGAGCGCGTTAAGGGACGTGCCCACGCCGCAGCCGATGTTGAAGACCTGGCCGCGCACGTCGTCGCGTTCGCAGGTAGCCGCGAGGATGTTGGCCTGCACGCAGTCCTCCACATGGCAGAAGTCGCGGGTGGTCTCCCCATCGCCGTTGATGAAGACCGGCTGGCCCTGGATGAGCCTGGAGAACCAGAGTGGGATGACCGCCGCGTATGCCCCGGCCGGGTCCTGGCGAGGGCCGAAGATGTTGAAGTAGCGCAGGCCCACGGTCTTGAGGTCATAGCACAGGCCGAAGGCCTGGGCATAGATCTCGTTGCCGAGCTTGGTGGCCGCGTACGGGGACAGCGGTCTGCATGCGCCGCTCTCGCGGGCGGGCAGGGCGGGGGCGTCGCCGTAGACCGCGCTGGAGCAGGCGTACACGAGGCCGCGCACCTTGGCTCCCTTGGCGGCCAGGAGCACGTTCAGGAAGCCGGTCATGTTGTGCTCGTGGGCCGCGACGGGGTCCTCGATGGACCAGGGCACGGATCCAAGGGCCGCCTGGTGCATCACGTGATCCATGCCGGAGCAGGCCGCGCGCACGAGCTGGGCGTCGCGGATATCCCCGCGCACGAGGCTGAAGCGGGACCATTGCGCAGGGGATACGGCTTGGCGCACCTGGGCGAGGTTCGCCTCCTTGCCGGTCATGAAGTTGTCCACCCCGAGCACGTGCTGGTCGAGCTCCAGCAACGCTTGCAGGATGTTCGAGCCGATGAATCCGGCAGTCCCGGTCAGGAGCCAGTTGCGCGGCCTGCGCCGGAGGTCGTCGCGGGCGATCTCGTAGGAATCCATGCGGGTGTCACCTTGGTTGCGGGTTGACATGAGACATCCCGAAGGCCGGGAGGGATTTCGTGCGCGGCAGGGAGGCGCGTGGACCGTGAGTGGCTTGCCGAGTTCCGATGCCGCATCCGCCGGATGGGTCCGGAGCCGAATGCGGCGAGTCCATGTTGAAGCCGTCGCCCCGTGCATCCGGACCATCATCCCCCTCGCCCGTGCACGCCTGCATCGCCGGACGTCATGAGCCCTGATTGAGGGCGCAAGTATCGCATATACGGCACGCCGAACAAAAAAGGCAAGCTCCGGTCAAAGAGAAAGGCTTGCCCGGCATCGCCCTTGGCCTGACCCATGGCTGCCGAAAGCTGCTGGGGGCAAGGATTGATCCGCGCAATCCGCCTGCTTTGCGGCTGGAGCGGCTTGCAACAAATCAGGGAGATATTCCCAGCTTTGCCAAGGCTTGCCGAGGAATGGGGCAGAGACTCCTGTTCCGACGGCTCCTTTCAGGGACGAGAGCCCGCTGAGAGGCAGCGCCCTGTCACGGGTGATCCGCGCAATACCTTGAAGCTCGGAGAGGCACTGTGACGGGTTTGCGCCGCGGCCGGCTGGACAAGCCATTCCCAGAGCCCGAATGCGCGGCTTGCGGGCAAGGTCGCGCGCAGCCCCAGCCGTCTGATGAAGTGTCTCGCGGAACCTTGGTCAGGCGAAGCCCGAAGGTTCGGCATGGAGCCGCTGTCTGCGGCATGGGCCGCATGGCGGGCATTCATTCCGTGAAAACCGTTCCCATGCCCCGCGCGACAAGCCGCAAGTCATCCTCCTCTCTGTTTTGCGCACCCCATAGCTCGAAAGAGGCGTCAGAGACCCATCCATGATCCATGTCATGACAGGTCCCGGCGGCGGAATTTTGCTCGCGTCCCCCGCGCAAGGCAGGGCGTTAGTTTTTAGGAGTGGGATTATAACTAACGCAACTTGTTAATATCACGTTTCAATCTCATCATCGCCTGCGTGAGGGTCGTAAAAAGGAAACCTCCGCTTGCCTAAAAAAAATGCTTCATGCTAAAGCACAAGCTAGCGTTGATTGTTGTTTATAAATGCATTGCCGCTTAGGCATGGAACAGTTTGAATTTTTATTGAATGCCTTGACTTTAAATTGGCGGATAAGCGTCAGCTTGGCTGCCTGTGTGCATTGATTTTGGTATTAATTTATATTCAGGATTGCAGCATGGAATGGTTTTGTTTTGGTCTTGAATTGGCATGATTGGAGGTCGATCCTTGGTCGCACGCTGCTTTTTTAAAAAACTTGCATATGAAATGGTGGCAATGATCATGGCCAAGTCCAGCCACGGGCTGCTGTGTCTCGCCATAGGGCTGACCTTGTCTTTTGGCCTGTCCGCCTGCTCAAGCAAGACCGGTGAGGATTATCTGGCCGAGGGCAATCGATACTACGAGCAGGGCAACTACTCCGGCGCGGTGGTCTTGTTCAAGAGCGCCCTCGAAAAGGAGCCCGACCTGGTGAAGGCCAAGGAGATGCTGGCTCTGGCCTACAAGAATCTGGGCAAGTGGAGCAAGGTCGCGGAGCTGACGGGCGAGGTTGTGGCGGTGCAGCCCGCGCACCATGCGATGCGTCTGCTGCTCGCCGAGGCGAAACTAGCGGTCGGTGATGCCGGCGGCGCGCTGGAGGCTGCCCGGCAAGGCCTTGAGCTTGCCCAGGGTCCGGCCGAGCGGGTCGAGGCCCTGGCGCTGTTGGGCAGGGCCTTCCTGGCCGAGGGCAAGCTGGCGGAGGGAGAGAAGTGTTTCCTTGAGATCCTCCAGTCCGAACCCGCATCGACCGTAGCGCACTTCAATCTGGCACGGGTCCGGCTGCAGCGGGACGACCTGGCCGGCGCACAGGCCGAGCTCGACCTGCTTTTCAAGAGCAGTCCCGCGGATGCGCCGGGCCTGTTCCTGCTCGCCGAGGTCCAGCGCAGGCGCGGCGACCGGGAACAACTGGTCGCAACGTACCGCGAGCTCGTGCGGGTGGCCCCCGAGAACCCGGTGGCGAAATACAGGCTGGGGCTTCTGCTCCTGGACGGCGGCAACCGCGAGGAGGCGGACCGGTTGAGCACGGAGCTGGCCCAGGACCATCCCAAGCGTCCCGAAGGGGACCTGCTCAAGGGCATCGCCGCGTTTGCCCGAAACGACTTCAAGGCGGCCTCCGAGGCCCTCGGCGGTTCGCTGCGCAAGCATCCGCGACAGGAGGCCTACTTCTACCTGAGCAAGGCCTCGCTCAGGCTTGGCGAGCTCGAAACCGCCCTGAGCCACCTGAACAAGGTGCTCGAACAAGCCCCGGATTTTCTTCCGGCCCGGCTGATGTATGTCGAGGTGCTCCTGCGCCAGAAGCGGCTCGATGCCGCCCTGGCCATGGCCCAGCACGTGGTCCATGCCGAGCCGGGCAGCGCGGCCGCCCGGACGGCATTGGGGTCGGCCCTGGTGGCCGTGGGCCGTCTGGAGGAAGGCATGGCCGAATACGACGCGGCAGTGTCCCTGGAACCCGAGATGGCCGAGGCGCACTTCAGGAAGGGCCTCGCGCAGGCCAGCCAGGGGGACATGGATGACGCGGCGGGCTCCATGGCCGCCGCGCTCAAGGCCGATCCGGACAACCTCGGATCGAGGATGTTCCTGTTCGGCCGCCATGTCCGCCAGGGGGAGCTCGACAAGGCCGAAGCCCTCATGCGCCAAGCCCTGGACGGGAGCGCCGGGGATGCGCTGGCTTACACGCACCTGGGTCAGGTCGACATGCTGCGCGGAAACCTCGACGCGGCGCTCGAGCTGCTGGGCAAGGCCAAGCAGGCCGACCCGGATTCGCCAGCCGCGTACGTCGCGCGGGCCAGGATATTCCTTCAGCGGCAGGAGCGTGAAAAGGCCGTGGGCGAGTACAGGGAGCTGCTGTCCCGGAATCCCCGGCGAGCCGAGGCCGCCATCGCGCTGGCCGTCCTGCTCGGGCTCGACGGGAAGGACGAGGAGGCCGGCGCGGTCATCGCCCGCGCGAGCGAGACCGACGATCCCCAGGCCTTGCTCGGGCTGGCCCGCCATCTCGGGACACGGCGCGAATTCCAGCAAGCCCTGGCCCTGGCGGATAAGGCCCTGAGCCTGGACGGGAAATCCCTGCCCGCTCTCCTGCTCAAGGGCGATCTGCTGCTGGCCTCCAAGAAGCCCGCTGAGGCCCTGGCGGTCTTCGAGAGCGTGCAGAGCCGGAACCCCGGATTGGGGTTGAGCAGGAAGATCGGCGTGCATCTGGCCATGGGAGACCACGAGAGCGCCATGGCGCAGGCGCGGCGGATCATCGACATCGAGCCGGAATCCCTGGCCGGATACCTGGCTCTGGCCTCGCTCCAGGAAAGGCAGGGCAGGCACGACGAGGCCGTCGCCACGCTCAAGGCCGCCGCGCAACGCAAGCCCATCGCCCATGCCGCCCTCCTGGCCCTCGGGGAGCATTACATGCGGCGCGGCGCGGCGGCGGAAGGCAAGCGGACCTTCACCGAGGTCGCCAAGGCGAACCCCGGCTCCGCCCAGGCCCTTTTCGGCATCGGGCGGGCCTGCGAGCTGGCCGGCGAGGCCACGGAGGCGATCGAGGCCTACGAGCGCGCGCTCAAGGCGCGCAAGGACTACGCGCCAGCCATGAACAACCTCGCGGTCCTTTATGCCAAGGGGCTTGGCGGCCGGAAGGGGAAGGATTCGGCGCTGGAGCTTGCCTATCGGGCCTTCCAGCTCATGCCCCAGGAGCCTTCGGTCATGGACACGCTGGGGGTTGTCCTGCTGGAGAGCGGCAGGAAGGCCGAGGCCGTGCGGCTCCTGGAGCGCGCGGCGGCGTCGCTGCCCGACAACCCCACCGTCCAGTACAACCTGGCGCGCGCGTACGCGGCCGTGGGCAAGACCGAACCCGCCAGGGAATACCTGTCCAAGGCCTTGGAGCACCAGGGCTTCCCCGAGGCCAAGGCCGCCCAAAAGCTCCTTCAGGAGATCATCTAGGAACATGCCAATGCGCACCATCCTTCCCCTCGTGACCCTGGATATCGCCTCGGCGCTGGCATCCCTCTACCTGTCGAGCGCGCTCATTCTCTCGCTGACCCAGGGCCTGGCGGTCACGGTCAGCGCGGGGATCGTCGTGGGCTTTCTCGGGGCGGTCACCGCCGCCGCGCTTACGCTCGATATCTACAGGCAGCGGGACGGCAGGGAGATAGCCGTGCGCATGGCTCTGCTCATGCTGCTCGGGTTCCTCGCGCTTTTCGTGCTGGGATCCCTCGGCGGCATAACGCAACAAGAATGGATCATCGGCGCCCTGGCGCTGCTCGGATTCGGCGTGCTGCATTTGATCTGGCACATGCTCTTCAGGAGGATGCGGCTTTTTTCCAGGGTCGGCCGGCAGGTGCTCGTGCTCGGAACCGGCCCCATGGCCAAGTCCATGGGCGCGCTTTGCGCCGAAGGCGAAAACGGGGCCAGGCTCCTGGGCTATGTGGCCGCCCAGGCCGAAGACGTCGAGGTTCCGAGGAAGCTCGTAGTGGGAACCCAGGGCTCCTTGCTCCAGACCGTGAAGGACCTGGGCGCAACCCAGGTCGTGGTGGCGCTTGGCGAGCGCAGGGGGGCATTTCCGCTCAAGGAGCTGCTTTGCTGCAAGTTGCAGGGTGTCTCCGTGGTGGATGCGCCGACCTTCTACGAAGGGGTCAAGCGCAAGATGCTCCTGGAGAGAATCACTCCGGGCTGGTTCATTTTCGCGGACGGCTTCAAGATCACGCCGCTGACGAGATTCATCAAGAGGGCCTTCGACCTGGTCTGCGCCAGCGTCGGCCTGCTCCTCATGCTGCCCCTTTTTCCGCTGCTGGCCCTGCTCATCAAGCTGGATTCCCGAGGGCCTGTCTTCTTCACGCAGACTCGCGTGGGAAAAGACGACAAGCTCTTCAAGGTAATCAAGTTCCGGACCATGGTCCATGGGGCCGAGGCCAGGACAGGTGCGGTATGGGCGCAGCAGCAGGACCCCCGCGTCACGCGGCTGGGCCGCTTCATGCGCAAGTCGCGGCTGGACGAGGTCCCGCAACTCGTCAACGTGCTCCTGGGGGACATGAGCATGGTCGGCCCCAGGCCCGAGCGGCCCGAGTTCGTGCAACTGCTCAAGGAGTCCATCCCGTACTATTCCGAACGGCACTACGTGAAGCCCGGCCTGACCGGCTGGGCCCAGGTCATGTATCACTACGGAAGCTCCGTGGATGATTCGTTCGAGAAGCTCCGCTACGATCTTTACTACATCAAGAACATCTCCCTCTGGCTTGATCTGAAGGTCATCCTCAAGACCTTCCATGTCGTGCTCTTGGGGCAAGGCGGACGTTGAGCTGCCGGAGCGGCCGAACCTGTCCGGAGCAGAAGCATGCCGATGGAGGGCGCCTCCACACCTTCGGCTCGGGGCCAACCCGGAAATCCGCGTGCGAATGGGAATGCAGCCATGTTGATCATAGAGTCCTTTGGCGAGCGGCATCGGCGAGGCTGGGATGATTTCGTGGCCGGGAGCCCCCAGGGCAACTTCTTCCACCTGACGGGCTGGATGGATGTCGTGCGGCGCAGCTTCGGCCACAAGCCGCACTGCATGCTGGCCACGGAAAACGGCCAGGTGCGCGGGGTCCTGCCGCTCTTCGAGCTCAAGTCGCGCCTGTTCGGGCACAGCCTTGTCTCGGTGCCCTTCGGCGTCTACGGAGGCCCGTGCGCCGCGGACCGGGAAGCCCGAGACGCGCTGGTCAGCAGCGCCGAAATCCTGGCCGAGGCCATGGGCGTGGACTACCTGGAGCTGCGCAACATGAGCGCCCCGGCGGCTTCGGGCGAGCCGGACGCGGCGGGGAACGGCGGCGCAGGGAAGGGGAGCGGCCCGCGCTGGGTCCGCAATGATCTGTACGTGACCTTCCGCAAGCCCATCCTGCCCGACGTGGAGGCCAATATGCAGGCCATTCCGCGCAAGCAGCGCGCCATGGTGCGCAAGGGCGTCAAGAACGGGCTCTCCTCGCGTATCGGGCGGCTCGACGCCCTGGACGCCTTCTACTCCATCTACTCCAGGAACGTGCGCGACCTGGGCACGCCCGTATTCCCCAAGCGGTTCTTCAGGGAAATCCTCGAAACCTTCGGGGACTCCTTCATCCTGCTGGTGCTCAAGGGCGATGCCGCCGTGGCCGGCGTCCTCAGCTTCGCCTTCAAGGGCAGGCTCATGCCCTATTACGGGGCCGGCCTGCGCGAGCATTTCAAGGATGCCGCCAACGACTTCATGTACTGGGAGCTGCTGCGCCACGGCTGCGAGAACGGCTTCACGGAGTTCGACTTCGGCCGCAGCAAGCGCGGTTCCGGCTCTCATGATTTCAAGTGTCACTGGGGTTTCGAGCCCAGCCCGCTCGACTACCGCACAAGGCTCGTGCGCTCGCGGGAAGAGCCCAAGGTGAACCCCACGAATCCCAGGTACAAACTGTTCATCGAGGGCTGGAAACGGCTGCCCCTGCCCCTGGCCAACCTGCTCGGCCCGTGCATCGTGCGCAACATCCCCTAGGCGGAGAGGGCGGATAAACCAGATGAGAATCCTGTACCTGTCTCACCGCATCCCTTTCCCGCCGGACAAGGGCGAGAAGATACGCGCCTTTCACGCCATCAGGCACCTGTCCAGGCGGCACGAGCTGCACCTCGGGTTCCTCGTGGATGACGCCGGCGACCTGGGCTACGTGGATGCCCTGCGGGGATATTGCGCCAGCCTGGATTTCGCCGTCATCCAGCCCCGCTGGCGGAAGCTCCTGTCCCTGCGCCATCTCCTCACGCGCAACGCGCTGAGCGTGCCCTACTTCCACCATCCGGCGCTGCAGCGCGCCATCGACGCGCGGCTTGCCGAGACGCCCATGGACGCGGTGATCTGCTTCTCCTCGCCCATGGCCGAATACGTCTTCCGCAACAGCGCCCTGCTGGCGGCGCAGGCCGGCGGCGCGACTGCCCGGCCGCGCCTGGTCATGGACTTCGTGGATGTGGATTCCGAGAAGTGGCGGGCCTACGCGCAACGCAAGTTCCTGCCCTGGAAGCTCATCTACGCCAGGGAGGCCGGGCTCCTGCGGGAATACGAGCAGAAGGTGGCCGCCGCGTTCGACTGGAGCGTGTTCGTCTCCGAGCGCGAAGCGCGGCTGTTCAGGACGTTCTGTTCGCACGGGAGGGTCGCGGTCGTGCCCAACGGGGTGGATTGGGAACACTTCGTCCGGCGCGGCGGCAAGACGGATGGCGGGGATTGCGGCCAGCCGGGGCAGGGATGCGCGCACGCGGCCGGCCCGTGCATCGTGTTCATGGGCGCCATGGACTACTACCCCAACGAGGACGCGGTGCTCTGGTTCGCCGAGGAGGCCTATCCCCTTGTGAAGAAGGAGCTTCCCGGCGCGCGCTTCACGGTCCTGGGTCCGAGGCCGTCGGAGCGCCTGCGGCGTCTTGAGCGCCGCTGCGACGGCATCAGCGTGACCGGCTATGTCCCAGACGTGCGGCCGTATCTGCGGAACGCGGATGTCTTCGTGGCGCCCCTGCGCATCGCGCGCGGCGTCCAGAACAAGGTTCTGGAGGCCATGGCGGCGGGCGTGCCCGTGGTGGCCCGTCCCGAAGCGGCGGACGGGGTCCTTGGCCACGAAGGCTGTCTGCGCGTGGCCGCGGACCCCGCGGGCTTCGCCGCCGCCATCCGCGAGCTGTGGCAGGATCGCGAGCAGGCCGGACGCCTTGCTGGAAACGCCCAGACACTCATACGCGGTCATTACTCCTGGGAGCGCTCGCTCGAATCCCTGGATGCGCTTCTGGACACCGGCCGGAAGGCCGAAGCCAGGGAGGCCGTGGCCTAGCCATGCGCATACTGCACATTCTCGATCACAGCCTCCCGCTGCATAGCGGATACACCTTCCGCAGCCAGGAGATTTTCCATGCCCAGCGGCAGCGGGGCCTCCAGCCCGTGGTCGTGACTTCCCCCAAGCACGAGGAGAGCTGGAAAGGCGAGTGGAAAGAGCAGGAATGGATCGGAGGCGTGTCCTACCACCGCACCGGCGGCATCCGGGCCACGCGGTTCCCGTTCATCACGGAGGCAAGGCTCATGCGGGCCCTGGTCGGGCGCATCCTTGATGTGGCCGCAAGGGAGAAGCCCGATGTCCTGCACGCCCATTCCCCGGTGCTCAACGCCTTGCCCGCCCTGTGGGCGGGCCGGAAGCTGGGTATTCCGGTCGTGTACGAGATCCGGGCCTTCTGGGAGGACGCGGCCGTCGATCACGGCGCTTATGCCGAGAACAGCTGGAAGTACCGCTTGACCAAGGCCGTCGAGACGTGGGCCTGCCGCCGTGCCGACCACGTCTGCATCCTGTGCGAAGGACTCAAGCGGGATCTGGTGGGCCGCGGCATACCCGAGGCCAAGCTCACGCCCATCTTCAACGGCATCGACCCCGACAGCTTCACCTCCTGTCCGCCGGACGCCGAGTTCCGGGAAAAGTGGGGGCTCCAGGGCAAGCGGGTCATCGGTTTCATCGGCTCCTTCTACCGCTACGAGGGACTTGAGCTTCTCGTGCGCGCGTTCGCGCGCGTGCGCCTGGAATGCCCGGACACGGCCCTACTCCTGGTGGGCGGGGGCGAGATGGAGGCCTCCTTGCGGGAACTCGCGCGCGAGCTGGGCATCGAGAAGGAAGTGGTCATGCCGGGCCGCATTCCGCACCAGCGGATTCCGGGAGTCTACGCCATGATGGACGTGCTGGCGTATCCCCGCCAGCGCATGCGCCTGACCGAGCTCGTCACGCCGCTCAAGCCGCTCGAAGCCATGGCCATGGGCAAGATACTGGTGGCCAGCGACGTGGGGGGCAACAAGGAGTTGATCAGGGACGGCGAAACCGGCCTGCTCTTCGAGGCCGGCGATCTGGACGCCTTGACCAGCGGCCTTCTGCGGGCGGCGCGGGACGAAGGCCTGCGGGAGAAGCTGCGGGGGAACGGCCCGGCCTGGGTGCGGGCGCACCACACCTGGGCGCGTACCACGGCCGCCTACCTGGATGTCTATGCGCATGTTCTCGGCGGGCGGGATGCGGGCCGGCAGCCTGGACGAATGGTCGTCGGGCCGGCCAAACCCGCGGGAGCCGACGGAAGCGGCATGGCCAGCCATGCCGCTTCGGAATAAGCGTGATGTACGGTTATCTGAAGCAGACGATAAAACATTCTTCCGTGTACAGCCTGGGGGTTGTGCTTCAGAAGGGCGTCGGCTTTTTCATGATTCCCTTCTATACCCACTACCTGACGCCGGGTGAGTACGGGTTGATCGAGATCGTCGATCTGTTCATGATCGTCATCTCCATGCTCGCGGGCATGGGCATCAGCTCCGCCTTGAGCCGGTTCTACATCAAGTACGAGGATTCAGGGGACAGGAGGGAGGTCTGCTCGACGGCCTTGTGCTCTGTCCTGCTTGTATCGGTGCTGTTCTATGCCATCCTCATGCTGAATGTGGATTTCATATCCAGGGCGCTGCTCGGCACGGATGAGTTCGGGAAGCTGTTCCATCTCGTGCTGCTGGCCTTCATCGTCGAAGTGGTCCTGTCGGTCCCGCAGTCCATCCTCCAGGCCCAGAAGAAGTCGGGGCAACTGGTTTCCATAAGCCTGGCCACCTTCGTGACCTACCTGTCCCTGAACATAGCCCTGATCGGCTTCATGGGCTGGGGGGTGCACGGGTTCTTCATAAGCGCGCTGCTGGGCCGGATTTTCAATCTGCTCCTGCTGCTCTTCTCGACCAGGTCCTGCTTCTCGACCAGCTTTTCCAGGGCCAAGCTCAAGGAGATGGTCCGCTACGGCCTGCCGCTTCTGCCGGCCACGTTCGCCATGCTTGCGATCCACAACGCCGACAGGTTCATCCTCAGGGAGTATTGCGGGCTTGAGCAGCTCGGGATGTATTCCCTGGGCTACAAGTTCGGAATGATCATCTCCGTCATCGTCATCGGTCCCATCTTCAGGATCTGGAACATCCAGAGGTTCGACATCGCCAAGACAAAGGACGCCGCAGCCATCTGCGGGAAATACTTCACGTACATATTCCTGGTCATGGTCTATGCCGGCTTGTGCATCTCCCTGCCCATCCAGGAGATCATCGCCATCATGGCTCCGGAGAGCTACCAGGGCGCCGCGGCCTTCGTGTTCATCATCGTCGCGGCCTACGTGCTGAAGGGCTGCTGCGATTTCTTCGATCTCGGGTTCCTTGTGAGCTTCCAGACAAAATACAGCGCATACACGAAGATGCTGGTGGCCGCCTTCAATATCGGGCTCAGCTTCATGCTCGTGCCATGGCTCGGCATTTTCGGGGCCGCCATGGCGACGGTGTTGAGCTTCCTCCTGCTCGCGATCTTCTCCTACAGGATGTCCCAGAAGGTCGCGGCCATTCGCTACGAGTGGGGCCGGGTGCTCCGGGTCTTGATCGTCGCCATCGTCGTGCACCTGCTCTCGCTGGGCATGGACACCTCCGTGCCCGCGTCCCTGGCCATGAAGGCGGCGCTGCTCATGGCCTTTTTCCCCCTCCTGCTCCTGTCCGGCTTCTTCCGGCCCGAGGAGATATCCAAGATCAAGGCGATCCTCGCGGGACAGGTCGTGGCGATCCGTCGCAATGCCCTGCAATACGGAAGGCTTAAGTCATGATCCGCAAGGATGTCCCATGCATGCATGCCGACGCCGGCGGCAGGCGCAACCCCGGCCGTGCGACGCAATGCCGTGCGGCGCAATCGCACCGGAGCAAGGCAGGCATGTCGTCACGTCTTGAGATCCTGACCTTTCACCGGATTCTTCCCGAGGGGGAGTCCTATTTCATTCCTCCGATGGCCATGTCGGTGGGGATTTTCTCCAGGCTGTTGAGGAGCTTGAAACGCCATTATCAGATCCTGCCGCTGCGCGAGGCGATCAGGGCATTCAGCGGCGGCGGTCCGCGGCGGCCGGCCGTGGCCCTGACATTCGACGACGGCTATGCGGACAATTTCCACCTGGCTCGGGCCATCCTGCTGAAGGAAGGGCTTCCCGCCACGTTCTTCATACCGGTCACGCCTGTCCGGGACGGCTCGGCATACTGGTGGGACCGGCTGTTTCACGTCGCCCGGCAGCGAACCGGCGAGTTCCATGAGTTTCTTGGACCCTGGGCGCAACGATTGGGCCTCGGGCCGCTTCAGGTCGTCAGGGAGCCGGCGGATGTCCAGGCCGTCGGCTGCCTGTGCAGAAAGGTCGTCGCCGCGCTCAATGGTGCGGGCAGGGCCGTCCGGGATATTTTCCTCGGGCAACTCGAAGCCCGGTTCGGCGCTTATGATGGACCGGGCCTGCTCATGTCCATGGCTGACGCGCGCACGCTCGTGCGCGACGGGTTCGAGGTGGGCTCCCACTCCATGAGCCATGCGCCGCTCACCGACCTGTCGTTGCCGGAAGCGGTGGCGGAACTGCGCGACTCCAAGGCCTGCCTGGAGAGCGACCTGGGCTGTCCCGTGCAGGGCTTTTCGTATCCCCGCGGCGCGTACACTTCCGACATCGCCAGGCAGGCCAGGGACGCCGGCTATGCCTATGCGGTCACAACCCGTTTCGGAAGCAATTCCCTCGGGGCGAGCGCCCATGAGTTGGCCCGCCGCAACATGTCGGACTATCGGGGGCTGCGAGCCAGGTTCCCCATACCGATGCACATGTTGGAGATCAGCGGGCGTCTGGACCCGCTGCTCGCCAACAGGCGTTGATGAGGCAAGCATGCCCCTGAAGACGATTCTCTACCTGATGATGTTCGGCACGGCGTCCTTGGGCGGCGTCGTGTATACGCCGCTGCTGGGGGTCTACGCCTATCTCGTCACCTATAACGTGAACCCGCTCGGCCAATGGTGGGGCAGCTATCTTCCGGGCTGGGCGTATCGCTACAGCCTGATACTAGGCCTGGTGACCTTGGCCGGCTTCCTGGTGCACAACCGGAAGCTGCGTTTCGGCAGGGCCTTCTTTCTCCAGGAGAAGCTGCTCCTGGCGTTCCTGCTCGTTGTCGTCCTGTCCATCTTCCTGGGCCAGGCCGGCGAGGAGGTCCATTACAATGTCCTCAAGATGGCCAAGCTGGTCGGGTTCATCCTGTTGGCCAGCCATATCGTCACGACACGCAAAAGGTATGAGGGCCTGCTCTGGTGCTTCGTGCTGTCGGGCCTTTTCCTGGCCATGGAGCTCCATACCGGCGGAGGCGTCATGCAGGGCGGGCGCTTGCACGCCGGCGTGGGCGGATCGGATTTCAGCGAGGGCAACTTCCTGGCCGCCCATTTCGGCCTGCTCCTGCCGCTGCTCGGCGGGCTCTATCTGCTCGGGGGATGGAAGGCCAAGGGGCTGTGCCTCGTCACCGGGGTGCTGGTCGCCAACTCCATCGTCATGACCCGTTCGCGGGGGGCCTTCCTGGCCCTGTTCGTCGGCCTAGTCTGGGCCGTCATCAAATCGCCCCGGCTCGGGAGCCATCGCAAGCGGTTCATCGCCCTCATGATTCTCGGGCTCTGCGGCGCCTCCGTGCTGCTGGTCGATGACGGTTTCTGGGAGCGCATGCGGACCATGCAGGCGGACGAGGTGGACACATCGGCCCAGGGCCGCCTGGACGCCTGGCGGGGAGCCCTTGAGATGGCCGCCGATTATCCCCTGGGCGTCGGGGTCGGCGGATTCTTCCAATACATCGGCGACTATGCCCCGAGCATGGCCGGCATGGACACGCACAACACATACCTGCGCTGCCTGGCGGAGCTTGGCGTGCAGGGGGCGATCGTCCTGCTGCTCCTCGTGCTCGGAGGCTTCGCGATGTTGAGCGCCATCACGCGCCAGGCCGCCGCGCTGCCGCCGGGCATGGCCGAGATCTACAGGGTGCATGCGTTCACGGCCGGCGCCGCGATGGTCATCTATCTCACGGCTGCGGTCTTCATCTCCTCGGTCTATGTCGAGGAGTTCTACTGGCTGCTCATGCTGCCGGTATTCCTCAAGCGGGCCCTGGACAACGAGCTGGCGGACGCAAGACAGGCGGCGATGCCCGCGCGGGAGGCGGAATTGAGCGCGCAGCTGATTTCCGAGGAGGTCCGCATATGAGCCGGGTTGACCCACGGGCGGGAGACACGGGCTTCCCTGTCCGGAGCCTCTGCCTGGTGTCCCCTTTCCCTCCTCCTTTCGGGGGCATGGCCGTGCAGGCGGACAAGCTGGCGCATGCCCTTGAGGCGGACGGCGTGACGGTGGAGCGCGTGCGGACGAACCCCCTCGATGCGGCTCCTCGCGGCTTCATCGCGCGCGTGCCTTACGTGCGGACCCTCGCGAGCCTGGCCCTGTTCCTCCGCGATCTTCACCGTGCCCTGGGGCGCACGGAAGCCGTCTATTTCCTCACCAGCTTCGTCAACTTCTTCTTCTGGGTGACCCTCCCGGCCATGATCCTCATCCGCCTGCACGGCAAGCCGCTCGTTTTGAGCGCCCGGGGAGGAGGCGCGCGCGCGTTCTTCAACCGCCATGGGCCGCTCGTGCGCCTAAGCATGCGCCTGGCGGACAGGATAAGCACGCCGTCGGCGTTCCTGCGCGACGTGTTCCGGGACACCCTCGGCCTGGAGACGGTCATCGTGCCGAACATCGCCGACGTGGAGCAGTTCACCTACATCGAGCGCGAACGCTTCAGGCCCAGGTTCCTGGTGACCCGCAAGCTTGAGCCCATCTACGGCGTCGATGGCGTCATTCGCGCCTTCGCGGTGATCAATGCGCGTTGCCCCGAGGCGGTCCTCAGCGTCGTGGGGGCCGGAAGCCAGATGGAGATGCTCGGGCAGCTCGCCCGCGAGCTGGGTCTTGCGGATTCAGTCCGCTTCCTGGGGCAGGTCGATCACCAGGGCATTCAGAAGGTCTATGCGCGGCACGATGTCCTGCTCAATGCCTCCAGCGTCGATAACCTGCCCGGAGCCATCCTCGAGGCGTTCGCCAGCGGCGTTCCGGTCGTGTCCACCGCCGCCGGCGGAATACCTTATCTGGTCCAGGACGGGCAAAACGGCCTGCTCGTCCCGGTGGGCGATTGGCAGGGCCTGGCCGAGGCGGCCCTCAGGGTCGTCCGGGAGCCCGAACTGGGCGCGCGGCTGGCCAGAGCCGGCCTCATGACCACGCGCCAGTTCTCCTGGGCCGAGATCGAGCCCATCCTCAAGGACATGTTCAGCGCCATGTGCAGGGAGAAGGCATGTCCCGCTTGAGCCGCGCCTCGATACTGAACGCCCTGCGGGGCCATCAAGACCGCCGGGTCTGCCGGCAAGCCGCTCCCGTCCTGTTCGGCCAACAGGACGATGCACTCGCGCAAGCCATGGGGAACGTGGAGGGCGTGAGCAGCAAGACGCAGCCTGGCATCGTGCATTGCGTGTCGCTTCTGCGGGTAGGCGGGATGGAGCAGGTGGTCAAGAGCCTGGTCACCCGGCCCCACGCTGGGACGAGGCAATCGGTCTGCGTGCTGCGCAAGGCCGGAATTTTCAGTGAGGAAATCGCGTCCGCCGGGGTGAGCGTGTACGCGGACCATCTGGCCGGGGAAGCGACCCGGTTCTCCGGCGTGCGGGCCCTGCTCGCCGCCGTCAGGCGCGAGCAGGGCCAGGTTCTGCACTGCCACGACCTGTTCGCCTGGCAGACGGCCGTCCTGGCGCGCATGGCCACGGGCGGGCGGCTGAAGGTCGTCTTCACCAAGCACGGACACTTCGAGCACGTGAGCCTGCCTTTGCGCATCATGGTCAAGACCTTGGCCGCATTCACCTCTCGCATCGTCGCCGTCTCGGAGGACATCCGGCGTGAGTTCGAGACCCGCTTCGGGATCGGGGCGGAGAAGGTCGATGTCATCATGAACGGCATCGACACCTCCCGCTTCCGGATTCCCCTGGGCAAGGAGGAGGCCAGGAGACGCCTGGGCCTGGCCCCCGACAGCTTCGTGGCCGGTTCCGTGACGCGCTTCTTTCCCGTGAAGAACATCGAGATGCAACTGGACATGGTCGAGCGGCTTTCCGTGCGGCTGCCCCGGCTCAGGTACGTGCTGGTGGCGCCGCCGAGCGAGGGCGGAGAGCGGATCATCGCGGACGCCAGGCGGCGCAAGCTGGGCGACCGCATCCTCTTCCTGGGTCGGCGGCAGGATATTCCCGAGATATTGCGGGCCATGGACGTATTCGTCCTGACCTCTCATTCGGAAGGCACATCCATGGCTCTCCTGGAGGCCATGGCCTCGGGTTGCCCGGCCGTGGTCAGCCGCGTGGGAGGCAACGTGCGCCTGGTGGAAGACGGAGCCAACGGCTTCCTGTTCGAGCCTGGAGACATCGAGGGGTTGTGCCAGAAAGTTACGGAGCTGCATGACGATCCTGGGCTGCGCGAGCTGCTGGCCGTCGAGGCGACGGCCAGGGCGAGCGGCTTCGGGCTTCCGGAGATGGCAAGGCGATATCAAGAGCTTTACATGAGCATCTAAAAAACTGCGAGGCGTGCGCGCATGACTCTGGAGCTGACGATCCGGAAGGGGATTTACCATCTTTCGCGGGATGCTCGGAAGGCCTTGAGCAGCAAGTGCGGCCAGCCGTCCTATATGACAACGCTCATCAACCATTACTTCACGACTGCCGCCGAGCAGCTCGGGATCAGCCATGTCTGGCTGGGCAGGGTGCTGGAATTCAGGCGTGGAAATGAAGCGAGGCGCATGTGCGGCGCGTACACCGACCTGGACTCGGTGCCGACATTGAGAATCGCGGGGGACAAGGTGCTCTGCGCCACCATGTTCAGGGCGGAGGACCTGCCGGTGCCGGATTTCCATGAAGTGCCATCGGGAGATTTCAAGGCGGCGCGGCGGGCTGTCGGAAAGATTGGTGGCCTGGTCGTGGTCAAGCCCGCCAAGGATACGTGCTCCGGCCTTGGCGTGACGATCGGCATATCGGCTCATGACCGCAAAAAATTCCGGGAGGCCTTTTTCGCGGCCTCCATCCATTCGCCCTCCGTGCTGATCGAGGAGTATGTCCCTGGGGACAACTACCGCATGCTGGTCTGTCGCGGCGCGCTCCTGTCGGTCGTCAAGCGGGTTCCCGCATTCGTCACGGCTGATGGGAAATCGACGCTCAAGGGGCTTGTCGAAAAGGAGAACGAAAGGCGCATGGCCAAGCTTCTGCAACTGCCCGAGCGCGTCCTGCATCCGGTCCTCCTGCCTATCAAGCCCGATCTGGGCTATCTGGCGCAGCAGGGAAGAAGCCTTGCCGACGTCCCGCCCGCCGGCGAGCTGATCGAGTGCCGCAAGGAGTGCAACTACAGCCTGGGCGGCGGCGCCCTGGAAGTGACCGACTCCGTCCACCCGAGCCTGTCCGACATGGCCGTGCGCGCGTCGCGCGCGATCGGCATCCAATTGAGCGGCGTCGATTTCATCTGCCGCGACATCACGGCCGAGGCATCGCTCTCGGGAGGAAAAATAAACGAGATCAATACATCTCCGGGCCTGCTCCCTCACTACGAGATATCCAATGTCGAGCAGCGCAGGGATGTGGCCGTCGATATCCTGAAAGCCATGTTCGTTCGGAGCTAGCGGAGAGACGAAAAGGCTGGTGATGGACATGTCGATTGCCGATTTGCAATGCATGCGGGTTTGGGGCCGGTTGTCCAGTCACGGAAGATACTACCGGCAGCATCTTTTCTCCTGGCACAAGGCATATTTCTTTACAGGTCAGCCTAGCGTCCTGGCTGGCGGTCGCGAGACGAGCGGCCTCGGCATCCGGCTGGTTGATAAGGACTCCGCTGACCTGCAAGAGATGGTCGTCAAGGCGCTTGCCGCCTTGAAATGCCCGAAACGCCTGTCCGCCGCCGAGACCGTTGAATCCATCGTTCGAATGAATGAGCTTATGTGCATTGTCCTGGATGGCGAAACCGTGGTTGCACAGCAATGGTTTTCCCCTGGCATGTCTTATATGCCTTGGTTGAAAGCCTGCCTGAGGCTTTCGGATGACGAGATCTACGAGCATGGGATTTTCGTCAAGGAAAGCCATAGAAGACGAGGCCTGCTCACACTGATGAGGAGCTTCGTGTATGAACGTATAAAGGAACGGGGCTTTGCACGGGTGGTTAACGCCGTCATGTCCTGGAATGTGGCGACGCTCAGGTCCAACAGCCGCTTTGGATTCCAGAGGATGGGCGCGGTTGTCTATGGCTATATCGCGGGATGCCGCTACTGCTTTGCCGCGATGCCTGAAGGCAGATTGTCTTGCATGAGCGGGACGGTTCTCAACGTGCCTCATTCCCTCAAGGGGGTCGTATATGAATAAGCCTGCCAGGAAAGATTATCATGTCTTTCTGTTGGGCCTGAGTAGAAACCATTACGGAATAATCAAGAATGTGCACCGGCATGTGCGGGCCGTGCATGTCTTTGCTCCCGAGGGCGACCACTTCGGAAACTCGCGCCTGCCCTTCAGGAGGATACCCTTGTCCCTGGAGGCCGAACCCAAGGCGGTGCTGACCAAGCTCATCCAACTGGGGGAGTCGCTTGATGCGCCGAAGCTGATCGTTCCGGCCTGCGACCGGGAGCTGCACTTCGTCGCCGAGCATGCGGCGGCGCTGGGGAAGCATTATGCCTTGAGCATGCCCCGTTTCGAGGTCCTCGGGGAAGTCATGGACAAGTACCGCTTGCAGGCCTTGCTCTCAGCGCACGGCATCGCCTATCCCAAGACCGTGCTCATCGACAGGGCGCCGACGCATGAGATGCTGGGCTCCATCACATTTCCCTGCATAGTCAAGCCGGCCTTCTCCGGCGATTGGAAGACTCCTTGCTCCAATCGCGTCATAGGCGAGGTCAAGGCCACGATGTGCGAATCGGCGGCGGATGTCGCGGCCTTGTATGACCGGGTCAAGGCGTTCAGCCCCAGGCTGATCGCCCAGCGGATCATCCAGCCCAAGGAGGACAAGACCTATTCGTACTGCTGCTATTCCGGCGAGGGCGGGAAGGTGCTCTTCGGCTTCGTGACCAGCAAGATTCTTCAGTACCCCAAAGGCCTCGGGACAGCCTTGATGTGCAGATCGGTCGAGAACGAGGCGGTTTCCAGACTTGGCCGGCATGTCGTCGAGAGCATCGGGCTCGACGGCATCGCGGAGGTGGAAGTCATCCAGGACGCGTTGGATGGGCGGCACTACGTCATCGAGATCAATCCCCGCCACTGGATGCAGCATGCCATGTCCGGCCGGCTGGGAGTCAACTTCAGCCTGCTTGACTGCCACTATCGGCTGGGGCGCGCCGATGAGGCGCGGTCTCTCCTGGCCGGACCCGAAACCCGGCGTCCCGTGGCCTGGTTCGATGATGTCGGCTTCCTCATCCACGCAGCCAAGAACCTGTTCGTGAAGGATTGCCATTATTCCGAGATGCTGGGCTGCGCGATCGAGCTGTCATTGTTCTCCGTGCGTGATCCTTGGCCGTTCATTTCCTGCCTGAAGTCCAAGCTGAGGAGGCGTCGAGAGCCCGGCCGAGGCCATGGGCTGCGCATGGCCGGAGCCCCCCGGGCCTGATGGCGCCGCCCTCGAGGACCGGATGCTTCGAGGCGCGGGCCGGTCAAGGGCCGAGCCGCCAGCCTTTCGCGAAAGCGGGACAGCTCCATGGCGCGCATGGGAACCAGGCCGCGGGTTGCCAAAGCCAAGGCTCCAGGCCTTTCGACCCGGAGCCTTGCCGTTTATCCCGCACGGCCCGGCGGCGCGGCGATGGATGGCGGCTGCTTCAGTCGTGCCGCATGCGGCATGACTGGGCTCGCCAGGAGAGCAAGGCTATGAAGGCGTCTCCTCGATCCAGCCTCTGGGGGAGTACAGGAGGAGGTACTTGGAGCCCGTGAGCGCCCTGGCCTTGCCGCCGTCAGGCAATGGCGTCGGCTCCGGATCAGGCGTCGGATCAGGCGTCGGAGTCGGGGCCGGCGCGGAGAGCTGGTTCTCCATGTACAGGTAGACCTGGTTCGTCCTTCCGAGCCAGCCGTGAATCTTGGATTCGCTGCTGGAGAACATGCTGTCGATGTAGCTGGTGGCGGAGCGGTAGGTCGGATCCAGGTACTTGTTGCCGCTGGCGGTGTAATAGAACATGGCGTCCTTGAAGCTCTTCCTGGCCCATTGCAGGTACTTCTGGTCCTTGGAGAGCAGGTAGGCGTAGGCGAACAGGTCGGCATTGAAGGTGTTCTTGACGGGCTCGCCGACTTCACCGCGCTGGGTTCCTTGCGGATCGGCCGCGGTCCAGATGTAGACCGACTGCAAGGGGCGGTAGAGCCCATTGCTCGTATCCCCGCCAAAGAGGTACTTGGTCATCATGAAGTTGGCCATGCGCAGGATCATGGCCTTGATCTTGGCTTCGTCGGGATCGCCGGCAGCCGCCATCTCGTAGTGGATCTGGACCATGGGATCGAGGGCGTAGGAGTACATGGTGTTCGATTGCCTGGTCGCATCGATGCTGCCGCAGCTCTCGCCCGAGCCGAAGAGTCCCTGCCCGCCGGCGGACTGCTCGCGATAGAGCAGGCGGTTGACGGCGATGTTCCGTGCCACGGTCAGGTACTTCTTGTCCCCGCTCACCCTGTAGAGGTTGACGAGGTTGAGCATCGGCCAGGTTTCGAGGCGGGTTTCGCTGGCGGCGCAGCTCGGCGCGGCGGCCATCTTCGTGTACCATCTCAAAGCCGCCTCGCCGTTCTCGACCGCGGCCTCCCAGGCCTTCCTGTCGCCCGTGAGCAGGTAGTAGAGGATGAGGCCACCGTTCCAGGTGTGGCTGTGCTTGGAAACCGCGGAGGTCATGTACGTGGCGATCGAGGGATCCGAGTGAGCGTCCTTTTCATAGAAGGCCATGTGGTTGATCCAGAAATCCTCGCCATTGGTGTCCGTCCGCTGGCCATGGTACTGGTCGATGTCGTACCTGTGCTTGGCCATGGGCACGGCGCTGGTGTAGAACTTCAGGTTTCCGGTTCTCAGGAAGTGGAGCAGGAAGGAGTAATTCCAGTCATAGTGCGACCCGGTGGGGATTTGCACGTCCCACAGGAGATCGCCGAAGTTCATCCAGCCGAAGTAGCGGCTCTGCTTGTCATACGTGCCGCGGGGAACATCGGCCGTCTTTAGCTTGTCGATGGTCCAGCCGTTCGAGGAGGCCGACTCGTCGACATTGGCGAGCTGGATCTTCTCGAAGCGCGCCAGGGCCTCGCGGATGACGGGGTCGCTGGAGCCGACCCCCTGCGAAGCGATCATGCCCAGGGCCTTGGTCGAGGCGTACCAGCTCGGCTGGGCATGCGCCACGCCCGGGTGTTCCAGCATGGCGGACAGCGCCTGAGGCTCTTCCGCCACCGCGTTGGAGTGGAAGTCGAGCAGGAGCTCGAACGTCTTGTGCTTGCCCGAGTCGAACAGGTAGAGGCCCGCGTCGCGCCCGGCCGCGCGCGCATACATGTCGAGCGCGGATTCCGGGAAGTCGGCGGACCGGCAGTAGGGGTAGTAGCCCTCGGACGGCCAGAACCCGATGCGCAGCTCGGAAGTCGTCGCGGTCAGCTTCTTGGGGAAGTTCTGCCAGAAGTGGCGCATGGCGAACGTGATGCCCAGGTTGCCGTCGCTGGTGTCGAGCCAGCCGGGATTCATCTTGCCGCTGGTCAGCGAGGAGCCGTTCTTCGCGGTCGTGTAGTAGATGCCGTCCTTGAAACGGGGCTCAAGCGTGCTGCGCAGGCTGTCCTGGAGATTTTCCTTCCAGTCCTGATACAGGGCGAAGCTGTCAGCCGAGGCAAGCCGGGCCTGGCTGTCATGGGTCTGGATCGACCGCGTGCCCGAGGCCGGCGTCTTGAGCACCATCTCCAGGCTGTCGAAGTAGACGGCCTGGATGGGGGCGAACTTCTGCTCGGGATTCGAGCGGCCGTGGGCTCCGTTGTTCTCGATGGTGAGGAACACCCGGACGTACGACTTGCCGGCATAGAAGTGAATCCGGCAGTTGTAGTGGAAGAAGGAATTCGGATAGGGCTGGCTGAAGCGCGGATGGGACGCCGGGTTCTTCAGGGACGGCGCGAAGTACTTGCCATCCGCCGCCTTGAACACGCCACGGATCCGCAGGACGGCGTGGAGAGGCCCGGACTCCTCGATGACCATCTCCTCGGGCGCGTGGAGGTTGGTCGTGAACAGCTTGCCCTGCGCGTCCTTCAACTGGAGGCCGCCCTGCCCGTTCTGCATCATGACCTGGGCGTCGGGAACGCCGGCGCCGTCATCATCGATGAGCACGCTCTCCAGGAGGTTGAATCTGGTCTTGCTGATGGTGAAGACGGCCTTGCCGGTGTTGACCTTGAACTCCTGCGCGCCGTTCTGAATCTCGATGGCCTGGCCGGCGACGCTCGCGGTGCTCGCGGTCTTCAGAACGTAACCGCTCTTGCCGCTGGCGGGGGTGTCGGCCTGGAAACGCACGAACAGCCACTTAATGGGCTTTGTCGTGTCCGTGGCGACCCCCTTCCAGCGCGCCGCGACGGATATCTGGGCGGGAACAGCCTTGCCGGAGCCGTTGAATACCCGCAACTGGCTGGTATTGAGTATGTTGGCGGATTCGGGAAGGGGAATGCCGGCAACGACGGGCTCCTTGGATCTGGCCAAGCCATCGGCGGCTGCGTTTTGAATGGTTATCGGTATATCCAGGGCATCGGATTGCGAGGGCAGCAGAAGCATCAGCACGCATAGCAGGCATGCAAGCATGACGATGGGGCTTTGTTTACAAGACATGAATATCATTTGACCTCCAAGAGTGTCTTCAGCTTAGGCGGTAAATCATTCATGGCCATGAAATCACTTCGGATGTTGATCGTGATTGGCCTGCTCCTTGGTTCATTTTCCTGATGATAAAGGCAAGCTGATCAGCGTGGCAAGCCTAACAGGGGAAAAACGCAATGAGCTTCCGAGGTAATCGGTGCATGGCGAGCCTTTCGACTAAGAGCGCAACCTGTTTAGCAAATCATGTGCCGTTAATTAGTTCTATCATGTCAATGGCCTGAAAGGGATTGCCGGCAAGAAGTACGTAAAAAGGATTTATTTGGTTACCATGGATGCCCTTGCGCCCAGAATTGCTCTGCTGGACTTTGCTGGCGCCGCCAGGGACAAGGATCATGACGGGACAACGGCGCGCTGGAAACGATCCGGGAGGTGCTTGCGCTCCCAAGCCTCGGGCATGCGGGAGACCTGCGGGCGATCCTGACTGTTACCCGCTCCGCGCCCATGCCGGCACGGGCGCATGGCATCCGTTCCGGCGCGGGAAGGCGCGTGAGCCATGTGATCGTGCGCCGATCGGATAGGCCGGTCTGGTTTTCGGGACGAAACGAGTCCCCGAAGGCGGGCCGCGCATCGGGGGATCGCCAGATGCGTTCCCATGCGGCGGAAACCTGATCAAGCCGCCCTGATCAGGCCTTGCGACTGTGCAGATAGCGGATGACGTGGAATGCAGGGAGATTGATTCCCTGCCGGGAGAGCCCGAGAGGGCGGGCCTAGTAGCGCGTGGGCAAGCGCCAGGTCACGAGCGCGAAGGCCCTGTTGCTGTTTTCGTACGAATCATCGTTGCGCTGATCGGGATCGCCGTCGAGGGCGAAAAACATGTCATATCCGACGTCCAGCGTGATGTTCTCACTGAGCCTGAACGGCCTGGTGAAGGTAATCACGGGGCTGACCCTGAAGGCCTTGTAGGTCCCGCCGCCATCCGCGTCCACGTTTTCGCTGACCGAATAGAACCCGCTCACTCCCACGGCGATATCCCGGGTGACGGCGTAGGTCACGCTGCCCGCGACCTTGTCGCGGATGAGGCTGTCTCCCAGGAGCGTCTGGTCGATGCTTCTGTTGGCCTGAATGCCCGCGGTCGTGCGCATGCCCGCATAGCCCCCGTGGACGCCGAAGACGAAGAACCTCGTGGAGTCATCCTCGCCTGCCCCGGCGAAGGAGCTCTTCACCAGGCTGACGCCCGCGCTCGCGCCGACCGTGATGCGCTCCGTCAGCAGGTAGGACAGGGCCAGCTCCGGGGTGACCACATCCTGGTCGAGCCTGGGGCGATCCTGCCTGGCTTCATACTGCACATGCGCGTAGCTCACGGAGGGCGTGACGGTTGTCCTGGGAGTCAGCAGGTGTGCCAGGCCAAGACCGGCCGCATGGGAGGTCCGGTCCGTGAAGCTGTCGTCGGCGTAGTCGAATATGGAAAAGGAATAGTTCAGGCCCAGCGTGCTCAAGTCGGTAAGCGCATAGCTCAGGCCCATGGGGAACGTGTACTGGTATTCCCTGCTGGCGTTCCCCGCCACGCCGGCCTCCTCGAAGGCGGTCCTGTACGTCTCCTGGATATTGAAGATGACCCCGGCGGAGCCCTCAAGCCTCTGCGTGAGCTGATAGGTCTGCCTGAGCAGGTTGAGCGTGGTCAGCCGGTCGAACTCGTCTTCATCGAGATTGTCCGTGTAGGTGACCTGCGTGTTCAGGAGCAGCTTCGAGCGTGGCGTCTCAAGCTCGTAGCTGGCTCCCGGAGTCAGGGACAGCTCGAAGGAGGACTCGTCGGCGGAGAAGAGGTCATCCTCGTAGGCGACCCCGGTGCCTATGAAGGGAGTGAGGGTCTGCATGGCCGCCTCGGAAGCCCATGGCCGCGGGAGGAGCGCCAGGAAGAGCAGCGGCAGCAGGCCGCGTGGCAGGGGATGCCGGGCGGATGTCATGGCTGGGTTCGACGCCTAGCGGACGACGATGGTATCCTTGCCCTGCAAGAGGAAGTTCTGCTTCAGATCCTTGCCCTTCTTGAGGTCGGAGTAGTTGAAGCGCAATACCGACTGGCCCTCGGGACCTTCGCGGATGACGTGGATGTCGTCGCTGGCGAACTCGTCCAGGCCCCCGGCCATGGACAAGGCCTGCATCACCCGGATGGGCTCATAGATGGGAAAGACGCCGGGGTTCTTCACCCGGCCGATGACGTAGAAACGCTGGCTGAGGAGCTCCTGCAGGATGACGGAGACAGGGGCCTTGGGCACATAGGCCTGGATTTTCTTTTCCAGTACCTGGCGCACCTCCTCCACCGTCTTCCCCGAGGCGGTCACCTCGCCCACGAAGGGAAAGGAGATCTTTCCATCCGGACGGATGCGGATGGTGCGGCTGAGCTCCGGCTCCTGCCACACGGAGACTTCGAGCACGTCTCCCGGCCCGAGCAGGAAATCGGGGTCTGGCTTGGGAGCATTGTCCGAAGTCCCGGCGGCGAGCGCTTGGCCGCACGTGGCAAGAAGCAAGAGCAAAGCAAGCGCCAATCTATCCATGGATTCCTCCTGCCTGAACTGCGTTGTATCGCCGATGCGGCCATGTCTTATGCCGAGCCCGGATCGGCCGCCGGGCTCGGGCGGGCGGCATCGCCAGCCAAATGGGAATCAGCCCAGCCTTGCGTACTTATCATCAAAAACAGGCTGTGTCACTTGCGCGCCCGGAAAAAGGCTTCTGTTCGGCCATGCACGGCCTCTGGGGCGACATGATGTCCGGCATGGGGTGCGCAAGGAACCTTCAAGAGCGTGATGAACAGATCCGCGCCGCATCGAATCGGACCATGGTCCGGCGGCTCCGGGCAGGCACATGCCGGCCATGGTCCATGCAGCCGTGACCGCAGGCCCCGGCTAGGTTCCATCATCAGGGCGCGAATGCCTGGGCGCACGGCAGGGAGCGCCGCGCCGGCCGGGTCCGATTTTCGGATAGCGTTTGAAAAGCAAGGAAGCTCCCGAGCCTTGCAAAGCTCGGGAGCTTCCTCCCCCTGTGTCCCCCGAGGGGGCGGGCCGCTAGGCGACCCAGTATTCTGGCGCGTGTCGCGGCGGCCTCGGATGCCGGCTTTGCGATCTGGGCCGCGTCCTTTCCGAGGAACCTCCCGCCGAAGCCTTGGGCAACAAGGCAATCTGCAAGCGGCTCCCGTGTGCGGCCTACGCGGCGGAGCGCATGATGCTCGAGACGATCACGCCGCCATTACCGCCGGTCCCGAGAGATTCGAGGATGGCCACGATCCTCCCGGCGGCCTTGCCGTCCCAGAGCTTCGGGACGCGGCCTTGCTTGCCGCCATTGGCGAGGATTCCCCGGACAGTGGCGATGATGGCCTGCCTGTCGACACCCACCAGGGTGTTCGTGCCTTCCCGGATGGTCACCGGCCTCTCCGTGTTCTCGCGCAGGGTCAGGCAGGGGATGCCCAGGGCGGTGGTCTCCTCCTGGAGTCCGCCGGAGTCCGTGAGCACGAGCCGGGACCGGCTGTAGAGGGCCAGGAAATCGATGTAGCCGAGCGGCTCCGTGAGGATCAGGCCCTTCATGGCCTCGACCCGCCCCCGCAGGCCGAAGGATTCGATGCGTTGGCGGGTGCGCGGGTGGATGGGGAAGACCACGGGCAGGTCTTTCTGTATCTCCTCGATGGCGTCGAGGAGGCTGGACAACGTGCCCGGATCATCGACGTTGGACGGCCTGTGCAGGGTCATGGCCGCGTAGTCCGCGACAGGCGCCGACCCGCCGTTGCGCGCAAGGCCCAGGGCCGCCAGGATGGCCGAATCTCCGGCCTTGTCCCGATGCCGGAGCAGCGTGTCCACCATGACGTTGCCCACGAAATGGATGCGTTCTTGCGGGATGCCCTCCTGCCTGAGGTTGTCCCCGGCATCGGGCGAGGTCGTGAAGAGGAGGTCGGACAGGGCATCGGTCACGATGCGGTTGATCTCCTCGGGCATGGTCCGGTCGCGACTGCGCAGGCCGGCCTCGACATGGGCCAGGGGCAATCCGAGTTTCGCCGCCACGATGCCGCAGGCCAGCGTGGAGTTGACGTCGCCCACCACGAGGACCATGCCGGGCCGCTCCCGCAGGCACAGCTTCTCGAAGGCGACCATGACCCTGGCCGTCTGCTCGGCGTGCGATCCGGCGCCGATGCCCAGGTTCACGTCCGGCTGGGGCATCTCCAATTCGTCGAAGAAGACCTTGGACATCCTCTCGTCGTAATGCTGCCCGGTGTGCACGAGGATGGGCGCGAGGATGGAGGATCGGCCCATGGCCCTCATGATCGGGGCCATCTTCATGAAGTTCGGCCGCGCGCCGACAATGCACATGACCTTCATATGGAAGCCTCGTGCTGCTTGGAGGTGGGCCGGCCTGTCCAGGCCTCGCCGGCAGCGCGGCAGGCCAGCCTGGACAGTGCCGCGGACATGGGCGCGAAGGGCACCCCGCCCAGGATGCGCCGGAGCTTGCCTTCCGTCGTGCGCAGATTCAGGTAGTGCCGCAGTCGCGACTTCCTGCCCGCGTGGATCCTGGGCTGCCCGGTGTCGATTTCCCATGGATGGAAGTAGAGGACCGCGGGCTGGCCCTCCCGATGATTGATGCGCCGGAAGGCCCACGGCAGGAAACCGGCGGGCATGAGCCGCAGGTAGCCGCCGCCGGCCACCGGAACCCGGAACTCGCCTCCGGGGAGCTTCACGGGCAAGGTCGACAGGGGGAACTCCAGCATCCTCCCGCCAGGCCGCTCCAGGACATGCGGAAAACGGCGGGCGTCCCGGATGCCATAGGTGTCGTGCACGACCGGAAAGATGCTGGAGTCGTACTCGAAGCCTTCCTCGATCAGGATGTCCAAGGCCCACAGCGACTTCGCGGTGATGGAATAGCTGGGGGCGCGATAGCCGCGCACCTTGAGCCCGGAGATATCCTCCAGGATGCGCTTGGCCCTGCGCACATCCTCGCGGAAGGCCGTTGGGCCGAGCTCGTGGATGAGCTGGTGGCCGTATCCGTGGCAGGCGATCTCGTGCCGCGCGTCGCGGATCCGCCCCACAAGGGCTGGGTAGCGCTCGGCGACCCAGCCGAGGATGAAGAACGTGGCCTTGACCGCATGCTCGTCGAGCAGGTCGAGGCAGCGCAGGGTGTTGTCGAAGACCCTGGCCGGGAAGCGGTCCCACTGTTCCGGGGAGATGCGCTCCTTGAAGGCCGTGACGTGGAAATAGTCCTCCACGTCGATGGTCAGGGCGTTCACCGGACCGGCGTGGCGGGGCGGGACGCGTTCCATTATGATTTCCCCTGGCGCTCCCGCCTGGACTTGAGGGAAACCGCGCCTGCGCCCAGGCGGCACAACAGGCCCGCTCCGGAGCCTTGGGGACCCTGGAGCACATCGCGGCCGTGGAGCGCCTTCAGCTCGGCCAGGCCGCGCTCCAGGGAGTCCAGCCTAGACGCGAGCGGCGGCTCATGGAGGTCCGGAGCGTGACTCTCCGTATCGCCTCCGCCGGCAATAAGCTGGCGGAGCCTGGTGACAGAGCCCTCGATGCTCTCCAGCCGGGAACGGAACTCATGACATGCGCTCAGGAGTACCCTGGTGATCCTCTCGCTCCTGGGCGCGGCCTTGCCCAGGCCGTTTTCGCCCTGGCCGTCCGGCTGCGACTCCCAGTAGAACTCCCGAAAGCGCATCTGCTCGGCGATGTCGCGCACGAGCCTCGCGGTGAATGCCGTGTTCTCGGTCGTGAAGGCCTCGATCAGCAGGTACTCGCACAGGATGTTGATGAGCCGCGGTATGCCCCGGCTCATCTCGTGGATGATGTCCAAGGCTTCGGGCTCGAAGGAGAGCGCGTCCTTGTTTCCCGCCTTGTCCAGCCTGAAGTGGATGTACTCCTTGCACTCCTCGCGGGACAGGGAGCTCAGGTGGCAATTGACGCTGATGCGCTGCCGCAACTGCCTGAGCCCCTTGGAGTCGAGGACCTTCAGCAGCTCTGGCTGGCCCACGAGGACGATCTGGAGGAGCTTGGCATCCGCGGTCTCCAGGTTCGACAGCATGCGGACCTCTTCGAGCAGCTCGGCGGAGAGGTTCTGAGCCTCGTCGACGATGAGGACCGCCTGCTGCCCCTGGGCGTATTGCTCGATGAGGAAATCGTTCAGGTCGCGCAGCAGGCCGAGCCTGGACTTGCCGCCCGACTCGAGCCCGAAGTCCTCGTTGATCGCGCTCAGCAGCTCAAGAGATTCCACTTTCGTGTTGAAGACCTTGGCCAGGGCGATCTCGCCCTTGTTCCTCTTGATGACGTCCCTGATGATGGTCGTCTTCCCCGCGCCGATCTCCCCGGTCATCAGGATGAATCCGGCGTTCGAGCGGATGCCGTACTCCAGATGCTTGAGGGCCCTCCTGTGCGACTGGCTCAGGAAGAGGAAATCCGGATTGGGGAGCAGCTCGAATGGCTTGGCGTGAAAGCCGAAGAAATCTTCGTACATGGGCTCTCTTTCGTTGTGACAGGATTGCGCGGGCTGGCGGCCGTCTCCAGGCTCCGGGTTACTCGGTGGACCGCGTAAGTTGCCGCTTTGGGGTCGCTCCGTTATGGTAGCTGGCATAGCCATAATTATCCCAGTAGGATAGGGGCGAGCCTGCGTCCATGTGCGCGTCGTTGTAGATGATCCCGAAGATCTCCTTGTCCTTGAGCAGCTCCGTCGCATCGGCGAGGTTGTCCAGGGAGGAGCAGCCCTCGCGGATGACGAGCAGGACTCCATCCACGATGCGCGCCATGGTGCGCGTCTCGGAGAACGGCAGCAGCGGAGGGGTGTCCATGAGGATGTAGCGGTCCGCGTAGCGGCTCTTCATCTCCTGGATGAGCCCGCGCATCTTGTGCGAGGCGAGCAGCTCGGCCGGGTTTGGCGGCGGGGTCCCGGCCGGCAGGAGCACGAGCTTGCCGATGCCCGTCCTGACCAGCAGGTCGCCGACATCGGCGTTGCCGAGCAGGCACTCCGAGAGGCCGGGGAGCTTGCCCAGGCCCAGCCTCTCCGCGCAGGAGGGCTTGCGCAGGTCGGTATCCATCAACAGCACGGTGAAGTCGTATTCCCGCGCCAGGCTGATGGCCAAGTTGAGGCAGGTCGTCGTCTTGCCTTCGCCTTGCAGCGAGCTGGTGACCATGACGGTGTTGCGGAACTTGCCCGCGCCGAAGGTCTTCTTGATGAGCAGCTCCTTGCACTTCCTGTACTCCTCCGCGATGAAGGAGCTCGGATCCAGGGCGGATACGAGCGTGGAGTCCTCGATCTTCACCCGGAGATCCGGGGCTCCCGCCGGAAACGAGTCGCGCTTGACAGGCCCGGTGGCCGCCGCCTCAAGTGATGCATCCTGCTTGTGGCTCGTCTTTTGATGGCGTCTCTGGGCCGCCTTGAACAGAGCTTCCTCGATCCTGCTCATGCATCACCTCTGATATGCCGTTGTCCGTTCCGCCGCATGCGCCTCGCGCCATGAATCCGGCGCCGGTCAGAGCAGCTTCCTTATGGATTCCAGATGGATATTGGCGGACACCTGTTGCAGGGCCGTCTCTATGTATCGCAAGTGCAAAGCCTCGTGACAAAGAATGCCCAGGATGAGCATGAAGTAGCCGCCGGCCCCGAGGGCGAACCAGATGGCGCTTCGCTTCGATCTGGCGATCCGCGCCGTGCTGTCCATGTCGGGTATCACCGCGAGGATGGGCAGCTTGAGGTTCTTCAGCTGATGCAGCGACTTGATGGTGCTGTCGAAATAGTCCTGAAGGAACAGCAGCCCGAAGGCGACGCCGAAGCCGGCCACGATGCCCAGGGAGATGATCAGGGCCCTGTTCGGGCTTACCGGTATCTGCGGCAGGATCGCGGGCTCCACGATCCGGAAGTTGATCGACTTGTCTTGCAGCTCCATTTGCTTCGAGACTTCGGACTTGCCGTAGCGGGAGACAAGCTCCTCGTATATGAGGCTCTCCTTGCTCTTGACCCGCTCAAGCTCCTTGAGCGCGGACTGCACGAGGGGGACTTCCCTGAGCGTCTGCCGCTTCTCGGCGATCTCCACGCGAAGGCGCTGCTCTTCTTCATCCATGCTTTGCAGCTCGACCGAGATGAGCTCGTATTGCGGAGTCTGCTCGATGGGTCGCGCCTGCGACGCCTGGCCCGAGGCCGGGCTCGCGCCTTGCGAAGCCATCTGGCCCTTGAGCTTGTCGATGGATTCCCGGATGCGGATCACCAGCGGGTGCTGGTCGGAGTAACGAAGCCTGGCCTCCGCGAGCTGCGCCTCGTATTGGGCCAGCTCGGCCTGGGATGAGCCGGCGGGCAGCGCGACGCTCTTGATGTTTCCCTCGTCGAGGTACAACTGTGATTTCGTGAGCAGGTTTCTCTGGGCTTCGATGACCTTGCGGCGCTTCAGAAGTTCTCCGAGCCGCGCTTCGGCCCTCTGGATGTCCTGCAGCAAGGCGGCCTCGCTGAGGATCAGTATGGCCCCTTTCTCCTGCCTGAACTTGTCGATGGCCCTCTGGGCGCCCTCGAGCCGCGTCTTGAAGGTCTCTATCTGGGCCGCGAGGAAGTGCGTCGCATCCACCGACTCCTCCCTCTTGGAGGACGTGTTCTCCTCGATGTAATTGCGGACCAGGCTGTTGACATAGTCCATGGCTATCCGAGGCGAGGCGTGCGCATAGGTGATCGTGAAGACGCCGCGATGCTGGTCGAGCTTGATCTGAGTCGCCTTCTGCAAGCTCGTGACGAGCTCTTCCGTGGTGATCTTCCCATTGTAATGGATGTCCAGGTCAAGCTCGTCGATGACCTTGAGCAGCATGCCGCGGTTGAGCATGGCTATCTGGAGGACCTTGATCTTCGAGTCCATGGAAGGCGTGATGGCTATGCCGCGGATAAGGTCGCTGATGACGTTCTGCTCGATGAACACCGTGCTCTTGGCTTCATACTTGTTGGGCAGAACGAAGCTGAACGCCACGGCCAGGGTCATGATGGACAAGGCCACGAGACCGAACAGGACCCTTTTCTTGATGATCAGCTGGAGATACTTCTTGTAGTCGATATGGGGAGTCGCTTCCATGATGCCCATCCGTATGCGATGTGATTGCGTCCAGAGGTGGCCAGGCGGGGAGCCATCACCTGCCGGCGCATGCCGTTGCCCAATGGATCACGAGCCGCTCCGGCGTGCATGACCGGGCCTCTTGAGAGCCTGCCCGGAGTCGTGCGGACCAGGCGTCCCGAGAGATCTCTGCATGCCTTGCGCTTTCGCGCACGTGCCGCTCACGACCTGATCTCTCGCCCCGCGTTCAGCCGGACCATCCGGAGACGCAATTGAGCCGGCCAAGCCGGATTCAGCATTACTACTACCATGAATTCACCTCGAATCAACACAAACCGCGCATCAGGAGCTGCCATGAGCGGCGGATGGCGGCAGGCATGCATCCATGCTTCCCGCACGCGCCCGAGGTCATCTCCCGATGAAGGCCGGCGGCATGCCAGGACCGACGACCGATGCCCGGACGACATTCGCCCGTCATGCAGGCCGGGCCATCTTTCCGGCCGGCGCGGACAGGTCACGGCCCGGCAGGCGCGGATTACATCCAGCGCGCCGAGCCGCCGGACCGGGATGCATGACGCGCGGGCTGGCCATTGCGCCACCAGGCTTTACCTGAAGCCTCCGGCAGCCACCTTGGAAACCACGTAGCGGTACTTCCCGGACTTGTCCCGGGGGATGTCCGGGACATGGGATACCGTGACCCGGACCCCCGGCCCCATGCGCTTGCGGAATCCCTCGCGCACCCGCTCGTCGCCATCGCGTGGATAGGCCGGGCTCGGCTTGATGAGCACCCTGACGTCATCCACGGCCTCCTGGAAGATCTTGAACCGCTCTATGCCCTCAATGCTCCTGATGGTGTATGTCAGCGAGGAGGAGTGCTGCCAACGCCCGTCCGGCGTGACCACGAAATCAGTGCTCCTGCCGCGTATGTCCTTCAGGATGGAGAACGTCCTGCCGCAGGGGCAGCGCCCCTGGCCAGCCCGGGCCATGTCCTCCGTGCGGTAGCGGATGAACGGCATGCCCCAGGCGTCGAGATGGGTCAGCACGATCTCGCCGTCCTCGCCTGGCTTGGCTGGGCCGTCGGGAGTGAGCAGCTCCAGGATGTAGTTGGGGTCCATGACGTGGTGGCTGCCCTCGGGGCATTGCTGGCAGACGAACCCGCCTTCCCGGCTGCCGTAGGAGTCCGCCACGGGGATGCCGCCGAAGCTGTCGCCGATGATCTTCCGCTGGTGCTCGTAAAGCACCTCGGCCGTGGTGAAGATGGTTCCGACGCCGAGACCCTTCAGGTCGAGGCCCTGCCCGGCGCACATCTCGCAGAACAGGGAGATGCTGCTCGGATAGCCGAACACGCTCTTGGGCCTGAAGCGGGCCATGGTTGCGTGGAAGGATTCCAGATGCGCCTTGGAAAGATCATGGGCGCTCAGGAGCAGTTCGTTCGTCAAGGCATCCCGCAGCCTCTTGAGGCGATCCTGCTTCGACAGCTCCACCGGAGAGCCCCACAGGTAGAGCTCCCTGTCTCCCACGTCATGGCCGAACCAGCGGTGGGTCAGCATGCGGGCGGCCTTGTCCCAGGCCTGGCGGCGCTTGTCGAAATAGAAGCCGAGCGGCTCGCCCGACGAGCCGCCGGTATTGTAGCGTATGAGCCCCCCTGGACAGTCCTTCCAGATCATGCGCTCCAGGTTGGCCTTGATCTCGGCCTTGGAGACCGGCGGCAGGGCGGCGAGGTCCTCGAAGCTCTCCACGCGTTCGGGGTCGAAGCCGGCGGCCGCGAAGCGCTCCCTGTAGAAAGGGATTTTATCCCGCGCGTGCCGCAGCAGGGCCTTGAGCTTCTCCAAGCGAAGGTCCGCGAGCCTGTCCGGCGAGGCCCATTGCAGGGTTTCCAGGCTGGACAGGCACTCGAAGGTCCGGCGGCCGAGGACCCGCTCGTGCATGGGATAGATGAGGGCTTTGACGAGCCAGGGTGTCATTGTTCACTCCTGATGGAGATGCCGTGGTGCGTGCGGATCCGGCTTGGGTCGGCTTGAGCCGGGGTGCAGCTCTGCCGCCACAGGCCGAGCATGGTCAGGGCCCAGAGCTGGTTGGCGTTGTCCTCCCGACCCTGCACGTGCGCCGAGAGGAGCTTGCGTGCGTGGCGCAGGTCCAGGTAGGCCGAGAGGTCGGAAGAGGGCGAGAAGACGGCCTCTTCGCAGAGCTGGCGCAGGTCGCCGCGCAGCCATTCGGAGATCGGCAGCCGGAAGCCCTGCTTGCGGCGGGTCAGGAGTTCGGGCGACAGGCGGCCTGCGTTCATGTGCTTGAAGACCGCCTTGGATGTCGCGCCCCTGAGCTTGAAGTCGGCCGGCAGGCTTGCCGCGAACTCCAGGAGCCCGTGATCCAGGAGCGGGGAGCGGACCTCCAGCGAGACCGCCATGCTCATGCGATCGACCTTCACGAGGATGTCCTCGGTCATGTAGGTCATCATGTCCACGTACTGGACGCGGCTGACGGCGTCGCGGCCCTCGCACTCGGCGAAGAATTTTCCCAGATAGCTCCTGGCCGCGTCCGCATCGACCAGCCGGGCAAGGTCCCGCGTATAGAGCCGCGCCTTGTCCTCGGGCTTGAAGTAGAAGGACATGTCGCGCGCGTAGGCCTCCGGCAGGTCGCGCCCGAGGTTGCCGAAAAAGTGCTTCAGCCTGAGCGGCCGGGGCAGCGCGCCGGCGCGCGGGTACATCCGCCCCAGCGGGCGGAGCAGGCCGCGCCGCAAGACCGCCGGCAGGGCGTTCCGCAGGCGGTCCTCCAGACGGATCATGCCGTAGCGGCGGGCATAGCCGGCGAAGACCTCGTCCCCGCCGTCGCCCGAGAGGGCGACCGTGACCTTTTCGCGGGCCATCCGGGATACGTGGTAGGTCGGGATGGCCGAGGAGTCCGCGAAGGGCTCGTCGAAATGCCGGACAAGCCTTCGCGCGATGTCGGCGGCATCCGCCTCGACCGTGAACTCGGAGTGGTCGGTCCCGTACCGCTCAGCGACGATGCGGGCATGGTCCAGCTCGTCATAGGCCTTCTCGCTGAAGCCGATGGCCGCGGTGCGCACGGGCCGCCCCGGATCGGCCAGGGCCATGGAGGCGACCACCGCGCTCGAATCCACGCCGCCCGAGAGGAACGCCCCCAGGGGCACGTCGCTCATGAGCCGCAGGCGCACGGCCTCGTCGAAAATGGCCGCCAGTTGTTCGGAGGCCGCCTCGAAGGAGGGCCGGGGTTCGTTCTCTCCGCTCATGCGCAGGCGCCAGTAGCGGCGCCTGACCAGGCCCTGCTCGTCCAGGACCGCCACGTGGGCCGGCGGGAGCTTGTTCACCCGGGAGTAAATGGAGCGCGGCGAGGGCACGTAGCCGAAGGACAGGTAGAGGTCCAGCGACTGCGGGTCCATGTCGCGCGGCACTGTCACGTCTTGCAAGATGGCCTTCAGCTCCGAGGCGAAGAGGAAGCGGTCCTTGCCGTGATGATAATAGAGCGGCTTCTTGCCGAGCCGGTCTCGGGCCAGCACCAGCCGGCGCCGCCGCCGGTCCCAGAGGCCGAAGGCGAACATGCCGCGCAGTCTTTCGACGCAGGCCGCGCCCCATTCCCGGTAGCCGTGGAGGATGCTCTCGGTGTCGCTGCTGGTCCGGAAGACGTGGCCCTTGGCCGACAGCTCGGCGCGCAGCTCTTGGTAATTGTAGATCTCGCCGTTGAAGACGACGGTCAGCTCGCCGTCGGCCGTGGTCATGGGCTGGTCGCCGGTGGACAGGTCGATGATCGACAGACGCCGGTGGCCCAGGGCGATGGGGTCGTCGCTGTAGGTTCCCGCGCCGTCGGGGCCGCGATGGGCCAGCGTGTCGTTCATCCGGTCGAGCAGGAGTCCGTCGGCCGGTCCGCCGTCGAGGCGCAGGATGCCGCATATGCCGCACATGATGTCTTTCCTTGGCCGCCAGGTTTTGTCTTCAATAAAGGGTCAGCTAGCGCAGGGCGTCCATCGCCAGCGTCGCAAGCCTCCCGATGGACAGGCGCGCCGGCATGGAGGGCACGGCGCGCGGGTCGGGTCCGAGGCACGCCGAGAGATCCTCTTTCCCGAGGTCGCCAAAGGTCAGCGTGCGGAAATCCGCCGCGTTCCCGGCCAGGAACCGGCACAGCTTCTCGAAGCGGGCGATGACGTCATGGCGGATGCGCACCTTGCCGTATTGCGGGTCATACGTCCTGATGAAGCTGAACGAGTGCATGAGGATCACGGCGTTCCTAAGCCCCATGTCCCGGCCGCGCTCCAGGGCGCAGGCCATTTCGCCAAAGGTGACGCCGTTGATGTCCAGCGGCTTGAGCTTGGGCGGCCTGAGCCCCGTGGCCTCGCGGAAGCAGGTCACGGGAAGCTCGACGACGCCCTCGGGCATGCGGGCCGCGTCGTTGACCCGCAGGTCCGGCATGATCCGCAGGCGCGGGGAGACGGCCGCGTTGTAGGAGCTGTCGAGGAGAATGCCGGCCTGGGCCAGGGCCGCCAGGCTCGCGGAGCCGATGCCGTGGTTTCCCGCGCGGAAGGCCACGGGCCTGGGAGTCCCGGCCTTGACGAGCAGCTCCAGGCCCTGGGTCAGAAGCTCCGCCTGCCTTGCCTGCGGGTATGTCCCGATATTGTCGCTGAACAGGCGCCGGGCAGGGTCGTCCAGCCCGAAGTTGAGGAAGCAGGGATGGAGATGGAGCTGCACGTCGTGGCCGCGCGACAGGATGGCCCCGCAGACCTCCTCCAGCTCCGCCGCGCCGAAATGCAAGCTCGCCAGGGCCTCGACGAAGAAGGTCAGCTTGAGCCCGTGGCTGTCCGCGATGGCCATCATGGGGCCGATGCCCCATTCGCCGCCGGACACCCGGCCGAAGATGCGCCTTTCGTTGCCGACAGGCTTGAGGCTCCGGTCGGCGAAGGCCCCGCCGACGCTCGCCTCGGTATCCACGGTCAGGAAGACGTTCATCGCGCTCCTTCAGGCCAGGTGGCGGACGTACCAGTCGGCGGCGCGCTCCAGGCCATCCCCCACGGGAAACAGCGGGGCGTATCCGAGCAGTGCTCCGGCCTTGTCCAGATTGGCCAGGGAGTGGCGCACGTCGCCGGCGCGGAAGCCTCTGTATGCCGGCTTGGCTTCGGCCGCATGGGGAAACCGGCGCGCGACCAGCCCGCGGATGAGGTCGAACAGCTCGTTCAGGCTCGTGCTCTCTCCGCAGGCCACGTTGTAGACTTGGCCGAGGGCCTCCGGGGCATCGGCGCAGGCTGCGAGGATGTTGGCCTGCACGCAGTTCTCGATGAAGCAGAAGTCGCGGCTCGTCTCGCCGTCGCCGTTGATGTGGACGGTTTTCCCGCGGATGAGGGCGGAGAACCAGCGGGGAATGACCGCCGCATAGGCTCCGGCCGGATCCTGGCGCGGACCGAAGATGTTGAAGTAGCGCAGGCCGATGGCCTTCAGCCCATAGGACCTGGCGAAGGCCTCGGCGTAGATCTCGTTCATGCGCTTGGTGGCGGCGTAAGGGGAGAGCACCTCGCCCAGGGCGTCCTCGACCTTGGGCAGGCCGGGATGGTCGCCGTACACCGAGCTGGACGAGGCGTAGACGAACCGGCTGATGCCGCTGTCCTTGGCGGCCACGAGCATGTTCAGGAAGCCCGTGAGATTGCTCTCGTGCGCGGGCCGCGGGTCCTCGATGGAGCGCGGCACGGAGCCCAGGGCCGCCTGGTGCAGGACCACGTCGATGCCCGCGCAAACCTCGCGGCAGAGGGCCGGGGCCCTGATGTCGCCCTCGATGAAGCGGAAGGCCCGCCAGGCTTCCCGCGAGACCTGCGCGCGGACATCCTCCAGGTTGCGCCTGTGCCCGGTGCTGAAGTTGTCCAGGCCCACCACCGGCTGGCCAAGCTCAAGCAGGCTCTGCAAGAGGTTGGAGCCGATGAAGCCGGCGACGCCGGTCACAAGCCATGTCTTCGGCTTTCGGGCAAGCTCTTGCCGTATGGTTTCGTAGCGCATGCTCCCTCGCTGGCCCTGACGTCAGGCTCGAATGTGCTCCAAATCCCGCCCGATATGCTCCGGGACCAAGCTTACAGTCTCCAGTAGGCGTAGCCTGTCTCGCGGGCCTTGGCCGGGCTCCAGGCGCCCTTCACGTCGAGGAGAATCGGCTCCTGGGGCCGCTTGAACCAGGATTTCATCTGCTCCAGGGAGAGCCCCGCGAACTCGGCATGGGCCACGGCATGGATCACGGCGTCCAGGCGCTCCATATCCCGGAGGGTGGCGAGCTTCAGCCCGTACTCGCGGAAGGCCTCCTCGGGATCGGCCAACGGGTCGTGAACAAGGGCCTCGACCCCGTACTCCTCAAGCTCCTTGACGATATCGATGACCCTGGTGTTGCGCAGGTCCGGGACGTTCTCCTTGAAGGTCAGGCCGAGGATGCCGACCCGCGCCCGGTGCACGCGCGAGCCGGTGCGGATCATGAGCTTCACGGCCTGCTCGGCCACGTGCTTGCCCATGCCGTCGTTGATGCGTCTGCCCGCGAGGATGACCTGCGGGTGGTAGCCGATCTCCTCGGCCTTGTAGGTCAGGTAGTAGGGATCGACGCCGATGCAGTGGCCGCCCACTAGGCCGGGCCGGAATGGCAGGAAGTTCCACTTGGTCCCGGCGGCTTCGAGAACCTCCAGGGTGTCGATGCCCAGACGGCCGAAGATGATCGCCAGCTCGTTCATGAGCGCGATGTTCAGGTCGCGCTGGGTATTCTCGATGACCTTGGCCGCCTCGGCGACCTTGATGGAGGAGGCCCTGGCGATGCCGGCCTCGACCACGCTGCCGTAGAGCTTGGCGAGAAGCTCGGTGGTGCGGGCGTCGCTGCCCGAGACGATCTTGGTGATGGTCCTCAAGGTGTGCTGCTTGTCGCCCGGGTTGATCCGCTCCGGGGAATAGCCCACGCTGAAGTCCCGGCCGAAGGTCAGGCCGGACTCGCGCTCCAGGATGGGCACGCAGACATCCTCGGTCACGCCGGGGTAGACCGTGGACTCGTAGACGACGACGCAACCCTTGCTCATGTTCCGGCCGACGGTTGTCGTGGCGCTGACGACGGGCGTCAGGTCGGGGTTGTGGTGCGAGTCTATGGGGGTCGGCACGGCCACGATGATGATGCCGGCGCGCCTCAGCTCGGCCGGATCGTGCGTGTAGCCGGCCTTGCAGGAGACAAGCTCTCCGGGCTCGACCTCCTTCGTGCGGTCGAAGCCGGCGGCAAGCTCTTCGATCCGTCCGCGCGATATGTCGAAGCCGATGACCTCGAAACGCCTGGAAAAGGCCACGGCCAAGGGAAGGCCCACATATCCGAGCCCGACAACGGCGATGGTGGATTTCCTGTCAAGAAAGGCGTCGAAATCGAGCCAGTGTTGCGCCTCAATTCCTTTGTCTACCTGGTACATGACAGTATCCTTTCTTTCCGTCTTGCCATGCGGCAAGATTTTATGGGCCAAAATGTGCATACGTAATCAGCAATAGGGTTTACTCGTGTGCGCTCATCGGCAAGCAAATCCAAGTTGAAAACATGCATGTACGTTTCATGTGTGGATCATTCGACGGCATATATTGCATAAAAATATCGACATGCTCAGATTGCGCCTCTCGCTAATACGCATCATGTTGCAAAAAACATTTGCAACATTAGCTTGATTCCTAGCAAGAACATCGGGCTGGTGCAAGCCTGGGTTACTTTTTTTGTGGTTGGATTTTGTCCGCGCTGAAATATGCGTGGAGGAATAGGCAGTTATAGAGTTAGATTTTGAAGGCAAATAATTAATGCCGGTTTCTGCGTGCAAAGCGGCCTTCCAGAGGCCCCAATCAGTCCCGTGCCACGCCTGACATGGAGTGGCCGAATGACTGGACGAAGCGCAAAGGGCAGACTCCGCCTCGAGCGTTTCGCGCGGACAGGAGCGCGGGGCATCCGACGCGGCCGATCTCGCCCTGACTCCATCCGAAGCAGGCGCATTTCGAGGACACCACGTTGGAGCGGGCTTCGAGACGCCTCCAGACGCGGATCATGGCCTTCGATTCGCCCGCCAGCGCGGCTGCGAGGAAAATCCGAACGGCCGGCGAGGCGGCCCGGAGAGGTGTGGCCCGAGGCTGGCGTGCCGAGGCGGGCTCGGCTATCCTGACGACCGGGGGTTTATTCCAAGTCAACGAGTGAATCTGGAGCCAAAGGCATGGCCTGGACGACAATCACCCTGCTCTGGATCGGCCTAGCCCTCGTGGGAGGGATGCTCATCGGCGGCTTCATCCATGTGGGGTATGGCCGGTCAGCGGAAGACAAGGCCTGGGGCGGCCGCGGCGAGGATCAAGATCCCGGAGCGTGATCCCGCGCGTCCGGCCTGTGGCGGATTTGCGCCCGACCCAAGGGCCGCCGGCCGTGCCGCCTTGGCCGGCGGGCTTGGCGAGAGGCGCGGGGCTCATCTGGGCAGGGCCTCCCGGATGAGCGGGTAGAAATCGCCCGCGAAGCGCAGCGCCACGGACTCGGCGGCCTGCACGGCCTCCCCCGCGCGCACGGATACACGCACGAAGGCTGAATCCTTGCGGCCGTGCAGGAGGGCGTTCGAGACCTCCGCCAGCTTGAGCGAGTAATCGCTGGCCAGCACCCGTCCCCGCACCTGATACCAGTAGAGGAACAGCAGCAAGTCATTGTCCCTGCCGTAGACCGCCCGGACTACTTCCGGCCGTCCTTCCGCCGCGTCGAGGCCCATGGTCCCGGAGAGGACCGGAGTCCAGCCGCTGCCGGGCAGGCAGTTCCTGGGCGAGTGGATGGCTCCGCTGTCCACTCCGTCGTGGTAGCCGATGTAGAGGCTGACGACCTCCCCGTCCGGCCCGGCATAGGTCCGCTGCATGTAGTCCGTGGGCCGCAGCTTGTTCAGGACGGCCTGGTCGAACTCCTGGCTGTCCACCATGCGCCAGCCGGCGTGATCCACGGGGAACGAGCTCAAGGCGGGGTTTGCCGGGACTCTGTTCGGCTCGTGGAACTGGACGAAGGCCCAGGTCGCGACGATGAGCGCATAGACAGGCAGAAAGCGAAAGCGTGAGATCATCGGCCAAACCTCCGCAGCAGGGCTCCAAGCCCCATGATGAGCAGCATGGCCATGACGAAGACGGCCAGGCCGGCGAACTCGTGAAAGAAGCCCATGGCCGCCCGCGGACTCCAATGGTGCGACAGGAGGCCCGTGCCCACCACGCGCAGGATGTTGGCGGACATGGCGATGGGCACGCTGGCCAGCACGAGGATCGCCCGCGAGACGGCCGGAAGCGGCAGCATGAATGCGTACGCGGCCCCCAGGGCTCCCAGGGACACGAGCGAGCGCATGCCGCTGCATGCGTCGGCCACCTCCAGGGTCGTCTCGGGGAAGTGCAGGATGTTGCCCTCCTGGAGCACGGCGATGCCCAGGGCCTTGAGGATGGCCACGGATGCGTCCGTGACCAGCAGCTTGAGCGGGAAGGCGACGGCGTTGTACGCGGTGGCCGGGAGCGGGACCATGAACAGGAGGTAGGCCAGGGGGAACAGCGCGACGCGCAGGGCCTGGAGGCCCAGGAAGTGCAGCACCAACCCCATGGAAAGCGTCACCAGCGACGAGCGCATGGTGAACAGCTCGACCGCCACCGAGCCGAGGGCGAGCTGCGCGAGGCCCAGCATGACGAGGGGCAGTCCAAGCCAGGATGGGGCCAGCGGCGCGTCCAGGAGGCGTCTCCGCTCGCGCCAGAGGAACCAGGCCGACACGGCCGGCACGAGAAACCCGTGGGAATAGTTCTCGTCCATGCGCCAGTCGGCGACCATGGACGGAATCACGGAATGGTAGAGCAGCCCGAGCAGGAGCAGCCCGAGCGCGAGCTCGACCGCCCGCGACCTGAGCGCCTCGCCGACGCGGAAACCTCCCGGAGCCCGCGCATCGTCCATGAGCATATCGTGCATGCTGCTCCCCACGGCCTACATTTCGAGGTTGTGCTTGCGCAGGAGGTCGTACAGGGTCGGCCGGCTGACGCCCAAGGCCTTGGAGGCCTTGGAGATGTTTCCGCCATGGCGGTGCAGGGTGTTCCCGACCAGCTCCCTCTCGACCCACTCCCTGGCCTCCCTGAGCGTCACGCTCTCGGAGTGCAGGGGGTTGGCCTGGACCTGCCCGCCGCCGTCCAAGCCGAGGTCGGCTGGCTCGATGTTCCGGCCCTGGGCCAGGACAACCGCGCGGCGCACCTTGTTCTCCAGCTCGCGCACGTTTCCGGGCCAGTTGTGCGAACGCAGCGCCAGCAGGGCCTGCCCGCTGAAGCGCAGGCGCTTGGCGCCGTACTCTTCCGCGGCCCGCTGCATGAACACGCGGGCCAGGGTTTCGACATCCTCTCCGCGCTCCCGGAGCGGCGGCAGCTCGATGACCACGGCGCCTATGCGGTAGAAAAGATCCTTGCGGAAGCTTCCGGCCTCCAGGCAGCGCCGCAAGTTCTGGTTCGTGGCCGAGACGATCCGCAGATCCGCCACGAGGTCCTCGCGTCCGCCCACGCGCTGGAAAACCCTGTCTTGCAGGAATCTCAGCAGCTTGACCTGCATGCTCGTGGGCAGCTCCCCGATCTCGTCGAGGAAGAGGCTGCCGCCCGAGGCATATTCGACCTTGCCCCGGACGCGCGTGTTGGCGCCCGTGAAGGCCCCTTTCTCATGGCCGAAGAACTCGGACTCCAGGAGATTCTCCGGGATGGCCCCGCAGTTGACGGCCACCATGGGCCCGTCGCGGCGCAGGCTGGCCTTGTGGATGGCCCGCGCGACAAGCTCCTTGCCCGTGCCGGACTCGCCGGTGATGAGCACCGGGATGTCCGACCTGGCCACCTTGCGGATGGTCTCAAGGCATTCCTGCATCTTCCGGTGCCGGCCGATGAGGCCGAACTGCTCGCCCTCGGCCGGGGCGTGCGGCTGGCTCCGGAGGCTCTCGTTCTCAATGGCCTGAAGGTGCAGGGCGCGGTTGACGATGGTCCGCAGCTCGCCCAGGTCGATGGGCTTGGCGTAGTAGTCGTAGGCGCCTTCGTGCACGGCCTTAACGGCATTGCCACGGTCCTCGTTGCCGGTGATCACGATGACCTTGGCCAGGGGGGCGCAATCCAGCATGGCCCGCAGGCAGCGGAAGCCCTCGCTGGCGCTCTCCTCGTGCGGCGGCAGTCCGAGGTCCAGCATGACCACGGGAGGCAGGTGCCTGCGGAACAGGCGGATGGCCTCGTCGGCGTCCTCCGCGAAAAGCATCTCGAAGGGTTCCCTGGAGAAGCCCCAGCGCAGCTGCTTGCGGATGTCCTCGTTGTCGTCGACCGCCAGAACGGTCAGGCGCCCCTCTTTCATGAGCCGTGATCTCCTGTTGCGGCGGTCAGCGGGCCGGTTTCGCGAGGCAGGAGCACGGTGAACACGGAGCCCCGCCCCTTGCCGCTCTCCACCTCGATCTTGCCGCCGTGCGCCTCCACGATGTGCTTGCACTGGAAGAGACCTATGCCGATGCCTTTGCTCTTTGTCGTCTGAAAGGGCCTGAAAAGCCTGTCGCGGAGAAAATCGTCGTCCATGCCGCAGCCGGCGTCCCTGACGCGCACGAAGGCCGAGCCGTTGGCGCCCACGTGCACTGTCACGGCCGGGCTTTTCCCGCTGGCCTCCAGGGCGTTGAGCACGAGATTGACGACCACCTTGCGCATCTCCTCCTTGTCCACGGAAACAGGGGCGGGCTCCTCGTCGAGGCGGATATCGACCATGGGCAGCAGGCCCAGGGCCTCCTGGACGACCTCCCGCAGGTCGGTCCGCACCAGCATGAGGTCCCGCTTCTCCGGGAGCGTCTTGAGCTGGGTGATGAGGATGCGCATCTTCGAGACGGTGTTCGTCAGGGACGAGAGCATGTCCTGCTGGAAGCCGGGGTCGCCCATGTGCTCCCGCGCGTTATCGAGCAGGAGGGACAGCGTGTAGACGAGGTTCTTCAGGTCATGGACGAGGAAGGCCGAGACCCGGCCCAGAAGCTCCAGCTCGCGGGCTTGCGCGAGCTCCTCGGCGAGATCCAGGGTCAGCAGGTACGAGCCGCACTGGCGGCCCATGGCCATCATGAGCTCAAGATCTTCCGAGCCGTAGCGCTCGGATGTGTTGATGCCCTTTCCGAGGAGGAGGAACCCCTCCAGCGCGCCGCCGACGATCAGCGGCACGGCGAATGCGACCCCTGGCCAGGCATCGGAAAGACCAGGCTGTCCGTCCTCCAGCGCCAGGGCCGTCCGCCTGGCTTGCATCTCGCATATGAGCGGGGAGTCCGGCGGGATGGCGCCCGGATTTCCCGCGTGCAGCTCCAGCCTGGCCAGCCCCGCGTAGCCGCCCGTGGACCCGTCCTTCCAGAACAGGGCGGCGCCTCGCGTGCCGAAGGTCTCGCAGAAGGCGATCAGGATGGAGTCGTGCAGGTCCTTCTTGCCGCGCGCGCGGTTGAGCCGCTCGGAGAGCTGTTTCCAGCGGGCCCGGTAGTCGTGCTTGTCCGCATAGAAATGGCGCTGGATGAAGTCCCTGATCCTGTGCTGGACCTGCTCGGACAGCAACAGGGCGAGCAGGCCCAGGCCGGTCAGGAACGCCGCCGCCAGGAGCATCTGCGCGCGCGTGGAAGGCGCGAGCAGGCCTTGGGTGGTCCCCAGGAGGCCGAAGCCGACGAGGTAGACGCCGAATGCGGAGAGCACCAGGGACTTGTAGGCCACCTGCCGGGAGATAAGTATGCGGGCCGTGCTCTCCCCCCTGCGGTGCGAGCTGTAGAGGAGCAGCATTCCCGCGAGAATGCCCACGGATTTCAAGGGCAGCAGCCGCAGGTCGATGCCGCCCCTGATGAGCGAGTGCAGGAAATAGAGGATATGGGAGGCCAGCACGGCTCCCGCGCCGAGCAGTGTATGCTTGATGCGCCAGCGGCAGCCGAGGACGGCGTTGGTGAAGGTCTCCTCCAGGGCCATGAGCGCGAGCAGGAGGAAGGCGATGAGGGCCGTGTAGAAGGGAGTGGACCATCTCGCCAGGCGGATGCCGCTGCCCGGCTCAAGCAGCGAGATGCCGAAAAAGGACCCGCTCCCGAGGAGCGCGACCGGCGCCGCGAGGAGCAGCGAGGATGCCAGCAGCGCCAGCCTCGAACGGCTGAGGGAGACGAGCCCGTTGACCCGCGCGTACGCGAGGCAGAAGAGGAGCCACGACGGGGCGAGCAGCGCTTCGGCGCACATGCCGGCCTGCCGCCATATCCCCCGCGTGGAGGGCCAGGAGAGGGCCAGGAGATCGAAGAGCTCCAGCAGGGCCGTGGCCATGAGCGCGGAAACCAGGCCCATGTCCGCGGCCGTGCGGTTCCTCACGGTCGTCAGCAGCGTGATGTACGCCAGGACGCTGAAGATGGCGGCCATGGATAGCAGGGATATGAGCGGCATGTTCATGCGTGTGCGCCGGCCAGGCCTTTTCCTTCGCTGCAATGATCCCGCAACCCGATGTCACGACGGCCCTCGTCATGTCGATGCAAGGTCCGGGACAATCCCCTGTATACATGATTGCGAGGGAAAAGGAAGCCGGGATCGTGGAAAGCCACCGACTGATGGTGCTGGTTCTATGGCAGTCCGACTTTGAGACGCTCGCTCCGGCGTTGACGGCGCAAGCGGATTGCGCCTCCGCCTACGCGGCGGCAAGCCGTGCCGACGCATGGCTTGCAGAGCATTTCAAAGGCAAAATGCTCCATGCGGCGGGCTGATCCCGCGTTCTGCTGGCGGCTGGATGATTGTCAGGGCCGGAAAGGGCCGGGTCGGCCGCTTCAGTCTGACAGGAAGCGCTTGCGCCGGCTTGCGTAGAGCAGCTCGGGGAGCACGGCGGCCTTGAAGTCCGCGCCGGGTGAGTCCAGGGAAAAGGCGCGCTGGCGGGTGATGAGCGCCGGGTTCTGGGCCAGGCGGTTGTAGACGTGGGTGTAGTGCACGGCCAGGAGATCGTCGCGCCAGTAGGTCTCGACCCAGGTCCGCGCGGCCTTGCCCAGGGCGGCGGTCTCGTCGGGATGCTCCACCAGGTGGCGCAGCACCTCCACGGCGTCCTCCAGACGCACGTTGATGAACGGGCTCTCGGACGCGCCCGAGATCTCGCGCAGGATGAAGTCGGTGCGCGCATCGAGGTAGCAGAGCACGGGCTTGCCCAGGCAGATGCCCTCCAGCCCCGAGAGGTGGAAGCTCCCGTTGACCAGATCGTCGATGATGATGCGCGCATGGCGCTTGATGTTCAGGACCTCGCGCAGGGGCCTGCCGTGGATCGTGCGCGCCGAGCAGCCCGTCAGCTCCACGACGCGGTCCATGACGGACGTGGTTTCCGGCGCACCCTTGGTGTTCCAGCGGTCCTCCCAGGCGCCCGCGAGCGAGGACGGCGTGAAGGCGATGTCCAGGGTGGGCTCGCCGTCGCGCTCGGGCAGGAGCGGGGAGTACTCGGGCCGATTGTGGGGCAGGATGTTCGGCACCACGCGGGCCAGCGGGTAGAAGCGCTCCGTGTGCCGGGAGATGACCAGCGTGGGCGTCTCGTCGAAGGCGACGATGTCCTCGGCGTGCCTGCCCATGCGCACGGCGACGGTCCGCGGCGCCGAGTGGTACTGGCGCACGAAGAGGACGCCCTTGCGTCTCAAGTCGCGGAAGTCGATGGGCGCGAAGTCGCGGCTGTCGAGGTCCAGGGCATCGTGCAGATGGATGATGTCCGCCTTGCGCGCGACCTCGACGGCCTCTTCCAACTGCTCCAGGAAGATGATGTCATATTCGAACCAGCCGCATTCCTTCTCCGGATCGTAGCGCTTGAGGTCGATGAGCCGGACATCGTGCGCGGTGTTCTTCTGGAGCGTGCCGGCCAGGCGATGGGGGGAGCCTGCCAGGGCCCTGTTGGAGAAGTGCACGATATTCATGGTGCAATTTTCCTAGCCCGTGGGCATTTCCCAGGCAAGCAATTCCTCGATCGACCGAGGAGGAGGGGCCATCGGCCGGGCGGGCTGGCGGGCTAGCGCTTCTTCAGCTTCTTTTCGGCGAAGGCCAGCATCTTCCTGGCCTCGTCGAAGTCCGGATTGATGGCCAGGGCCTTCTCGGCGAACTCCTTGGCCTGGGACCAGCGCCGCCAATCAGCGTACAGGCGGCCGACGTTGAAGAGGAGGTACTCGTCCTGGCCCGAGAATTCCAGGGCGCGCAGGTAGTACTTCTCGGCCGTGTGGAAGTCCTTCATCTTGCGCAGGACGATGCCGATGCGGTTGTAGAGAAAGACGGCTTCGGGGTCCTGTTGCAGGGCCTCTTCCAGATAGCCGTAGGCCTCGGGATAGCACTCGGCGCGCAGGAAGCGGTCGGCGATATCGGCGCGAAGCGTGATGTCCGAGGGGTAATCCGAGATGAGCCTGTCGGCCGTGGACTTGGCCAGGCCGGCCTCGTTGTTGTCGAGCAGCGCCTGGACTTTGAGCAGCAGATCCTGCTTGCGCTTGTCGCGGTCGGCGATGACCTCCTTGACCTTGTCCGTGGTCTCGGAGGTGAGCACGTTGAGGATGTCGCGCAAGGTGCCGAGCAGGTCCTTCTCCCGCCCCGGCTCATAGGTGATGATGAGCGGGTAGACCTTCTTGAGTTCCTGGTCCGTGGCGAGCTGGTACACGGCCGCCTCGATGAGCTTGGTGAACTCCTCGCGCTCCTGCTTCATGAGCGGGTTGCGCAGGACGATGGTGATGCCCTCGTAAAGGCTGTTCACGGCCGGCACGAGCTTGCGCTGCTTGGCGTTGGGGGTCACGGCCGCTATGATCGCGCGCGCCTTGATGAGATCGGTGGACATTGCGCTCCTCGGTTTTTTTTGAGGTCTCCCCCTTTGCTTGCGTCTGCTATTTTCCGGTGGTCTGCCGGATGATGTCCCGGAAGCGGGAGAAGAAGTAGCCGCTGTCGTGCGGGCCCGGCCCGGCCTCGGGATGGTGCTGGATGGCCAGGATGGGCCGCTCCTTGTGACGGAAGCCCTCCAGGGTGCCGTCGTTGAGGTTCACGTGCGTCTTTTCCAGGAAATCCAGGCCGCTTATGTCCACGCAGAAACCGTGATTCTGAGAGGATATCTCGATCTTGCCCGTGGTCAGGTCCTTGACCGGGTGGTTCAGGCCGTGGTGGCCGAACTTGAGCTTGAAGGTCTTGCCGCCCAGGGCCAGGCCCAGGAGCTGGTGGCCCAGGCAGATGCCGGCCACGGGATAGCGCCCGGCGAGCTCGCGCAGGTTCGTCACCACATCCGTCAGCGCCGCCGGGTCGCCGGGGCCATTGGAGTAGAACAGGGCGTCGGGAGCCAGTGCGTCCACCTGCGCGGCCGTGAAGGACGCGGGCACCATGAGCAGATCCAGGCCCTGGGCCGCGAGCAGGCGCAGGATGTTCCACTTCGTGCCGAAGTCGAAGGCCACCACGCGCGGACCGGGTCCGGGCCAGTCGTAGCGTCCGTCCTTGAGGGTCACGGCCCTGGGCGCGCCGCCGGTCCATATGTAGGGCCCCTTGGGCGTGACCTTGTCGGCCAGGTTCAGCCCCTCCATGGACGGCAGCTTGCGGGCGCGGGCGGACAGGCGCGCGGGATCGGCCTCGGCCGTGGAGATGATGCCGCGCTGGGCGCCGTGGATGCGCAAATGGCGGGTGAGCGCGCGGGTGTCGACACCCTCGATGCCCATGACGCCGTGGCGCACGAGGTACTCGGGCAGGGATTCCTTGGCCCGCCAGTTGGAGGGGATGCGGCAGCACTCCTTGACGATGAAGGCGCCGACTTGCACCCGGTCGGATTCCACGTCCTCCAGGTTGACACCGTAGTTGCCGATGTGCGGGTAGGTCATGCAGACCATCTGGCCCACGTAGGAGGGGTCGGTGAGCACCTCCTGGTAGCCGGTCATGCCGGTGTTGAAGATGACCTCGCCGCTCGTCTCGCCGGCGCCGGTGAAGGAACGACCCTCGAACCAGGCGCCGTCCTCTAGGGCTAGAATGGCTCGCATTTGGTTTTCTCCGTAAGCATGCGCTCGGCGCGCTGGACGTCCTCGGGGCTGTCCACGCCGCAGCTGTCGTGTTCCGTGAGCACCACGTGAATGGGGATGCCGGCTTCGAGCAGGCGCAGCTGCTCAAGCTTCTCCCGATCCTCCAAGGGGCTCGGCCCGAGTTCCGCGAAGCGCCGCAGCGTTTCCATGCGGAAGGCGTACAAACCGATATGGCCGAAATAGGTCGCCTGCGCGTCATCCCGTGGGAAGGGGATGGGTGCGCGGGAGAAATAGAGCGCCCGGCCGTCCTTGGCAATGGCTACCTTGACCTGGTTGGGGCTGGACGCCCGTTCGGCCGTGATCTCCTTGGCCAGGGTGGCCACGCGCACGGATGCGTCCGCGAAGGGCGCCACCAGGGCCGAGAGCATGGCCGGCTCCAGCGCCGGCTCGTCGCCTTGGATGTTCACCACCACGGCCTCGTCCGGCACGCCGAGCAGGGTCGCGGCCTCCAGCACGCGGTCCGTGCCGCTCTCGTGCCGATCCGAGGTCATGACCGCGGGGATGCCCAGGTCCGCGCAGGCCTGGGCGATACGCGCGTCCTCGGTGGCCAGCACGACCTGGGTCAGCTCGGGGCAGCGGCTGGCGCGCGCATGGACGTGCCAGAGCATGGGCCGGCCGAGGATCGGCGCGAGCGGCTTGCCCGGGAAGCGCGACGAGGCGAAGCGCGCGGGGATGATTCCGTGGCATTTTGGTTGTGTCATGGCGTGCAAATCCGCGTCTTCTAGTATGTCTGGAGATGCTTGGCAATACACTTCGCGGCGAATGTCGCGCCGCCGCGGCGCGCGGCCACGAACTCCTCGGCGCGCGCGCGCACCGTCTCACGCGGTCTGGGCCGTTTGAGACCCGCCGCGAGGGCCTGGGCTACGTCCTCCGGGGTACGGGCCACGCTGACCAGGCCCATGTCCATGAGCCCGGCGCCGATCCAGGTGAAGTTGTCGAAGTAGGGGCCGATGACCGGGGCCACGCCCGCGGCCAGCGGCTCCAGGAAGTTCTGGCCGCCCAGGGGGACGAGGCTGCCGCCCACGAAGGCCGCGCGGGCCAGGTGGTAGGCCGCGTTCAACTCGCCGAAGGCGTCCCAGAGGATGACCGTGCCCGGCGCGGCGGGCCCCAGCAGGCCGCTGCGCCGGATGAAGCGCAGCTTGGCCCGCGCAAGCCGCCCCTGCCAGGCCCCCACGCGCTCCATGTGCCTGGGGAAGAGTCCGACCACCGTGGCCGGTTGCTCATGCAGGAGCTTAAGGATGACCCGCTCCACGAGCGGCTCCTCTTCCTCGCGCACGGAGCCCAGCACCACCAAGGGCGCGTCGGGCCGCAGCAGATGGGCCAAGGAGTTCCGGGCAGGGGGCAAGTCCTCGCCCAGGCGCACACGGTCGAACTTGATGTTGGGCATGACCGACACGCGCTCGTGGCCGAAGAGCAGGCCGAAACGGTTGGCGTCCGCCTCGGACATGGCCAGGATCTCGCTGGGCGCCATGGCGCGCATGATTCCCTGGGCCGTCAGGTAGCCGGCCAGGCTGCGCGGGCGCATGCGGCCGTTGACCAGGATCGCGGGCACGCCCTGTTCCCGGCAGGCGGTGAGCAGGCCGGGCCAGATCTCGGATTCCAGGAGCACGACGGCCTTGGGCCGGACCTGGCGAAGCGCGCCGGCCATGATCTCGGGCTTGTCGAAGGGGCAGTAGGCCGTGGCCACGCGCGGTCCTTGCCCTTGGACGGACAGGCCGGCGGCGGCCTTGTCCAGGATGGCCAAGCCCTGGACCGTGTTCGTCGTGGCCAGGGCCGTGAAAGGCCGTATCTCGCTGGCCAGGGCGCGCAGGACCTCCTCGGCCAGGTAGGCTTCGCCGCCCGAGGCGGCCTGGATCCACAGCTCGGACTCGGGCAGGGGGCTGGCCAGGATTCGCTGGTCGAAGCCCTCGCGCAGGCGGCGGTTGCGGCGCAGCAGGGGCATGGCCATGGACCAGCCCAGGCCGTAGACCGCGCGCGCGAAGGACATGGCCAGGGATGCGTTCATGAATTCTCCATGGGGACCCGCCGGCACGCGCCAGGCAGAGTGGGCCCTAGCCCTTGGGCCCGCGGCCGCGGGCCTCAAGGCCCAGGTCCATGAGCCGCCGGATGAGCGCGTCGAAATCCAGCCCGGCCTCGCGGGCGGCCTGAGGCACGAGGCTCGTGGGGGTCATGCCCGGCAGCGTGTTCACCTCGAGGATGAACGGCGAGTCGCCGGCGAGCATGAAGTCGGCGCGGCTGTAGCCGCGAAGCCCCAGGGCCTTGTGCGCGCGCAGCGCCAGATCCCGCACGCGGCGGGCGACATTCTCCGGGATGGGCGCGGGGCAAATCTCCTCGGCCCCGCCCGGAGTGTACTTGCAACGGTAGTCGAAGAAAGCCGAGTCCGAGGGCCGGATGAGGATGAGCGGCAAGGCCTCCTCGCCCAGGATGGCGCTGGTGACCTCCTGGCCGTGCACGGCCTCCTCCAGGAGCACGGTCTCCCCGCGGGCGAAGATGCGTTCCATGGTCGGCGCGAGGTCCTCGGCGCGGGCCACCCGGCACAGGTCCAGGCTGGAGCCGCCCATGTTCGGCTTGACGAACAGCGGGAAGCCGAGCTTCGTGGCCCAGCCGGCCTTGGGCCTGCCCGGCAGGTATTCCCAGCGCGGCGTGGGGATGCCGGCGCGGGCGAAGACCTGCTTGGCCGCGGCCTTGTTCAGGGCCAGGAAGGAGGCCTTGGGCCCCGAGCCCTGGTAGGGGCAGTCAGCCTGCTCCAGCAATGCCTGCACGAGGCCGTCCTCGCCGGGCATGCCGTGCATGTTGATGAAGGCGAAGTCGGCTTCCGAGGCCAGAGCGAGGATGTCGTCGAAGCGCTCGGCGGGGTCCAGGCGGGTCACCTTGCAGCCCAGGCGCGCGAGAGCGTCATGGATCTTGGCCGCGCCGGACAGGGAGACCTCACGCTCGTTGGACCAGCCTCCCGCGATCAAAAGCACACGCATTCAGGTCGACCTTCAGGTATTCGTTCAGGCGTTGTTCCAGGGCAAGCGTCTCGTCCATGGTGCGCCGTATCTTCCCCAGGATCTCCTCGGTCAGGCCGTAGCGCTTGAAGAGGTCCTCGAAGCGCTCGGTGACGGAGACGAGGGAGTCGTGGCGCACGCGCTTGTCGCCGTACAGCACGGCCAAGGGCAGGAAGTGGCGCTCGGGGTCTTGCTCGAAAGGCCAGTGCACGTGGTGAATGATGCCGTGGGACACCTGGGGATTGCCCGTGAGCTCCAGGGCCCATGCCGCGCCGATCTGGCTGTGGTTGCCGCCGTAGGCGATGGTGTAGGCCTTGGCCAGGTCGTGGAGCAGGGCCGAGGCCCGCACGGCCTGCACGCAGATCGTCGCGCCCAGCTCTTCCGCGCGCCGGGCCATGGCCGTGGCCACGTCGGCCACGAGCTGGCTGTGCTTGCGGATGTGCTCGGGCATGGCGTGCAGATCCCAAAAGCCGAAGCACTCCTCATCCGAGGGCGCGCGCCATTCGCGGCGGCATGTGGAAGGGAAGGGCGAGACCACGGGTTCTCCGGCGGTTTGCTTGCGGACAGAGTCGCGCATCCTGGCGTCTCCGACGGCTAGCCAATTGCGAAACATAACAAGGATGCCTGTAAAAGGCAAAGCCCGGCGGCCATGGCTGGCCGGCAGCGCAAGTCTCCTAAACTTACGGCGATTACCGCCGATGAGGTTGAAGAGAACGCTTGGCCCGCGCACGGGCCGAGTCGCACCCGGCCCTACCACGGCCTGGGCGCTGACATCACCTTGGAGCAACGGGAGGCACATGGCCAAGATCGTGCGCATGAGCGATTACGCCGGGTTCGCCGGCCAGGACGGGCCGGAAGGGGCGGATGGCCGGGGACAGGCGGGCGATGCCGGTGGCGCGGCCCGCGACACGGAGCTGCGCCTGGGCCTGGACGACCTCCTCGGCCGGGACTACGGCAAGCTGGAGGACGTGGTGCGCGGCATCCTGCGCATCCGCGAGATCCTCGACCGCCACGTGGGCCCCGATCCCGAGTGGCAGCGTCTCCTGCTGGACCTCCTGCGCGAATCCTGCCGCTCCATGGGCCACGGCAGGTTCGGACGGCCGCGCCAGGCCAGCAGGCTCAGGGCTATTCCGCGTCGCGCCGCGCCGCGCATCCAGGAGTACATCGAGGGACATATCGGGGGCGGCAATGTCCTGGAGCTCGGCACGGCCGTGGTCATTCTCAAGCTCATGGAGCACACTCCGGCGGCGCGAAGGCTTCTGCGGTAAGGCATCGCGCGCAAGAGCCGGGAAGGGCCTCGCCTTTTCAGGCTCAAGCCCAAGGGGTGGCGGCCGCCTTTGCCCGCCCAGCCAAGAGCGGGTTACGCCGAACGCCAAGGCCGGTCCGCGAGCGCATTCAAGTTCTCGCGGACCGGCCTTTTCCCATCACGCGGATCCAGGGGACAATCGTGCAGGACAGCACGATTGGACGTCGCCGCCTTGGGCGACGCCCGCAGGGCGAGGGCCAGGACGGCCCGAGTCACAATCGTGCAGGACAGCACGATTGGACGTCGCCGCCTTGGGCGACGCCCGCAGGGCGAGGGCCAGGACGGCCCGAGTCACAATCGTGCAGGACGGCACGATTGGATGTCGCCGCCTTGGGCGACGCCCCCCTGCGTTCTCTTCTTCTAATCGCCCCAGAAGCTGCTGCGGTCGAAGGAAACCTTGCCCTCGTTCTTCTTGCGCTTGCGCAGGAGCACGTAGATCGCGCCCGCGCCGCCGTGACGCGGCTGGGCCGTGCAGAAGGCGAGCACCACGCGCTTGAGCGGATCGCGGGTGAGCCAGTTCTGGACCTCCTGCTTGAGCACGCCCATGCCGCTCGGCGAGTTGAGGCCCCTGCCGGTGACGAGGAGCACCACGCGCCTGCCCATGAGGTAGGACTCGCGCACGAAGAAGAGCACCGAGTCCATGGCCTGCTCGGCGTTGCAGCCGTGCAGGTCCAGGTGCGCCTCCACCGACAGCGCGCCGGCCATGAGCTGGCGCAGGGTGCGCTCGTCCATGCCGCGCACGTGGCCCTGGAGGAACTCGTCGGTGAACTCCAGGTCGAACTCGACCTCGCCGGCCACGAGCTTGCGCAGATGGTCCGTGGCGGCATCCTCCGCGGACTGGCCATCGACGGGTTGGGCGGCTTCCTGCGGGGGAGGAGGGGCCTTGACCAGATCGCGCCCGGAGCGGCCCTTGAGCGGCCGCACGTTGCCCATGGCCGAGCAGAACAGCTCGCCCTCGTCGGGCTGCGACTCGGGAGCCGGCTTGGGGGCGGGTGCGGGCTTGGGCGCGGGCTTGGCCTGCTTGGGCTTGATCTTGAGCTTCTTGAGCTTATCGAAGGGCGTGTTGTCCATGGTCATCCATCCGAGGTTTCGTGCGGCGGAAGGTAGCCACTCCAAAGCGGGGTGGCAAGACGTGGAAAGCCGGCCTGGATTTTGTCCTGCGATATTGTCACTTGTCTTGGGAAATCGTTCCGGCTCTGCTATGGAAGAGTCGTCGGCCCCGCGAAGGAACAATTTTGTCAGATCGTTGACAACGGGCCGCGTGGATTTATCTAGGCTTCCGAAATAGCTTCCGTTTCGGAACACCGCTCACGACGAGCCAGGCCAGAGGAGAATCGAGCGACCATGAGCGTGAAGTACAAGGACTACTATGAACTGCTGGGCGTGAAACGCGACGCCTCGCAAGAGGACGTCTCCAGGGCGTTCAAGAAGCTGGCCAGGAAGTATCACCCTGATTTGAATCCCGGCGACAAGACCGCCGAGGAAAAATTCAAGGAGCTTAACGAGGCCTACGAGGTGCTCAAGGACCCCGAGAAGCGCAAGCTGTACGACTCCTTGGGCCCCAACTGGAAGCAGGGCCAGGATTTCCAGCCGCCTCCGGGCTTCGAGAACATGCACTTCGGGTACCGCGCCCACGGCGGAGGCCCTGGTGGCGGGGGCTTCGATTTCAGCGACTTCTTCGAGAGCGTTTTCGGTGGGGGCGGATTTCAGCAGGCTCGCGGCGGAGGAGGCTTCGAAGGCTTCCACGGCGGTGGCTTCGGCGGCCGCACGGCGCGGCCTCGTCGCGGGCAGGACGCCGAGGCCGAGATCGAGCTCACGCTTGAGGAGGCCTTTCGCGGCGGCTCCAAGACCGTATCCCTGACCGAGATGGGGCCGGGCGGCATGCCCGTGCCGCGCACGCTCAGCGTGAACATCCCGGCGGGCATCAAGGCCGGGCAGCGCATCAGGCTGTCCGGCCAGGGCGGTCCGGGCATGGCCGGCGGCCCGGCCGGCGACCTGTACCTGCGCGTTAAGCTCGCCCCGCATCCGCTCTTCAAGGTCGAGGAGGGCAACATCGTGCTCGACCTGCCGCTGGCCCCCTGGGAGGCGGCCATGGGCGCCACGATCAACGTGCCCACCCTGGACGGACAGGTGGAGCTCAAGGTCCCGGCGGGCATGGGCAGCGGCCGCAAGATGCGCCTCCAAGGCAAGGGCCTCGGGCCCGCCGGCCGGCGGGGCGACATGTTCGTGCGCATCATGATCCAGGCGCCGCGGGCCGACAGCGAGGAGGTCCGCCGGCTGTGGAGCGAGCTGGAGTCCAGGACGGGCTTCAAGGCCCGCAACTTCTAGGAGGGTAAGACGCCATGGCACCCGACATCACCTGCGCGGGCAATCCGCCTTCCCGCTCCAGGCTCATCTCCCGCCGCCAGATACTGGAGATCACGGGCATGGGCGAGCTGCGCCTGACCGAACTCATCGAGCTGGGCTGGATCGATCCCGTCAGGGCAGGGGAGGGCGAGCCCCTCTTCAGGGCCCGTGACGTCTACCGCATCGGCAAGCTCAATCGCATCATGGACGATTTCGAGGTCTGCACGCTTGGAGCGAGCATCATCGTGGACCTCCTCGAACGTATCGAGACCCTGGAGAAACGCGTGGAGGAGCTGCGCAGGCTTTTGTAGCCCTTGCCAAGCTCCCGCTAAGACATAGACTTATCCTGCACGATTGTCTGGGAACAGAAGCGACGCTTCCATATCTCCAGCACGAAAGGAGCAGAGCATGGACATGAACAAGTTCACGCAGAAGTCACGGGACGCCATCGCCGAGGCGCAAGCCGAGGCCGTGCGCCTGGGGCATCAACAAATAGACGCCGAGCACCTCCTGCTGGCCCTCGTGAAGCAGGACAACGGGCTCGTGCCCAACCTTCTGAGCAAGGCCGGCCATGAGCCCGAGGCCTACGCCAAAGCCGTGGAGGAGGAGCTTGCGCGCCTGCCCAAGGTGGGCGGCCCCGGCGCGCAGCCCGGCCAGGTCTACGTCACCCAGCGCCTGAACCAGGTGCTGGTCACGGCCCAGGATCTGGCCAGGCGGATGAACGACGAGTACGTGAGCGTCGAGCACATCTTCCTGACGCTCGCCGACGAGCCCAAGACCACGGGCGTGGGCAAGGTCAATGCCCGTTTCGGCGTCACCCGCGACAAGATACTCTCGGTGCTGACCGAAGTGCGCGGCAAGCAGCGCGTGACCTCGGACAACCCCGAGGCGACCTACGACGCGCTCAAGAAGTACGGCCGCGATCTGGTCGAGGAGGCCCGCAAGGGCAAGCTCGACCCGGTCATCGGCCGTGACGCCGAGATCAGGCGGGCCATCCGCATCCTGTCCAGGCGCACCAAGAACAACCCGGTGCTCATCGGCGACGCGGGCGTGGGCAAGACCGCCATCGTCGAGGGCCTGGCCCAGCGCATCCTCAAGCAGGACGTGCCCGAGGGGCTCAAGGACAAGACCATCTTCTCCCTGGATATGGGCGCGCTCATCGCCGGCGCCAAGTATCGCGGCGAGTTCGAGGAGCGCCTCAAGGCCGTGCTCAAGGAGGTCGGCCAGTCCCAAGGGCGCGTCATCCTGTTCATCGACGAGATCCATACCATCGTGGGCGCGGGCAAGGCCGAGGGCGCCATGGACGCCGGCAACCTGCTCAAGCCCATGCTGGCGCGCGGCGAGCTGCACTGCATCGGCGCGACCACCGTGGACGAGTACCGCAAGAACATCGAGAAGGACCCGGCCCTGGAGCGCCGCTTCCAGCCCATCCTCGTGGACGAGCCGAGCGTGGAGGACACCATCTCCATCCTGCGCGGCCTGCGCGAGCGCTTCGAGGTGCACCACGGCGTGCGCATCGCCGACGCGGCCATCGTGGACGCGGCCGTGCTCTCCAACCGCTACCTGACCGACCGCCAGCTCCCGGACAAGGCCATCGACCTCATCGACGAGGCCGCGGCCATGATCCGCACGGAGATCGACTCCATGCCCACGGAGCTGGACGAGACCAACCGGCGCATCCTCCAGATGGAGATCGAGCGCGAGGCCCTGCGCCGCGAGACCGATCCCAAATCGCGCGAGCGGCTGGAAACCCTGGAGCGCGAGCTGGCCGACCTCAAGGAGAAGCAGGCCGGACTCACGGCCCAGTGGGAGAAGGAGAAAGGCTCGGTGGAGCGCATGCGCCAGGTCAAGGAGGACATCGAGCGCACGCGGCATGCCTTGGACGAAGCATCCCGGGCCTACGACTACAACAAGGCCGCTGAGCTCAAGTACCGGCTGTCCACCCTGGAGAAGCAGATCGAGACCATGGGGGAGGATGCGGACGGCGGCAAGGGCACGCGCATGGTGCGCGAGGAGGTCGGACCCGACGACGTGGCCGAGATCATCTCGCGCTGGACCGGCATCCCGGTCTCGCGCCTGCTGGAGGGCGAGCGCGAGAAGCTCCTGCGCCTGCCCGAGCAGCTCCATCAGCGGGTCATAGGACAGGACGAGGCCGTGGAGGCCGTGGCGGACGCGGTGCTGCGCGCCCGCGCCGGCCTCAAGGATCCGGCCCGGCCCATCGGCTCGTTCATCTTCCTGGGCCCCACGGGCGTGGGCAAGACCGAGCTGTGCAAGACGTTGGCGGCCGCGCTCTTCGACAGCGAGGAGAACATGGTGCGCATCGACATGTCCGAGTACATGGAGAAGCACACCGTGGCGCGGCTCATCGGCGCGCCTCCGGGCTACGTGGGCTACGAGGAGGGCGGCCAGCTCACCGAGGCCGTGCGCCGCAAGCCCTACTCGGTCATCCTCTTCGACGAGATCGAGAAGGCGCACCACGACGTGTTCAACGTGCTCCTGCAGATCCTCGACGACGGCCGGCTGACCGACTCCAAGGGCCGCACCGTGGATTTCAAGAACACCATCGTCATCATGACCTCCAACCTCGGCGCGGAGTTCATGCTCGAAGGGATAACGGCCAAGGGAGAGTTCAAGGACGGCGTGCGCGACAAGGTCATGGACACCCTGCGCCGCAGTTTCCGGCCCGAGTTCCTCAACCGCGTGGACGAGGTCGTGCTCTTCAAGCCGCTCCTCCAGGAGCAGCTCAAGCAGATCATCGAGTTGCAGCTCGACGGCCTGCGCAGGCGTCTGGCCGACCGCAAGATCGAGCTGGAGATGACCGACGCGGCCAAGAGCTTCGTGGCCGAGGAGGCCTACGACCCGGTCTATGGCGCGCGGCCGCTCAAGCGCTTCCTCCAGTCGCGGCTGGAGACGCCGCTGGCCAAGGAACTTATCTCCGGCAAGCTGGAGGACGGCCAGAAGGTCATCGTGGACGTGCGCCTGGACAAGCTCGTGTTCCAGACCGAGCAGCAGGCGGCGGCGTAAAGGCATGAACCGGAGAGGGGCTCCGCGCCCCTCTCCAGACCTCACCCCGCCAGGGTCCGTGGGCCCCTGGACCCCATGTGTTTGGTGTGGGCGCGCTTGGGGTTCGGACGGCTTTTTGATATACTTTGTGACGGAAATTTTGCCATGAAGTCCGGCCTGGAACGGGGCGGAAATCACGAAACGAAGCCAATTGCCCGCAAACCCTTGTGCGTTAAAGGTGAGTTGGTTTTGCCCTGAGCCATGCGCGGCCTGCGCAGGCGTATGAGTTCAGGTTTTGAAAAGGGGAAGGACATGCACGCGGTATGCGTCATCGGCAGCGCCCGCAGGAAAGGCAACACGTCGGCTTTGGCGGAAAGGTTTTGCGCTGGGCTGGTCGCCGGCGGGGCCACGGTTTCGACGTACCGGCTGGGAGAGATGGACTATTCCGGGTGCATCGGCTGCTTCGGCTGCAAGACGAAATCCGAGCGTTGCGTGCTCAAGGACGACCTCGCGCCCGTGCTGGAGGAGGTCCGCGCCGCCGACGTGCTCGTCATGGCCACGCCCGTGTACTGGGGCGATGTCTCCGCGCAGCTCAAGGGCTTCATTGACCGCTGTTTCTCCTTCCTCGTGACCGACTATGCCAAGAAGAGGGATAAGACGCGCCTCGCGCCCGGCAAGTCCTGGGTCATGCTCATCGCCCAGGGCCACCCAAAAGAGGAGCGCTTCGCGGATATTGAGCCGCGCTACGAGACCCTCTTCACGCGCTATCTCGGCTATTCGCGTGCCTACCATCTCCGCGCCCTGGGTGTGTACGACCTCGGCGCGGCAGAGATGCACGCCGATGTCATGGCCGAGGCGGACGAGCTGGCGCGCAAGGTGCTCGCGGGGAAGTGAGGCCTTCCGCCGGTCTGGGACTCGTGCGTGCCATGGTTCGGGGCTTTCCTCTGGAATCCACCTCTGGTACATGGCCTTGAGAACAGCCCCAGGGGACAGGCGGCGTCTGACGGCGGCCGCCTGCCATCCGAGGCAGTTTTCCGGCGCCCGGCCGATCCCGGTGCAACCCCCGAGCACGAGAGCAAGTGCAGCACATGCCCATACACACAAGCGTTCTATCCCTTATCGGCGACACGCCCCTGGTGGAGATTGGCCGGCTCAATCCATACCGCGACGTCAGGATCCTGGCCAAGATCGAGTCCAAGTCCATCGGCGGCTCCATCAAGGACCGCGTTGCCCTGGCCATGATCGAGGCGGCCGAGGAAAGCGGCGAGCTGACTCCGGACAAGACGGTCATCGAGGCCACCAGCGGCAACACGGGCATCGGCCTGGCCATGGTCTGCGCGGTCAAGGGCTACAGGTGCAAGCTGCTCATGAGCGAGAGCGCCTCCGAGGAGCGCAAGCGCATCCTGCGGGCCTACGGCGCGGAGATCGTGCTCACGCCGGGCCACATGGGCACCGACGGAGCCATCGAGGAGGCCTATCGTCTGGCCCGCGAGGAGCCGGACAAGCACGTGCTCATGGACCAGTACAACAACGAGGCCTGCGTGCGCGCCCATCGAGAGGGCACGGCCCGCGAGATATGGGAGCAGACCGGGGGCGCGGTAACCCATGTCGTGGCCACCCTGGGCACCACGGGCACGGCCATGGGCCTGGCCAGCGGCCTCAAGGCCTTCAACCCGGACATCCGCGTCGCGGCCGTGGAGCCCTTCGCCGGCCACAAGATCCAGGGCCTCAAGAACATGCAGGAGTCCTACCCGCCGGGGCTCTACGACAAGAAGACCCTGGACATGGTGCTCAACGTGGAGGACGAGGCGGCCTTCGACATGGCCCGGCGCATGGCCCGCGAGGAGGGCCTGCTCGTGGGCATGAGCTCCGGCGCGGCCCTGGTGGGCGCGCTACACCTGGCCAAAGGCCTTTCCGAGAATGGGCGGGGCGGCGTCATCGTGTGCATCTGTCCGGATAGCGGCGAGCGCTACCTGAGCACGTCCCTGTTCGCGGTCCCGGTGCAGCGAGGCATGCGCGTGCGCGACCTGGCCAGCGGCGAGCCGCGCGCCATCGAGGCCGGCAAATCCGGCGCCGGGCTGTTCACGCCGGGCCCGAGCCTCGACGATGTCGGCGAGCTGGAGGTCTGGCGGCGCATCGTGCTTTTGGACGTGCTTTGCCGACATCTGCGCGAGAGCGGTGTGCGGGCGCAGGCCTGCGTCGGCCTGGCCGACCTGGATGACCGCGCCCTGGCCGCCGCGCGCTCGGCCCGGCTGTCGCGGCAGGAGTTCGCCCGCCGCGCGCGCGAGGAGCTCGGCCGGCTGGCTGGAGTGCTCGGGGTGGGCGAGGACGTGCGCTTCGCCCTGGCCGGCGAGAGCACCGAGCGCGCCCTGGCTTTGTGCCGCAGGCTGCTGGCCCGCGGCCTGGCCTACGAGAAGCTGCGCAGCGTCTACTACGACGTGCTGCGCGACAAGGTCTACGGCAAGACCGGCGGCATGGATCTGGAAGGCCTGAGCCTGGGCAAGACCGTGGACCTGCGGGACTACGTCAAGGAGAACCCGCGCGATTTCACCCTGCTCAAGCGCGTGACCCTGCAAGACCTCAAGGCCGGCGACGCCCTGGAGACCGAGTGGGGCAAGGTGCGGCCGAGCTGGTTCCTGCAGCAGTCCGCCGCCGCCCTGGACGGCCTGCCGGGGCTGACCATGGTCCTGTGCGCCGAGAGCCACCGCTTCCCGCACCTGGAGAATTTCCGGGCCATCTGGTCCCTGGGCGCCGGGGCCGCGCCCGCGGCCTGGCTCATCGCCCAGCCCGTGACCGGCGCTCCCGGCGCGGACCAGGAGCGGGGCCCGACCCTGGCCCAGGCGCTGCGCGCCGCGCCGTCCGGCGCGGCCCTGCGCATGTGGCTCCTGTCCACCTCCTATCACAAGCCGCTCTCGCTCCAGAGCCTGCCCATGTGGTCAAGGAACTGGCGCAAGGTGCAGGAACTCCATATGGCCTTGAGCAGGGCAAGCCGGGGCAAGGGCGATCCGGGCCAGGAAGTGGCCCAGGCGGCTCAGAATCTGCGTCGCGGCCTGGTCTCGGCCGTGGAGGAAGACTTGTCCATGCACCGTTTCTGGCCCGAGCTGTTCAGGTTCGTGCGCACGGTGAACGCTCGGCTGGCCGAGGGCAGGCTGAGCGAGGCCGAGGCCGACTTGTGCCTGCGCGGACTGGCGGCTTGCGACAAGGTGCTCGGCGTGCTCGATCATGCCCAGGCGCCCATGGACCCGGCCGGAGCAGGCGAGGAAGTGGCCGGCCTGGTGCGCCGGCGCGAGGACGCCCGCAAGCGCAAGGACTACGGAATGGCCGACGACATCCGGGTCAGGTTGCTGGAGATGGGCTACCGGCTGGAGGACTCGCCGGCAGGGCCGAGGCTCTATTTCATGAGCCGGGAGGGGCGGCGGATTCCCTGAGCGGCACGACCTCGGCGGCCTTGCGGCCGCCGTCACCCGCCTTGAAGAGGAAGGAGACGCGCTCGCCCTCGGCAAGGGTCTTGAAGCCCGGCCGGAGGATGTCCGGCCAGCTCACGAAGACATCCTCGCCCGAGTCGTCGCGGATGAACCCATAGCCCTTGGGCTCGTTGAACCACACGACCACGCCCTTGCGTCTGGGCGCCTTGCCCGCCTTGGCGGCCTGGCCCGCGAGGCCGGTCTGTTCGCTTTGTCCTGCCATGGCGTGGCGGTCGCTACTTCATGCGATAGGTGATGCGGCCCCGGGTCAGGTCGTAGGGCGAAAGCTCCACCTTGACGCTGTCACCGGGGAGAATGCGGATGTAGAACTTGCGCATCTTGCCGGAGATGTGGGCCAGCACCTCGTGCCCGTTGCTCAGCTCCACACGGAACATGGCATTGGGCAGGGCCTCCTGCACAATGCCATCCACTTCAATGGCATCTTCCTTGGGCATTCCCTGAATTCTCCTCGGGGTGTGCTCCCGTCCTGCGCGGGGTTGCCGCCATGAATAATAATTCATGTTACGGTCACACCCGCCGGTATGCGTAAAGCCCTTCGATGTCAACAGAAATGTAGCCGAGGCCGCGGCTGCGCTGTTCCGCGGTCCAGGGCGGTTTGACATTGAGACGCTCGCTCGGCGTTGACGGCGCAAGCGGATTGCACTTACGCCCACGCGGCGGCCAGTCACGCCGACGCATGGCTTGCGGAGCATTTTCAAAAGCAAACTGCTCTATTGCCTGGTCCTGGTCAGGCATTCCATGCGCCAAGCCTCCAGGTCGCGGTCCATGTCGGCCTGGCGCTCCCGGCTGAATTCGAGGTAGGCCAGATAGAGCCTGGTCCGCTCGCCCAGCCCCTCCCCGCACACCGCTTGCAGCCGCTCGGGCGGGAATTCGGCCAGGGCCTTGTCCACGAAGACCATGATCCACTTGGCGAAAAACTCCCTGGGCGGCGGCGCGATGCTCTGGGCCAGGGCGTCCAGGGTCTCGTCGTCCAGGATCGGGCCGGAGGGGAAAAAGCAGTCGAGCATGTCCCTGCGCTCCTCGCTGTCCATGCTCGGGGCGACCAGGCTCATGAGGGTCTCGTACAGGCAGCGCCTCGTCTCGTCCTTGTTCATGCCGCCTCCGTGGTCTGGCTTGTTTGTCATCCCGGCGAGCTTATCCGGCCAGGCGCCCGTCGGGCAAGGCGCGTCGATGAAAAAGGCCGCCCGGCGGAGCGCGCGGGCGGCCTGATGCTCGGAGCGCGTCCGGCTATTTACGTGCCGCGGTGGTGAAGGACGTCTTGACCGTGGGCTCGATGCCGGCCTCGCCCCATACTCCGGACACCATGGCGCGCAGGTTGGAGCTGGCGGGCAGCTCGTAGTCGTAGCCGGCGATGACGGCCGAGTCCTTCGTGCGGATCACGCGCACGTTGACGAAGAGCACGTCGTAAGCCGTGGTGTACGAGCCCACGAGGCGCGCCTTGCCCGTGGCCTGGGCGGACTCGTCGCCGGCGTGGCGCTGGGACACGGGCATGAAGCCATGCTGGGCGAGCTTGGAGGATATCTGCTCCGGGATGAGCTTGCCCAGGGTCGATTCCCGGCCGGGGTCGCTCAGGTGGATGAAATCGGTGATGATGATCCCATCGCCTTTCCGCAGCTCATCGGCGAGGACCTCGGCCATGATGTTGGCCGCGCGATAATTGGCCTCCACGAGGCAGGTTCGCGCCGTGCACTCGGGTGGACGATTGGCGGTCCGGCCGATGGTCCTGGCCTGCCTCTGGGAGCAGGCGGCCAGCGCGAGGGCCGTGGCTAGGCAGAGGCACAGCAGAATGCGGGTGAAGCGCATGCGAGCATCCTCGTTTAGCGGATTGCCGAGACGCGGCCGTGGCAGCGTCCGTATGCGCATCTTTTCGGACACTTGGCGGAAATGTTTAGCCCACGAGGACAAATACGCCGCCAAGGCTGTTTGCGCGGCCTCACAAGGCGGCGATCACCGCCGTGAGCAGCCGACCAAGGGCTTCGCCGCCGCGTGCCGCCACGGCCAGGATCTCCTCCAGGCTCGTCTCGGCCATGCAGTCCGGGAGATTCTTGTTGGTCAGGCAGGAAATGCCGAGCAGGCGCGCTCCCATGTGGTGCGCGGCGATGGCCTCGATGACCGTGGACATGCCCACTGCGTCGGCGCCCAGCAGCCTGTAGGCCCGCGTTTCGGCCGGGGTTTCGAGCTGCGGCCCCGGCACCTGCGCGTACACGCCCCGCTCCAGGCGGATGCCCAGGCGCGCGGCCTGCTCCATGGCCAGCTCGCGCAGGCCCTTGTCCCAGACCGCGCACATGTCCGGAAAGCGCACGCCCCAGGCATCCACGTTGGGGCCGGTCAGGGGGCTGACGCCCGTGAGGTTGACGTGATCGGTGATGCACATGAGCGTGCCGGCGTCGTGCTGGGGATTGAGCGCGCCCGCGGCGTTGGTCAGCATGATGGCGCCGACCCCGAGGCTGGCCAGGACGCGCACGCCCATGCACACCTCGGCGGGGGAGTAGCCCTCGTACAGGTGGAAGCGTCCCGATAGCGCGAGCACGCCGCGGCCGGCGACCCTGCCGCAGACCAGGGCGCCGGCATGGCCGGGCACCGTCGAGACGGGGAACCCCGGGATTTCGTGATAAGGTATCTTGCATACATCTTGCAACGCATCAGCCCACATTCCGAGGCCCGTACCGAGGACAATGCCCGCGGCCGCGGGCAGCGCCGGGGCGATCCTGCCGCGCAGGTAGTCCGTCGCGGACTCTACGGTTCGTTGATTTTGCATGTCGCCTTCATTGATGATAGGGTCCCGCGCACCGAGGAGCACTGCAAGGCGATCCGGTGCGCACGCGCATCTAATAGCGGTCATTCGCGCACAGTTCAACCAGCAAAAGCAAGGGCGCAGAGCAGATGGACATCGCAACACTGGGCGGACTGGTTTCTGGTCTGGTCATGGTCGGCTGGGCTATTTACATGGGCGGAGACTACTCCCTCTTCGTGGATTTCCCGAGCATGCTCATCGTCGGCGGCGGCACGCTGGCCTCGATCTGCGTGGCCTTCCCCTTCGAGGAGGTGCGCCAGGCCATGGCCGCGGGCTTCAAGGCCTTCTCCTCGCGCAAGGTCAATCCGCAGGAGGTCGTGGACATCATGGTCCGCGTGGCCGACATCAGCCGCCGCGAAGGCCTCATCGCCCTGGAGAACATCCAGACCGAGAACAAGGTGCTCAAGAAGGCCTGCCAGCTCATCGCCGACAACGCCGGCACGGACATCATCCACGACACGCTGCGCATCGAGATCTCGTCCATGAAGCGGCGACACAAAGTCGGCCAGGAGGTCTTCCGCAAGCTCGCCGGGTTCGCGCCGGCCTTCGGCATGATCGGCACGCTTATCGGCCTCGTGCAGATGCTCGCCAACCTTGACGATCCCAAGGCCATCGGCCCGGCCATGGCCTTGGCCATCATCACCACGTTCTACGGATCGATGCTCGCCAACCTCCTCTTTTTGCCCATCGCGGGCAAGCTCACCGCCCGCACGCTCCAGGAAACCCTGCACATGGAGATCATCTTCGAGGGCGCCAAGTCCATCCTGGAGAACAACAACCCCAGGCTCGTGTACGAGAAGCTTTCCTCTTTCATATCCCCGCTGGAGCGCCGCTATGACAAGGGATAGCAAGCGCCCCTATGTGGAAGAAGAAGAAGAAGAAGAGGTCAGCGGAAACCAGGACTGGCTGACAACCTTCTCCGACCTCACGCTCCTTCTGCTGACCTTCTTCATCCTGCTGTTCTCCATGTCCAGCGTGGATGTCAAAAAGTTCACCGACTCGTTCCAGGCCGTGCAGCTCGCGCTGCAAGGCAACAAGAGCGAGATCTCGTCCTCGCGCATCGCGCGCGACGAGCAGGCGGTGCTCGTGGACCAGGTCAAGCTCCAGCGCCAGATCATGGAGAGCCAGCGCAAGCTGTTCACGGACGTGCAGTTCTACCAGAACACCAAGGGCCTCAAGGGCGTGGTGGGCGCGCACTTCGACAACGGCATCATCACCCTGCGCGTGCCCTCGGACGTCATGTTCGCCCCGGGACAGGTGGAGCTCTCCGAGGCAGGCAAGGCCGTCATGCGCGACCTCAAGGATCTGCTCATCAAGCATGCGGATCAGAAGATCAACATCCGCGGCTTCACCGACGACGTCCTGCCCTCGGGCAACTCCCGGTTCAAGGACAACTGGGAGATCTCGGCCATGCGCTCGGTGAACGTCTTGCGTTTCATCATGTCCATGGGCATACAGGCCAACAGGCTGACCGCCACGGGATTGGCGGACCTGGAGCCCCTCTTTCCGAACAACAGCACGGAGAACCGCGCGCGCAACAGGCGAATCGAGATCGCCTTGGAAAAGCGCGTCGGCGGATGACGGTTGGGAGGATTCATGGATTTCAAGATCGAAGTACCCGATGGCGACAACCAGCGCGGCGCATTCCGGGCGCGGATTCCAGGCCTCAAGGCCAAGGTGCGGGAGACCGGCGCGAGCTTCGACGTCAAGGACATGAGCGCCACCGGCACCGCGATCCTGGCCACCGCCGAGTCGCGCCTCAAGGAAGGCGCGACCGTGACCGTGGATCTGCTCATCGCCGGCAAGCCCGTGCTCGTCGGGCTCACGACGCAGATCGTGCGGCGGATCAACGAGGACATCTTGGCCTGCAAGTTCGTCTCGCCCGACCGGCGGCAGGAGGCCAGACTCGACAAGCTGGTGCTTGAGGTCCAGAAGCGCATGATCGCCCAGCGCAAGGCCAAGCAGCAGACCAAGACCGAGGAGAAGCTCGGCTAGTCAGGCCGCGGGCCATTGCCACGGGAGGATCGTGGCGGTCCAGGCCGGCCCCGGCGAACGGGGTCTGGCTGGTGGACTATTTGCTTGTTGCAGCATATAAGGGCCTCCTTGTTTTGGATGCTTCGAGGCTTAAACTATCGGTTCGCGTTCAAAAAGAAGGAATATTTCGCGTGGTTGCGAACACTCATAAGGTCCTCATCGCCAATCGCGGCGAGATCGCCATCCGCATAGCCCAAGCCTGCATGAAGCTTGGGATCCGATTCGTCTGCGTCTACACCAAGGAAGACCACCAGTCCGGCCATGTGGCCCTGGCCAGAAAGCACGGCGGGCCCAAGTCCCTGTACCGCATCCGCTCCTACCAGGACGCCAACGAGCTTATGGCCGTGGCCGAGGACTCCCGCGCCACGGCGATCCATCCGGGCTACGGGTTCTTCGCCGAGGACTTCCGCTTCGCCCGCAGGGTCAGCGAGCGCGACAATCCGCTCCTCTTTCTCGGCCCGTCCTGGAAGGTCATCCGCGAACTGGGCGACAAGATCAACACCAAGCGGCTTGCCCGCCGCCTGGGCGTGCCCACGGTGCCGGGCTCGGACAGACCCATTTACGACGAGATGGAGGCCGAGGAGATCGCCGGGAACCTGTTCGCCTTCCAGGCCGAGCAGGGCATGGAGCGTCCCGCGGTGCTAGTCAAGGCTTCGGCGGGCGGCGGCGGCATGGGCATCGAGGAGCTGGACCGCATCGACCACTTCCGCAACGTCTTCCGCCGCATCCGCAATTACTCCAAGCGCCAGTTCCACGACGAAGGCGTGCTCATCGAGCAGCGCGTCGTCCGCTTCAACCACCTGGAAGTCCAGGTCCTGGGCGACGGCCGTAGCGAGCCGGTGCACTTCGGCACGCGCAACTGCTCGGTGCAGTCCACGGGCCGCCAGAAGCGCATCGAGGTCGCGCCCGGCTTCGCGCCCGGCGAGCTCACGTACACCTTCGACGCGGCCAAGCTGCTCGGCGACATCACGCGCCACTCCCTGAACATGGCCCGCGAGGTGGGCTATGACAGCGTGGGCACCTGGGAATGGATCGTTACCCCCAGGGGCGAGCCTTTCCTCATGGAGGTCAACACGCGCATCCAGGTGGAGAACGGCGTCTCGGGCATCATCTCCCGGGTGAACGGCAACGGCCCCATGGACCTCATCGCCGAGCAGATCCGAGTCGGGCTCGGGCAATCCATAGGCTACTCCCAGGCGGACATCGCGTTCGACGGCGTGGGCATCGAGTACCGCATCATCGCCGAGGACCCGAACAACAAGTTCGCGCCCTGGGTGGGCCGCATCGAGGAGTTCACCTGGCCCGACCGCCCATGGCTCCACGTGCACACCCAGGTGCCCATGGACGAACCCTACCAGATCCCCACGGAGTTCGACCCCAACCTTGCCCTGGCCATCATCAAGGGCGACGATCTGGCCCAGGTCAAGCAGAGGGGCATCGAATTCCTGGACAGCCTGGTGCTCCGGGGACAGGACCGCTCCGGCAATCCGCTCAAGTCCAACTGCGATTTCCTGCGCAAGAAGACGGCGAACCTGCTCGAATTCTAGGCCCGCGCAGGGACGGAGAGGGCAAGGCAACGGCATCCACCATGAAACTACCGGCGTCCATCCTGCGCCCCGAATAGGCGACGCCGAGACAAGGACGCGCTGACGCTCGTATGGATATCGAAAAGAGAACACAACTGCTCAAGGACCGTCTGGCCTACATCCGGGATGTCTTCGGACCGAAGCAGAACGAGAACGTGGCCATGCTCGAGTCCAAGCTCGGCGAGTTCCTGGCTCGGGAAAAGGACCTGACCCTTCCCGAGCAGGTGCGGCAGGTGCAGCAGCTCGAGGACATCTTCTCCTTCCTGGAGAACAAGCTCGAAGCCGAGCTGACACCCATGGACAAGGTGCGCATCGTGCGCCATCCGCAGCGCATCTGCCTCAAGGACATCCTGGAGAACGTCTACGACAACTACACGGAGATAGGCGGCCAGGACGAGTACTCCATCGACCCGAGCATGCTCATCGCCAGGGCCTACATCACCCGCCGCGTGGGCAACAAGGTCATCAACCAGCCGGTCATGGTCATCGGCCAGGAGAAGGGCCACGGCCAGGAGTTCCGCAACGGCGGCTCGGTAAAGCCCTGGGGCAATGCCAAGGCGCTGCACTACATGAAGGTCGCCGAGACCGAGAACATCCCCATCCACTCGTTCATCTTCACGCCGGGCTCCTACCCCATCGAGGATTATCCCGGCGCGGCCCAGCAGATCGCGCGCAACCTCTATGAGCTGGCCGCCCTGCGGGTGCCCGTGGTGGCCGTCATCTCCGAGGGCGGCTCCGGCGGCGCCGAGGCCATCGGTCTGGCCGACATGCGCCTCATGCTCTCGCACGGCTACTACTCGGTCATCTCCCCCGAGGGCGCCGCGGCCATCGAAGGTCGCCTGCGCCAGGGGCAGCGCGCCGGGCCCGAGCTTATCGAGAAATGCGCGCGACAGCTCAAGATGACCGCCAGCGACAACCTGGCCATGGGCTACATCGACCGCGTCATACAGGAGCCGGCGCTGGGCGCGCGGCCCGAGCACTACGACTTCTTCAAGACCCTGCGCGGCGAGCTCATCTCGGCCACCAACCAGTCCGTGCTCCATGCCAAGGGCCTCAAGCTGCTGCGCGCCAACGAGATCAAGCGCGCCGCCAATAAGCGCGGCGTCGAGGCGGAGAGCATCTTCGTGCGCTGGAGCCTGTCCTCCAAGGCCAGGGACAACCTGGTCTGGCGGCGCTACCAGAAATTCCGCGCCATGGCCCAGCAGGCCTACGTGGACAAGCGCACCTTCACCCAGAAGACCGTGTCCACGGCCCTGGACATGCTCTGGGCCACGCACTCCTTCTTCCGCTACGAGTTCCTGGGCAAGCGCCACCGCAAGCTCAAGCGTTGGCTGGAGGATCTCCAGGCCGAGGCCCAGGTGCTCACGGACAAGGTCTCGGGACCGATTGTGGGATTCATGAGGGGGAACGGCAAGGCCGATTCCGAGGCGGTCAAGCAGCTCACCGAGCTATCCTGCCCGGACGAAGGCATCTGCCTGGGTGATGAGCAGTGGATCTACCTGAGCCCCAAGGCCCGCGAGGACGTGGCCGTGACCTGCCCGCGGGCGGCCACCCACGGCTGTCTCGATCTCTGGGCCCCCGACCTCTTCGGCGACTTCGCCGGCGTGTGCGGCTATTGCGGATACCACTTCCCCATGGAGTACCAATGGTATCTGTACAACGTCTTCGACCAGGGCTCCATCTACGAGTTCAACGCGCGCATCGAGGCCGGCAACCCTTTGGGCTTCGAGGGCTTCGACGCGAAGCTGGAGGAGGCCAAGAAGAAGACCGGCCAGCGTAGCGCGTGCATGACCTTCGAGGCGAGCATCCAGGGCGTGCGCATGGTCTGCGCCATGCTCATGGGCGCCTTCCGCGGCGGCAGCGTGGGCGCGGCCGAGGGCGAGAAGTTCATCCGCGCCGTGGAGCGGGCCAAGAAGAAGCACTACCCGCTTCTGGCCTACGTGCACGGCACGGCCGGCATCCGCATTCAGGAGGGCACCAACGGCGTCATCCAGATGCCCCGCTGCACCATGGCCGTCCGCGACTACATCGACGAGGGCGGCCTGTACCTGGTGCTCTACGACACGAACTCCTATGCTGGTCCTTTGGCCAGCTTCCTGGGCTGCTCGCCCTACCAGTTCTCCGTGCGCTCGGCCAACATCGGCTTCGCCGGTCCGGGCGTCATCAAGGAGACCACGGGCGTGGACATTCCCCCCGACTACCACCAGGCCCATCAGGCCTTGTCCCGCGGCCACATCCAGGGCATCTGGGATCGCCGCGAGGTGAGAAAGAACCTCTACCAGGCCCTCTTGACCATGGGCGGCCGCAATCTCTACTACAGGTAAGAAGGCGGAGAACAAGTGATAGACGTCAAGGCGCTCCTGGAGGAGATCAAGGCCTCCCCCTACGAAGAAATCGAGATTTGCGCCCCGCACACGGGCGTCGTCGAGTTCACGGCCAAGACCGCCGGCATGAAGGTTCTGGGCCCCACGGGCACCTGGAAGGAGAAGCCCGGTACGCTGCTCGGGCATATCGTGCGCGAGCGCAACAAGAAGCCCATCACCGCGCCCCAGAAGGGCGAGGTCAAGGACATCGCCCTGGAGCTCTCGGGCAGGTTCGTCGAGTCCGGCGCCCGCCTCATGACCTTGCGCCACTTCCTGTCCCGCGACGAGGTCATCGAGGCCATCCTCAAGAAGACCCTGCACCTGGTCACCGCGCCGGAGAAGGCCAAGTATTACTTCGTCCCCGAGGTGGACCAGAAGATCAAGGCCTCGGGCATCCGCTCGGTCAAGGTCGCGAGCGGCATGGACCTGTTCATCATGTCGCGCATGAAGCGCGAGGCCGTGGTCGGCTACAAGGGCCCCGAGGGGCAGATCTACTCCGTGTACTTCGGCCACAACGAGAACGTGGACAGCGGGCAGCCGCTCATCGGCGTCTGCCCCGGCGATCAGCTCTCCCTGATCCAGGAGGTGGTCGCCCAGGTGCGTAGCGAGTGGAAGGAGATCGATTGACGCAAGCCGCCTGAGAGGCGGCAAGGAGGTGCGCATGGGTGAGCTGCTCCAGATACGGGTGATGGCCCAGACCTACAAACCCGAGAGCGTGGAGCGCCGCTGGCCAGCGCTCTCCAAGCTGGCCTGGCCCATGCCCTCGCCGGCTTGGCCGCACAAGGGCGTCATGGAGCTGCCCGAGGCCCTCTTCGAGCAGCTTTCCCTGGGCGAGTGGCCCAAGGATAGGCAGGAGGCCCTGCGCGGCCACATCTCCAAGGCCCTGGACATCCGCTCCAAGCTCAACGCGGCCCTGGCCGACCGCAAGCCCCAGGAGGCCGACAGGTTGAGCTACGAGCTTGAGGACGCCTTGGATGGGCTTGAAAAAATGGTCGCAGAAGCGTAACGTTGGCCATCAATCTCATAAAGCTCAAGCGTACATAAGGAAGGAGAGCGCATGGCCGGCAGCCTGAACAAAGTCATTCTCATCGGCCGCCTGGGGCAGGACCCCAAGCTGGCCTATCTCCCTTCGGGGCAGGCCGTGGTCAACGGCTCCCTGGCCACGGACGAAAGCTACAAGGACCAGTCCGGCCAGAAAGTGGAGCGCACCGAGTGGCACCGCTTCGCCGTGTATGGCAAGCAGGGCGAGTTCATGGCCAACTACCTGCGCAAGGGCAGCCTGGTCTACATGGAAGGCAGCCTGCGCACCCGCAAATGGCAGGGCCAGGACGGCCAGGACCGCTACACCACCGAGGTCATCGCTCAGCGCGTGCTGGGGCTCGACTCCCGGCGCGACAATCAGGGCGACTACCAGGGCCAGCAGGATCAGGGCTACCAGAATCGTGGCCAACAGGCCCGTGGCGGCCAGCGTCCCGCGCCTCAGCAGCAACAGCAGAATTATCCCGACGACGACCTCGGCCCGGCCTTCCCGTCCGAGGCCGGCGGCATGGATGACGTGCCGTTCTGAGGCGAATACCGAGAGAGGGCTCCGCGCCCTCTCTCGGGCTCTCTCCCGCCAGGGGCCGCAGGCCCCTGGACCCCTTAGTTTTTGGCGGGAGAACCAATGATTCCCTACGAGTTCACGCGCTACGTCAGCGAGGTCGTCCGCGACCCCGAGGTCTCCGTCACACCCGGAGCGGCGCGGCCGCGCCTGAACGTGGTCCTGCCGCACGTCCTGCGCGAGTTCGCCTTCGGCGGCGTGGTCTCGGCCCTGGAGTTGGCCCTGCACATCGGCCGGCACTACGAGGACATCCGCTTTCTCTCGCTCGCGCCCCTGGACGGCCGGCCGACTTTTGACCTGACGGAGTGCCTTGTCCGACCCGGCGAGCAGCGCGCGACGCTGGAGGCGGTGCCCGAGGCCGGGCCGCTGGCCTGTCACGAGCGCGAGGTCTTCCTGTGCACGTACTGGCCCTCGGTGCTCCTGTGGGAGGCCTACGAGCGGGCCATGGCCGGGCAGGGCAGATACGCCGCGCCGTTCTACTACTTCATCCAGGACTTCGAGCCGGGCTTTTATCCATTCGGCGCGAAACACGCCCGCAGCCTAGCCACCTACGGCCATGGCGAGCGTTGCGTGGCCGTGTTCAACTCGTCCTCCCTCGCCGCGCATTTCGACGGCCTGGGGCTGGTCTTCAGCCGCGGCCATGTGCTCAAGCCCTCGCTCAACCCGGCCTTGCGGGCTTACCTGGAGGAGCGCGGCCATGTCCTGCCGCCCAAGCCCGAGGACAGGATCGCGATCCTGGCCTACGGCAGGCCCGAGCAGCCGCGCAACTGTTTCCCGGTCATCCTGGAGGGGCTGCGCCGCTTTGTCCTGGCCATGCCCGAGGCCGAGCGCGGCAAATACATGCTGCTCAGCGCCGGCCAGCCCCACGAGGACATCCTCCTGGCGCCGGGCGCGCCGCTCAAGAGCCTGGGCAAGCTGCCCATCGAGCGCTATGCCGCCGTGCTGTCCTTCGCGCACGTGGGTGTGTCCCTCATGGTTTCCCCGCATCCGTCGTACCCGCCCCTGGAGATGGCCGCCTTCGGCTTGGTGACCATCACCAACCGCTTCGGAGCCAAGGATATCTCCGCGAGCCACCCGCTCATCGCATCCCTGGACCTGCCCGAGCCGGCGGCTCTGGCAAGGGAGCTTCCGCGCGCGGTGGAGCGGGCCAAGGCCCTGCTCGGCAGGCCCGTGCGCTCGGAGATCCCGGACTGCATGGATCCGCGGCCCTGGGCCGAGGGCCTTGCAGAGCTGGACATCGAGGCGATCCCGGCCTGACGGGCGTGGGCCGCGCCGGCCCGGCCATCGGCCTCGGCCCGATTTGACCTGTTGCGTTTCGTCCTTTCCGTCATGTGTCGCATCCAAACCACGGGAGCCCGCCATGTCCGCCGAGTACCTGCGCGCAGTCCGCGGCGAGAGCCAGACCGTCAATCCGCTGTTCCGCTTCCTGGGCATACGCATCGCCGAGCTGACGGCCGAGCGCGCTGTCCTGGAGATGCCCTTCAAGGAGGGTTTCATCCAGGGCGCGGGCGGATTGGCCGGCGGAATACAGGCCGCGCTCATGGACGAGGCCATGGCCCACGCGGTCATCGCCAGCCTGGAGCCGGACCGCCAGACCGTGACCATGGATCTGCACATGCGCTACCTGCGGCCCGCTGGCCGCAGCGCCTTGCGCGCCGAGGCGCGCATCGTGCGGCGCGGGAACAGGGTCGTGGTCGTGGAGGGCGAGATCCAGAACGAGGCGGGCGATGCCGTGTGCCTGGCCACGGCGTCGTTCCTGATCATCCGCAGGGAGCCCGGACAGCCCCAGGGCTGATTCGCGGGTGCGCCTGGGCGCTGCCTGTCATGACAGACTGTTGACAAACCAATTTTTTGCGAGAGAGACCATTTTTGAAAAAAAGAGCCTCTCTTTCGCGCTCTCCAGTAAAAATTTTAATATTATTTCAGCAGATTATCTTGGTGGTGCAATTGGAAAGCGGGGTTCCAAGGGAGCCGCGCCCCCTTGGTCGCCGGAGGCAGAACAATAACGATCTTTGCCAATGATCCGAGCAAGTTCCGCCGGATGTCTCCGGCGGGACTTGCTGTTGAGGCAAAGCGGCTCAGGCCATGACGCCCAGGCGCTCGGCGATGAGTTCCCTGGCTCGCTCCGCCAACTGGCTGATCTGCGGCTTGCTGATCTGATCGTCGGCGCCCACGGCCTCGCCCTTGTGGCGCAGCTTGTCCGAGATGAGCGAGGAGAAGAGGATCACCGGCAGCCTGCGTAGGGTCGGGTCTTCCTTGATCTGCCTGGTGAGGCTGTGGCCGTCCATGCTCGGCATCTCGATGTCCGAGATGACGATCTGGAGGAAATCGGACAGCTCGCGGTCCTCGCGGGCGGATCGCTGCTTGTAATCCTGAAGCCGGTCCCAGCCTTCCCGGCCGTTGTTGGCCGTCTCCACGGCGAAGCCCGCGCTTTCCAGGAGAGACTTGAGCATGTTGCGCACAAGGGCCGAGTCGTCCACGACCATGGCCTTGAATTGGGAGCCGCCCCTGTCCGAGGCCTCCCTGTCCAGGCGCATGCGCACGGCCGGGTTGAGCTCGGCCACGATCTTCTCCAGGTCGAGGATGAAGATGATGCGGCCGTCGATCTTGACCACGCCGGTGATGGAGTCGCTGGAGAAGGAAGACACATAGCGGTTGGGCGGCTCCACGGCCTCCCAGCTCATGCGGTGAATGCGCGTCACGCCCGAGACGAGGAAGCCGGTGATCACGGTGTTGAACTCCGTGACGATGACCTTGGACTCCTCGTTCGTATTGTGCTCCTTGCCAAGCCACATGGCCAGGTCCACGAGCGGGATGATGCGTGAGCGCTGGTTGAAGGCGCCGAGAATGGATGGGTGGATCGTCTGCGGCACCTCGGTGATCGTGGGCTGGCGGATGATCTCCAGCACCTTGGCCACGTTCACCCCGTAGTAGCCCTTGTACGGCTCATTATCGGCGGTCTGCTCATCGATGTAGAACTCGACGATCTCCAGCTCGTTGGTGCCGGATTCCAGGAGGATGTTGTGCTGGGCCATGGCAGCGCCTTTGGTATGAGTATGCCGGAAGGAAAAGAGGATGATATTCTTCCGCGACAGCAGCGGCCGAGTCAATCCCTTTCTGATTCGGGAAGCCAGCAGATTGCCATACCCGTATCATCAAGAAGCCTTGATGGCCTCCAACTGCTCCACTTCCCGCACGATGCCTTCCAGCTCCTCCCAGGAGGAGCAGTGCACGAGCCTGTTGCGCAGCTCCTTGGAGCCGTCCACGCGGCGCACATAGCGCGGCACGATGGTGCGCATCTTGAGCATCTCGCGCGCTGGCGTGCCGTGGCGGTGGATGAGCTCCACATGACGCCGTATGGTCCAGGCCAGGCTTGGCGGGGGCGCGTCGCCCGCGCCGAGCAGGGCCTTGAGGCGTAGGAACACGGCCGGATCGCGCAGGGCGCCGCGGGCGAACATGACTCCGCTGGCGCCGGTCTCGGCCAGGCAGCGCGCGGCGTCCTCGGCGGTCCAGAGATCGCCGCTGGCGAGCACGGGAATGGACACGGCCCGACGGAGCAGGGCGATCCTCGGCCAGTCGGCCGCCCCGGTGAAGCCCTGCCGCGCGTGGCGCGGGTGCAGGGTCAGCCAGCCCACGCCGGCCTGCTCCAGATCCCTGGCCACGTCCAGGTAGTTCTCGCTCTTGGGATCCCAGCCCAGGCGCATCTTGACGCCCACGCGGCCCGGCCCGGCGCGCCCGACCATGGCCCGCGCCACGTCCAGGAGCGTTCCCGGCTCCTTCATGAGCGCCGCGCCGCTGCCGGTCTTGACCACCTTGGGCACGGAGCAGCCGCAGTTGAGGTCGAACCAGGCGAAACCGCGCGCCATGAGCAGGTCCATGGCCCTGGCCATGAACTCCGGCTCCGAGCCGAAGAGCTGAGCCGCCAGGGGCGCGTCCTCGGCGCAGGTGGCCAGGATGGGCTGGGTGTTGCGACTGTCGTAGACCAGGCCCTTGGCGCTGATCATCTCGGTCACGGCGGCCTCGGCGCCCAGCTCGCGGCAGAGCAGGCGGAAAGGCAGGTCCGAGAACCCGGCCAGGGGCGCGAGCCAGGGCTTGTGCGGGGCAAAGGGCAATCTGGGTGTCATGGTTCCGGGTGTATCGTTGCGAGCGGATGGAGCGGTCGGTATCGAGGCCGCACTGTGGCCATGCGCGGCGCTCCTGTCAAGATCGGTCAAACCCTGCGCCCGCGGCTCGCGCTGGCGTCGGAGCCGAGGAGCATGGCGAGTCCGGTCGGCCCGTCCAGGCGGAAGACTCCCAGGAAGTCGGCGGGCGCGTCGCGCGCCAGGGTCTGGGCGCAGGCCTGCAAGGCCGTGGGCATACGCCCGGTCTGGGGCGCGGCAAGATGGATGCGATAACCGGCCCTGGGCGGCTTGAGGAGCAGGCGCAACTCTCCCGGGCCGACATGGGGCGAGTCGAAGGCCAGGCGCAGCTCGCGCATGGCCTGCCCGTCGCCGGCCGTCGAAGGCATGGCCCAGGCGAGCAGCTCGCACTCGCGGAAGCCGGGCAGCAGCCAGGGGCAGTAGGCGAAACGCAGGCCGTGCTCGCGGGAAAAGCCGGGCGGCGGGTCGCCCCGCAGGCCGGCGTCGAGCGCCAGCTCCTGCCCGAGCACGCGCCGGTAGGCTTCCATGAGCCCGCTATCGCGGTCGAGAAGCGCGTTGAAGCTCTCGCGATGGCTGACTGCCTTGTGATCAGGAGCGGACAGGACGGTCTCGGGCCAGTCGGCGGCCATGGAGAGCAAGGCCTCGAAGCGGTCGCGCTCGGCCCGGAAGGCGGGCGCGAGCTGCATGAGACTCGGCCCGCCGTTGCCGCCGCCGCGCAGTTCGCGCAGGACGATGTCGGGCTCCAGGGCCTCGATGCGGAAAAGCATGACCTCGCCGGGCGCGACCGGCCGTCCGACGTCGGCCAGGAGTTCCTGGCCGTCGATGCGCAGCCAGGCGAGATGGGCCGCGGGCGCCTGCCCGCTTCCGGCCGGCTCGGGCCGCAGGGCCACGCCGCGCACGGTCTGGCCCACGCGGTGGGCGCGCCGGAAGTCCGAGGCGCGCGAGCCGCCGGAGAAGCCCTGGCCCGGCCAGCCGCCCCCGCCGTCGGACACTCGCACGGCCCTGGGCTCCTAGGACTTGCCCTGGGCGATGATAAGCTCCACTTCGTCCACGGTCAGACCCGACGCGCGGGCCAGCTCGTTGGCTGATTTACCGCCGCGCCAGCCCGTGAGGACGACCTCGCGCATGAACTGAGGGGAGCGGGAGTACTGCTCGGCCTGCTTGATGATGCGGCGCAGGTCCTTGGCGCGCTCCTCGATCTTGGCGTCCAGCTCGATGAGCTCGGACTGGCGCTGCCTGAAGGTGGACACGAGCTCCTGCTCCAGCTGGGCATTGAAGCGCAGCTTGTTGAGCAGGTCATCCTGCTTGCTCTGGAGCTGCGAGAGCACGGCTTCGGACTGCTTGAGGCGCATGAAGAAGAAGACGACCACGCCGAGCAGCATGACTTCGGTGACGCTCAGGGCGAGCAGCAGCCAATTGGACAGGGACATGTTTCAGGAAGTCCTTGCGGTTGGCGGATCAGATTTCCAGGTTGATGATATTGCCGGACCAGGGGGAGGGCGCCGAGGAATCCTGCTCCTCGTCCTCCGAGCCCTTGTCGCGCTTCTTGCGGCCGGAGAGCTCCAGTCCGCGCTTCTCGTGCGGATTGCGGTCCTTGTGCACGCTGGAAGAGCCCTGCTTCTTGTTGACCTGCTCGATCTTCCTGCCCTCGCGCTTGCGCAGCTCGGCCACGTGTTGGCCGAGCACGGCCTGCTGGGCCTCCGGATGCGCGTTGACGGCGTTCTGCATCTTGGCCGCGTGCGGCATCTGGGCCAGGAGCGTGGAGAGGTCTATGGGCATCGGCATGTCACTGGACCAGGTACTTCTCTACGTAAATGGTTTCAAGCTGGTCGTTGCCCAGGTACTGGTTGAGCACCGACACGAGGTCCGCCTTGAGTTCCTCCATACGCGTCGTATCGGCCAGGAACGCGAAATCTTTATTCTTCAGATAGTAGTAGATCGCGTCCCGCAAGAGCAGGGACTTGAGCTTGACCTCGTCCTCCAGCGCCGGGCTCAGGGACGTGAAGGCGAACTTGATGTGCAGGAAGCGCACCTGGCCCTTGGAGTCCACCTTCTCGATCCAGAAAGGCTCCAGGCCGATGGTGAACTCCTTGACCTCCGGCTCCACGGGCGGAGGCGCGGGCTCGGGCTCGGGCGCGACCTCGGGTTCCACGGGCTTGATCTCGGCCTTCTCCACGGACTTGAACTCGAACCTTGGCAGGATGAACTTGACCGTGGTCAGGCTGAGCAGCGCCAGGAGGAGCAGGAGGATGCCCAGCCTGAAGATCCGCTTGTCCTTGAGGAATTTGGCGAAGGGGCTCTCGCCCTTGGGGAGCGCGATGGCCAGTTCTTCGGCCTGGGTTTCGGCGAAAACCTCGGGCTCGGCCGCCGCCTCCTCCTCGATATCCTCCAGGAAAGGCGCGTCGTCCAGGTCGAGCTCGACCTTCTGATTGGCGCGGACCAGGTCCTGACCCTGGATGCTGCTAGGGTCAAGCATGGCCTTGGGCTTGCCCTCGGCGGGCTTGCCCGCGGCGTCGCTCTCGTCCAGGGCCAGCAATAGGGAGATCATGGCTGTTGGTCCGCCGGGCGCCGGGATCAGGTCCTAGGAGGAGAAGATCTTTTCGATCTTCTGCTCCAGGATCTCGGCGGTGAAGGGTTTGATCACGTAATTGGAGACCTTGGCCTGGACCGCCTCGATGATGCACTCCTGCTGGGCCTCGGCCGTGAGCATGAGGAATGGCAGATCCTGGTACGCCTCACTTTGGCGCACCTTGCGCAGGAGCTCGATGCCGGGCATCTTGGGCATGTTCCAGTCGCTTATGACGAAGTCCACGCGCTCCTTGCCGAGGATCTCCCAGGCGGTGGTCCCGTCGTCGGCTTCAATGACGTTGTTGAAGCCGAGCTGCTTGAGAACGTCCCTGATGATGCGGCGCATTGTGGCGAAGTCGTCCACGACGAGGATGCGCATGTTGACATCGTACGGCATTGCTCTCCTCAGATGGTATCCAGGTTGAACTGGGCCTTGAATCGCTTGCGGAGCTTGCCCAAGGCCTGGCTGTGAAGCTGGGAAACTCGGCCCTCGGTGATTTCCATGACCTCGGCCGTCTCGCGCATGTTCAGCTCTTCGGCGTAGTAGAGCGACAGGACCAGCTTCTCCCTGGGCGTCAATTCATCGATAAGGGCAGTGACTTTGTCAATAAGTTCCTGGAATGCCGCGCTCTGGTAAGGGTCGCACTCCCGGTCGCCCTCCTTGCCCGAGGACAGGCACTCGGACAGGGAGTCGATGCTCAGGCAGAGCTGGTTCTGGATCATCTCCAGACCCATGTCCACGTCCTTCTCGGACAACCCCGTGCGCTTGGCGAGCTCCTGCATCGTGGCCGGCTGGCCCGTATCCTGCTCGATCTCCCGCACCGTGCGCTCGATGAGCCGGATTCGCTGGCGCAGGCTTCGCGAGTACCAGTCCATGCGCCGCAATTCGTCAAGCATGGCGCCCTTGATGCGGCTCTCGGCGTAGGTCTCGAACTTGATGCGCAGCGCGGGATTGAACTTCTGCAATGCCTCCATGAGCCCCAGGCTCCCGGCGCTCATGAGCTCGCCGAGCTCCACGGATTGGGGCAGCTTGGCCTTGAGGCGCAAGGCCATGATCTTGATCTTGGGGCTGTAGTGCCTGACGACCTCGTCCTTGTCCTGGGAGCAGAAATCCCCCCAGCGCTTCTGTCCGGCATCCAGCTCAAGCCACGGACTGTTCTTGGAAGAGGATCTTCTTCCAGAAGAATTTAATATTGCCATCGAGTTCCGTCGCAGCTTCCCAGTTTGTGATTCGCTCGGCCGCCTGCCGCAGGCTCGCGCTCGCGTCGCTCTGAGGGAGCAAATGGCAGAACGGCTGCTGCCGGATGACAGCCTGCTTGACGGCGGGGTCCAGAGGCACGCTACCCAGGAGGTCGAGAGACACGCCGCTCAGGAACTGGTCGCAGGCGCGGTAGAGCTTGATGTAGACCTCGCGCGCGGCGCTTGGGCTTGGGGCCATGTTGACCAGAACCCTGAACCTGTCCACGCCGTGGTTGTACTTGAGGACCTTGATGAGGGCGTAGGCGTCGGTGAGCGAGGTCGGGTCAGGGGTGAGGACGATGAGCTTCTCCTGGGCGGCCAGGTTGAAGTAGAGCACGTTGTCGTTGATGCCGGCCCCGGTGTCCACGATGAGATAGTCGAGCTTGTCCTCCAGGGCGTCCATGGACTCCAGAAGCTCCAGCTTCTGGCCCGTGGACAGGTCGAGCATCTCGCTCACTCCCGAGGCGGCCGGCAGGATGGGGAAGCCGTAAGGCGTCTCGTAGATGATGTCCTCCAGGCGCGTCCCCTCGTGGAAGAGATGGAAGAGGTTCAGGCTCGGCGCCATGCCCAGCAGGACATCCACGTTGGCCAAGCCCAGGTCGGCATCCATCAGGAGCACGCGCTTGCCCAGTTTGGTCAGGCAGTAGGCCAGGTTGACGGAGACGTTCGTCTTGCCCACGCCACCCTTGCCGGAGGTGACTGAAAAGACCAGAGGGAAGGATGATGCCATAGGGTTTCGCAGCTCCTTTGGGAGTTACGCGTGCAGTTTTTCCGGGGTCGGGCCGCAGGGCAGCTCGTGCTTGAAGATGAGCTTCCACAGCAGCATGTTCTCCGCCGGAGCCATGCAGTCCCGGAAGCCGGGCGCCCAGGACAAGGCCGAGATAGGCGCCCCGCAGGCGTCGGCCACGTTCACCAGGCCGCCGAAGCTCGCGGCCTCGTCCAGCTTGGTCCAGATGATGGAGGAGAGCCTGGCGAAGGAGAAGGTGCGCAGGAAGTGATCCAGCTGGGGCTTGCCGTGGAGGGGGCTCAGTACCAGATGGAACGCGCAGCCGTCCAGCTCGGACAAGCCCAGCAGAGTCAGGCGCTCGCTCAGGGCCTGGGGGCCGCTCATGCCCGGCAGGTCGATATGGATGCGGTCGAATTCCCCGGCCTCGGCAAGGAGCTTGAGCATATCCTCGCGGCTGCCGGCCTCGCGGTAGGAAAAGCCCGACAGTTCGCAGTAGTGCCGCAGCACGAGGCGTCCCCTGGCCTGCCGATCGTCGGTGTTGACCAGGCAGATGCGCAGACCGGGATTTTCCTGCTGGGCGGCCAAGGCCATGCGGATGACCGTGGTGGTCTTGCCCGCGCCGGAGGGTCCGGCCACGCAATGGATCTTCTCGGGCCAGGACGCGAGCGTCAGCGGCCGGACAGCCAGGATCTCGCTCAGGGCGGCCAGCAGCGAGGCCTGCTTGTCCATGACCAGCCGCTTGTACAGGGACAGGCCGATCTTGGGGTCCACTCCCTCGCGCTCCAGGTAGTCAAGGGCCTGGCGTTGCCGGGGGGTGAGCTTGTCCTTGTCGATCTGCTTGCCCATGAGGCTCATGAGGCAGCTCTTGATCTCGCTCCATTCCCGGTGCCACTCGGGGGCCTGGGCCGAGGAGCCCGAAAGCCCGGCCATGGAGGGCATCTCGATCGAGGGCTCCGAGCGCTTGGGCCGCTGGGAGCCGACATCGCGATCGAGCGCGGCGGTGATCTCGCACATCTTGCGGCCGTTCTCCACGACCTCGTGCGTCTCAAGGATCACGGCCTCGATGCCGAGCTCCGCCTTGACCTGGGCCAGTGCCGCCGAGGAATCGGCGCCGCGGAAGATTCTAACCTGCATTGTCGACGTTCACCACTGCTAGGGTTTGAAGACGGATTTCCGAGGGTATCTCGGCCTGCGATATGACCGGCAGGTTCGGAATGAACCTGGTGATCAGCTGGGATAGATGCGGCCGCACCATGGGCGAGGTGAGCAGCACCGGCTGGCCGTCGGTGGCCAGGGCGCTCTCGTGCGTGCGGTTGATGGCCTGGATGATGCGCTGGGCCTGCATGGGGTCCATGGCCAGATAGGCGCCGTGGTCGGTCTGGCGCAGGTTCTCCTGGAACAGCCGCTCCACGTTCTGGTGCAGGGTGATCATGGGCAGAGTGCCGTCGCCGCCGAGGTAGGGCTTGATGATGGTCCTGCCGAGCCTGCCGCGCACGTACTCGGTGAGCTGGTCCGCGTCCTTGATGGCCGGGCCGTAGTCGGCCAGGGCCTCCACGATGGTCAGCAGGTCGCGGATGGACACGTTCTCCTTGACCAGGTTCTGGAGCACCTTCTGCACCGTGCCGAGCTGCAGGACGTCGGGCACCAGCTCCTCCACGACCTTGGGTGCGCGCTTGGCCAGGTTGTCCAGCAGGCTCTGCACCTCCTGGCGGCCAAGGAACTCGCTCAACTGGTTGCGGAAGACCTCGGTCAGGTGCGTGGCGATGACCGTGGAGGGATCGACCACGGTGTAGCCGGCGAGCATGGCTTCCTCTTTCTGGCCCTCGGGGATCCACAGGGCCGGGAGGTTGAAGGCGGGCTCGCGGGTCTCGATGCCCTTGATGCGGTGCTTCACGTCGCCCGGATCCATGGCCAGCAGGTGGTCGATGAGGATCTCGGCCGAGGCGACCTCGTTGCCCTTGATGACCACGGTGTACTGGCCGGGCTTGAGCTGGAGGTTGTCGCGCAGGTGCAGCGAGGGAATGATCACGCCCATGTCCAGGGCGAACTGGCGGCGGATGGAGCGGATGCGCGCGAGCAGGTTGCCGTTCTGCTCCTCGTCCACCAGCGGGATGAGGCCGTAGCCCACCTCCAGCTCGAGCACGTCGAGCGGCAGCAGGGCCTGGACTTCCTCGGGCGTGTCGAGATTCGGGGCCTGCTCGCCGGCCTTGGCGCCGGCGATGGCCTTGGCCCCCGGCTTGGAGCCTAGCTTGCCCTTCTCGGGCGCCAGGCCGTCCACGGCCTCGCGATGCTTCTGGGTCGCCATGGCCAGGATATAGATCGTCACCGATAGGATCAGGAAGGGCACCGTGGGCATGCCCGGCACGATGGCGAAAACGAGCAGGATGACGGAGACGAGCTTGAGCGCCCTGGGATTGTAGGTCAGCTGGGCCAGGAACTCCTCGCCCATCTGTGCCTCGGCCGCGGCGCGGGAGACGATGATGCCTGCGGAGGTCGAGGTGATCAGCGAGGGGATGATCGAGACCAGTCCGTCGCCGATGGTCAGCAGGGTGTAGATCTGGGCGGCGTCCGCCCAGCCCATGTCCTTCTGGACCACGCCGATGAGGAAGCCGCCGATGATGTTCACGAAGACGATGAGCAGGCCGGCGTTCACGTCGCCCTGGACGAACTTGCCCGCGCCGTCCATGGCGCCGTAGAAGTCCGCCTCGCGGCGCAGGTCCTTGCGCTGGCGGGTGGCCTCCTTCTCGTCGATGAGCCCGGCGTTCAGGTCCGCCTCGATGGCCATCTGCTTGCCCGGCATGGCGTCCAGGGTGAAGCGGGCGGCCACCTCGGCGATGCGCGTGGTGCCCGTGGTGATGACCATCTTGTTCAGGAAGAACAGGACGAGGAAGATGACGATGCCGATGACGTAGTTGCCGCCGACGACGAACTCGCCGAAGGCCTGGATGACGTTGCCCGCCGCGTCCGTGCCCTCGTCGCCGTGAAGCAGGATGAGGCGCGTGGTGGCCACGTTGAGCGCCAGGCGGAGCAGGGTGGTCACCAGGAGCAGGGATGGGAAGATCGAGAACTCGAGCGGCGATCTCATGAACATGGTCGTCACGAGGATCACGAGGGACAGGGAGATGCTCAGGGTGAGCATGATGTCGATGAAGATGGTCGGCAGCGGCACGAGCATGACGAAGAGGATCGTCACCACGCCGGCGGCGAGCATGACGTCGCCCTGCCGGGCGAACCGCTCGTAGTTGAGGTTCAGGGCTGTGCCCGTGGCCGCTTTGCTTGCCATATCTTTGACACCGATCCTGCTTGGGCTGAAGCTTAATGGGCCCGCTTTTTCTTGAACCTGTGCAGCCTGGCCAGGATGGCGGCCACGGCCTTGTACAGATCCTCGGGAATGATATCTCCAACTTCGACTTGATCATACAAAGCCCGTGCCAGGGGCTTGCTCTCGCGCACGGGCACGCCCGCGTCCCTGGCGGCCTGCTTGATCCGTTCGGCCATGTGGTCGGCTCCCTTGGCCACCACGAGCGGCGCGGGCGCCTCGCCCGGATCGTAGCGCAAGGCCACGGCGAAGTGCGTGGGGTTGGTCACGACGACATCGGCCTTGGGCACGTTCTGGAGCATGCGCTGGCGGGAGAAGGCCAACATCTTCTGCTTCTGCTTGGACTTGATGGTTGGATCGCCCTCGGCCTGCCTGCGCTCGTCCTTGATCTCGTCCTTGGTCATCTTGAGCTGCTCCTCGTACTCCCAGCGCGTGTAGAGCGTGTCGGCCACGGCCACGGCGATCATGGGGATGAGCGAGTAGAGGACCATCTTGAAGCTCACCGCGAGCATGTACACGGCGATGCCTTCGGGCGTCTGGCTGAACAGCGGCAGGAGGTTGTTCATCTCCTTGCGCAGCAGGATGATGGGACCGATGGCCACGGCCGCCGCGCCAAGGACGCTCCGCGCCAGGCGCACCAGGGCGTTCACGTCGAACATGAGCCGCTTGAGGCCGGCGGCGATGTTGAAGAACTTGCCAACCTTGGGCTTGAAGACCTTGGTGGTCCACAACTGGCCGACCTGGAGCCTGTTGACCACCAGGGAGGCCACGAACAGGATGAGCAGGATCGGCAGGATCATCTTGGCCAGGTGCAGCGACATTTCCACGAACAGGGTATGCACGGACTGCTCGGTGAGCTGCATGTCGCCCCAGCCCGTGAATGCGCCGGCGAAGACGCCCTTCATCTCGTTGCTCAGGGATCCGATGAGCAGGCGCAGGCCGAACAGGCCGGCCAAAAGCACGATGAGCTTGGAGAGCTCCTGGCTGCGGGAGACATTGCCTTCCTGGCGCGCCTTGTTGCGGCGCTTGGTGGTGGCTTTTTCTGTTCTGCTTGGGTCTTTCTGCGGCATGGCCGGGAACCGTGGCTCAGCGCGCGGCGCCCTTGGAGCCGAGCACGAAGATGGTATTGAAGATATCGTTCAGGTCGAGGATGAAGTCGCCCACGAAGCGGGCCAGGATCGCGAATATGAGTCCGAGGAAGATGAAGCCGGTGATGATCTTAAGCGGGAAGCCGAAGGCCAGGACGTTCATCTGCGGGGCGGCGCGGCCAATGAGGGCTATGGCCAGATCCACCAGAAACACGGCCAGCATGACCGGCGCGGCGATCCGGATGCCCAAAACAAAAATTTGACTTGAAAGATCGAGCACCTGCCTGGCCAGGCCCGGGGTCAGGTACAGCCCCCCGGGCGGGATGAGCCTGAAGGACTCGGCCAGGCCGCGGATGAGCATGAGATGCCCGTCGAGGATGAGGAAGGTCAGGAAGGTGACCATGTACATGAAGTGCCCGGTGATGGACTCATTGGCGCCGCTCACGGGGTCGGCGACGTTGATCATGGAGAAGCCCATCTGGAAGCCCACGAGGCTGCCGCCGGTCTGCACCGCGGCGAAGAGGATGCTGACCACGAGGGACAGGACGAGGCCCAGGGTGATCTCGCCTATGAGCATGAGCACTATGGCCCAGACGTTGGCCGGAAGCATCTTGCCCGGGAAGCTCAGGGCCGGCCAGACGGCCAGGGTCAGGATCAGGCACAGGGCCGCCTTGAGCGGTGCCGGAGCCGCGCGGCCGTTGAAGAATGGCATGATGAACAGGACGATGCTTATGCGCATGAGCGTCAGCAGGAAGCTGAGGAAGTCGGCCGGATTGAAATTGAACAGGTTCATGGCCGCGCAAAAGCAAGAAGTAAGCCACGGCCGCGGCGCATTGCGACTTCACAAGCGGCCCGGACGGCATTATCGTTCCGCCGGAGCCCCCATCGTCATCACCCCTGCCGGAGCGAGCATGTTTTTCGAGAAGCAGACCGATAAGAAGTCCAAGGACGCCTGCTGAGAGGCCCAGCCCAGGCGAGGGTCGGCGACCCTGCCAGCAGTGCGTCCTGAAGCGGCCGATGCGGCCGAGAGTTCCGGGATGGCCGGCGCGGCGTGCGGCGCCCGGCCCGTGAGCCTGGACTGCGGAGGCCCGGGCGGCGAGCGCCCCGGCTATCGCCAGGAGCCCTTCGTGCTCGGCTGGCTGGCCACGCCGGCCGGGCACGTGCCGCAGGTGTCCACGCGGCTGTCCCTGGCCGACCGCCTGGCTGGCTGCGGCGTGCGCTGGGGCATCGGCCGTGGCCGGTACCGCGTGGTTCCGGGCCTGTATGCCGTGGGCTCGCCCGGCGCGCGGAGCCCGGTGCTCGTCACGGCCAACTACAAGCTGACCTTCGACGCGCTGCGCAAGGAATTATCCGGCCTGGACGCCTGGCTGCTCGCGCTGGACACCAAGGGCGTCAACGTCTGGTGCTCGGCGGGCAAGAAGACGTTCTCCGCCGAGGAGCTCGTGCGGCGCGTGCGCGCCTCCGGCCTGGAGCGAATCGCGGAGCAGCGCGTTCTCGTGCTGCCCCAGCTCGCCGCGCCGGGCGTCCGCGCGCGCGACGTGCACAAGGCCTGCGGCTTCAGGGTCGTCTTCGGCCCTGTGCGCGCCGCCGACATCAAGGCCTTCCTGGAGGCGGGCATGCAGGCCGACACGGACATGCGCCAAGTCTCCTTCGGCCTGTGGGACAGGCTGGCCGTGGCGCCGGTGGAAATTTGGAACGCGCGGCGCAAAGCCCTGTACGCGGCCTTGGCCCTGCTCGTGCTGGCAGGCCTGGGACCGGGGCTGTGGTACATGCCCCGCATGCTCGCCCGCTGGCCCATGGGCTTCGGCGCGCTGGCCCTGGGCTTCGCGGCCGGGGCCTTCGTCACGCCGGCGCTGCTGCCCTGGCTGCCCTTCAGGTCCTTCGCCCTCAAGGGCGGCCTCACGGGACTGGCCACGGGTGTGCTCGGAGCCATGGCCATGCGTCCCGACTGGCTGGACGGACTGGCGGTGGTGCTCGCGGCCACGGCCGTGGGCTCCTGGTTCGGGCTCAACTACACGGGCTCGACCACCTTTACCTCGCCCTCGGGCGTGGAGCGCGAGCTGCGCCGCGCCATGCCCGTGCAGGCGGCCTTGATGCTGATCGCCCTCATCGCCTGGCTCGTGTCGCCTTTCGCGGCGTAAGTTCGGCGTGGAGTGCGGCGGGCCGTCATCGGCCAGGCCGGGATGTTGCTTCTTGGCCTGCCAACAGGAGCTGAGATGTACGAACTGCGCTATATCGAGGGCGTGGCCAGCCTGGAGCTGGACCGTGAGCGCTGCATCGGCTGCGGCATGTGCACCGTGGTCTGCCCGCACCGCGTGTTCGAGTTCGTCGAGGGCAAGGCCGACATCGGCGACCGCGACGCGTGCATGGAGTGCGGGGCCTGCGCGCTCAACTGCCCCACGGCGGCCATCGCCGTCAGTCCCGGCGTGGGTTGCGCCCAGGCCATCGTCAAGGGCTGGCTCACGGGCGGTCCGCCGGATTGCGACCGCGGCGGGGGCTGCTGTTAGCAGCCCAGCCTCGGCGATTGCCGAGCGGCATGTTGTGCGTTATATTCCCCCGCTTCCAAGCCACGGCGACGTCAGACGCTTCGGCCGCGAAAGCGCCTTGCGCGTGGCGGGTCGATCAGGTACACCCCCCTCGTCCCTCCCGCGCCAACCTCTCACGACCAGCGAACCGCCATGCCCAAACGCACAGACCTCAAGAAGATCATGCTCATCGGCTCCGGTCCCATCGTCATCGGACAGGGCTGCGAATTCGACTATTCCGGCACCCAGGCCGTCAAGGCCCTCAAGGAAGAGGGCTACGAGGTCGTGCTGGTCAACTCGAACCCGGCCACGATCATGACCGATCCGGGGCTGGCCGACCGCACCTACATCGAGCCCATCACGCCCGAGATGGTGGCCAAGATCATCGAGAAAGAGCGGCCCGACGCGCTCCTGCCCACGCTCGGAGGCCAGACCGGCCTGAACACGGCCTTGGCCGTGGCCGAGTCGGGCGTGCTCGACAAGTTCGGCGTGGAGCTCATCGGCGCGAGCCAGGTGGCCATCCGCAAGGCCGAGAGCCGCCAGGAGTTCCGCGAGGCCATGGAGCGCATCGGCCTCAAGGTCCCGCGCAGCGGCATCGCCCGCACCATGGACGACGTGCGCGAGTGGGGCCGCAAGATCGACTTCCCCATCATCGTCCGGCCGGCCTTCACCCTGGGCGGCACGGGCGGCGGCGTGGCCTACAACATGGAAGACCTGGAGGCCATCGCGGGCCGCGGCCTGGACGCCAGCGTCAAGAGCGAGGTCATGCTGGAGCAGTCCGTGCTCGGCTGGAAGGAGTACGAGCTGGAGGTCATGTGCGACCAGGCCGGCAACGGCGTGATCATCTGCTCCATCGAGAACATCGACCCCATGGGCGTGCACACGGGCGACTCCATCACCGTGGCCCCGGCCCAGACGCTCTCGGACGCCGAGTACCAGAAGATGCGCGACGCATCCCTGGCCATCATGCGCGAGATCGGCGTGTCCACGGGCGGCTCCAACGTGCAGTTCGCCGTGAACCCGGCCGACGGCGACATGGTCGTCATCGAGATGAACCCGCGCGTGAGCCGCTCCTCGGCCCTGGCTTCCAAGGCCACCGGGTTCCCCATCGCCAAGATCGCGGCCAAGCTCGCCGTGGGCTACACCCTCGATGAGATCCCCAACGACATCACGCGCGAGACCATGGCCTCCTTCGAGCCGACCATCGATTACTGCGTGGTCAAGATCCCGCGCTTCACCTTCGAGAAGTTCCCGGGCGCCGAGGACTACCTGACCACGTCCATGAAGAGCGTGGGCGAGACCATGGCCATCGGCCGGACCTTCAAGGAGGCCCTGCAGAAAGGCATGCGCTCCCTGGAGACGGGCCTGTCCGGGCTGGGCCACGATTTCGGCGCGCCCGACTGCGACCGCGACGCCCTCGCCGCGGCCCTGCGCAAGCCCAACTCCAGGCGGCTGCTGTCCGTGCGCCAGGCCATGCGCTGCGGCCTGACCAACGAGGAGATATTCGAACTCACGGCCATCGATCCGTGGTTCCTGCGCCAGATCCGCGAGATTGTGGAAGCCGAGGAGGAGCTGCGCGAGTTCGGCCTGCACGAGTCCATTTCTCCGGATAATCCCGGCCTCGCGCCCATGCTGGAAAAGGCCAAGGCCCTGGGCTTCTCCGATCCGCAGATAGCAAGTTTGTGGAAGCGCACGCCCAAGGACGTGCGCGACCTGCGCAAGGGCCTGGGTGTCAAGCCGACCTACTATCTGGTCGATACCTGCGCGGCCGAGTTCGAGGCCTACACGCCGTACTACTACTCGACCTACGAGAAGGGCAGGGAGATGGACCCCGGCCAAAAGCGCAAGGTGGTCATCCTCGGCGGCGGCCCCAACCGCATCGGCCAGGGCATCGAGTTCGACTACTGCTGCTGCCACGGCTCCTTCGCCCTCAAGGATCTTGGGATCGAGTCCATCATGGTCAATTCCAATCCCGAGACGGTCTCCACGGACTACGACACGTCCACGCGCCTCTACTTCGAGCCGTTGACCCTGGAGGACGTGCTCAACATCATCGACCTGGAGCAGCCCGAGGGCGTGGTGGTCCAGTTCGGCGGCCAGACACCGCTCAACCTGGCCGTGCCGCTTATGCGCAACGGCGTGAAGATCCTGGGCACGAGCCCGGACGCCATCGACCGCGCCGAGGACCGCGAGCGTTTCCAGGCCCTGCTCAACAAGCTGAACCTCAAGCAGCCGCCCAACGCCACGGCCTTCAGCGAGGACGAGGCACTGCGCAAGGCCGAGAAGATCGGCTATCCCGTGGTCGTGCGGCCATCCTACGTGCTCGGCGGCCGGGCCATGGCCATCATCTACTCGCCCGAGGATTTGTCGGCCTACTTCAAGAAGGAAGTCCTCGTGGCTCCCGAGCATCCCATCCTGGTGGACAAATTCCTGGAGAACGCCATCGAGGTGGACGTGGACGCGCTGTCCGACGGCACGGACACCTACGTGGCCGGCATCATGGAGCACATCGAGGAAGCCGGCATCCACTCGGGCGACTCGGCCTGCGTCATCCCGCCGCACACGATCGGCAAGGAGCTCCAAGACGAGATCGAGCGCCAGACCGTGGCCCTGGCCAAGGAGCTGGGCGTGGTCGGGCTCATGAATATCCAGTTCGCCATCAAGGACGACGTGATCTTCATCCTGGAGGTCAACCCGCGCGCCTCGCGCACCGCGCCCTTCGTATCCAAGGCCACGGGCGTGCCCCTGCCCAGGCTGGCCACGCAGGTCATGCTCGGCAAGACGCTCAAGGAGCTCGATCCCTGGGCCATGCGCAAGGGCGGCTACGTCTCCGTGAAGGAGAGCGTTTTCCCCTTCAACCGCTTCCCTGGCGTGGACGTCCTGCTCGGACCCGAGATGCGCTCCACCGGCGAAGTCATGGGCATTGACAGGAGCTTCGGCCTGGCCTTCGCCAAGGGCCAGTTTGCCGGCGGCCAGAAGCTGCCCCTCAAGGGCTCGGTGTTCATCTCGGTCAACGACCGGGACAAGGAGGACATCGTGCCCGCGGCCACGACCTTCCGCGACATGGGCTTCAAGGTCCTGGCCACCGCGGGCACGGCCAAGGTCCTGCGCGAATACGGCATCCAGGCCGAGGCCGTGCTCAAGGTCTACGAGGGCCGGCCCAACATCGTGGACCTCATCAAGAACAAGCAGGTTCAGCTGGTCATCAACACGGCCTCGGGCAAGAAGACCGTGCAGGACTCCAAGGAGCTCAGGCAGGCCACGCTCCTGTACGGCGTCCCGTACACCACGACCATCTCGGGCGCCTCGGCCGTGGCCCAGGCCATCCAGGAGCTGCGCAAGGCCGAGCTTGGCGTGTGCAGCATTCAAGAGTACTACGGCCGCCGGATGAACTAGGACGGCTTGGAGAACCGAGAGAGGGCGCGGCCCTCTCCCGGACCCTCTACCGGCAGGGGCGGCGGCCCCGGCGCCCCGTGCTTTCGGGAGGGTGTGCAGCCGCTTTTCAGAGGATTAGGCCCGGCGGCGCGCTCCGGCGTTTTCACCGGGTGGACCGGGCCGGCCGGGCCGGGCAGGGCAGGGACGCATGCGTTTTCTCCTGAAGTTCACAGGGCTCCTGCTCCTCCTGTACTTTGCCGTGAGCGCGCTTATCTACGCCAAGCAATATTTCGCCGGGCGGAGCCTGGTCTCCATCAAGGCGGAGGTCAGGCGCAAGTTCCGCTGGGCGACTTGGCTCTATGTGGGCCTGGCGGTGGCCACTCTGGCCTGGAATCTCGTCATGGGCCAGTAAGGGCGAATACGCCGGGACGCAGCTCCGGCCGGAGCGGCGGTCTTTACGATGAACTTGCGGGTAGCCCGCACCCGGAACGATGAAGCAGAGAGAGCCTCGATGAAACGCGAATACTGCGGACTGTTCGGCATCTACGGCCATACCGAGGCCGCGCGCATGGCCTACTTCGGCCTCTACGCCATGCAGCACCGCGGCCAGGAATCGGCCGGCATCGTGACCTGGGACGGCACGCTCATCCGCGAGCAGAAGGGCATGGGCCTGGTGGCCGACGTGTTCAATGAGCGCCACCTGGGCAAGGAGCTCAAGGGCAACATCGCCGTGGGCCATGTGCGCTACTCGACCACGGGCGCGTCGCTTTTGCGCAACGCCCAGCCCTTCCTCGTGCGCTTCGGCAACCGCCACGTGGCCATCGCGCACAACGGCAACCTCGTGAACACCATGGAGCTGCGCAAGGAGCTGGAGCTGTCCGGCTCCATCTTCCAGACGACCATGGACAGCGAAATCTTCGTGCACCTCATGGCCCGCTACCTGAACTCGCACGGGTCCATCGAGAAGGCCGTGGCCATGGCCTGCTCCAAGGTCAAGGGCTCCTACTCGCTGATCATCCTGGTTGACAACAAGCTCATCGCCGTGCGCGACCCGCACGGCTTCCGGCCGCTGTCCCTGGGCCGCGTGGCCGATTCCTACGTCATCGCCTCCGAGACCTGCGCCTTCGACCTCCTGGAGGCCGAATACCTGCGCGAGATCAAGCCCGGCGAGATGCTGGTCGTCGAGAACAAGTGCGTGCGCTCGCTGCCCTTGGCGGAGATCGAGCCCAAACGCCAGTGCATCTTCGAGCTGATCTACTTCGCCCGGCCCGACTCCCTGGTCTTCGGCGAGGTGGTCTACGAGAAGCGCAAGCTCATGGGCTGCATCCTGGCCAAGGAGGCGCCCGTGGACGGCGATTTCGTCATGCCCTTCCCGGACTCGGGCAACTACGCCTCCATCGGCTATTCCCAATGCTCGGGGTTGCCGCTGGAGCTGTGCATGATCCGCAACCACTATGTCGGCCGCACGTTCATCCAGCCCTCGCAGGACATGCGCGACTTCAGCGTGCGCATCAAGCTGAACCCGGTGCGCAGCATGATCAAGGGCAAGCGCATCATCATCGTCGAGGACTCCATCGTGCGCGGCACGACCATCCGCACGCGCGTCAAGAAGCTGCGCGAGCTTGGCGCGCGCGAGATCCACATGCGCGTGTCCTGTCCGCCCATCACGAACCCCTGCTTCTACGGCATCGACTTCTCCTCCAAGGGCGAGCTCATCGCGGCCAACAACAAGGTCGAGGACATCGCCAGGTTCATCGGCCTGGACAGCCTGCACTACCTGACCATCCCCGGTCTCATGGAGGCGGTCGGCAACAAGGACGACTACTGCAAGGCCTGCTTCGACGGCGTGTACCCCATCGATCCGGCTCCGGGCGCGTGCAAGCTGTGCCTGGAGGACGACGTGGCCCTGTCCTGGTAGACGGAGACAATCGCGTCATGGTGAATGATCCCATCGCCAATCGGGATTGGCTGGCTCTGGCCCGCGAGGTCCTGGACATAGAGATCGAGGGCCTTTCCATCGTGCGCGACGGCCTGGACGCGAATTTCGCGCGGGCCGTCGAGATGCTCGCGGCCTGCCAGGGCCGGGTGGTCATCACGGGCATAGGCAAGTCGGGGCTCGTGGGCCGCAAGATCGCGGCCACCATGTCCAGCACCGGCACGCCGGCCAGCTTTCTGCACCCGGTGGAAGGAGCCCACGGCGACCTGGGCATGATCCGACCCGGCGACGTGGTCGTGGCGCTGTCCAACTCGGGCGAGACCGACGAGCTGAACGCCATCGTGCCCAGCCTCAAGGCCATGGGCGCGCAGATCGTCGCCATCACGGGCAACCGCGACTCGACCCTTGGCCGCATGGCCGATGTCGTCATCCGGGCCCGCGTGCCGCGCGAGGCCTGCCCCTTGAACCTGGCCCCCACGGCGAGCACCACGGCGACTTTGGCCGTGGGCGACGCCCTGGCCGTTTGCCTGCTCCAGTGCAAGCCATTCACCGAGGCCGACTTCCGGCTTTGCCATCCCGGAGGCGCGCTCGGTCAGCGCCTGTCGCGCAAGGTCGGCGACATGATGCATACCCGCAACCTGCCGGTGGTCGGCGCCGGCGCGGACCTGGGCGCGGCCATGGCCGAACTTGACCGCGGCCGGCTGGGCATCGTGGCCGTGGTGGAGCGCGGCGGCGTGCTCAAGGGCATCTTTGTTGACGGCGATGTGCGCAGGCTGGCCGTGAGCGGCGGCCTGGACATGCACCGGCCCGTGGCCGAAGTCATGATCGCCGGCCCCAAGACCCTGCGCCCCGAGGACTCGGCGGCCAAGGCCATGGACATCATGGAGTCCCACCAGATCACGGTCATCCCGGTGGTCGACGACGCCGACATCCTGCTCGGCATGGTCCATCTGCACGACCTGCTCGGCAAGGGCCGGCTCAAGTTCGCGGTCTAGAGCAGTTTGACCTTGAGACGCTCGCTCAGGCGTTGACGCAAGCGGATCGCGCCTACGCCCACGCGGCGGCAAGCCATGCCGACGCATGGCTTGCAGAGCATTTTCAAAAGCAAAATGCTTAAAGCGCGTTACAGATGTGCGGGCCGTCCTGGCCCTATCGCAATCGCTCGATGAAGCGCGGGTCGCGGTCCAGGATGTCCAGCAGCTTGCGATGGCCGGCGGGCAGAGCGAGGCCCGCCAGCTCGCCTGGCGCCACCCAACGGCTCTCCTGCGCCGCGTGCAGCACTGGCTCGCGCCTTGCGTCGGCCAGGGCGCAGAAGTAGCAGTGCAGGGCCACGCGGTATTTGGTGTAGCCGTGGCGCACCACGGCGATCTTTTCCAGGCCCGTGACCGCCAGCTCGGTCTCCTCCATGTATTCCCTCGCCACGGCCTGCTCCGGCGACTCGCCGGGTTCGATGCGGCCGCCCGGAAACTCCCATAGCCCGGCCCACACGCCTTCGGCCGGCCGCTTCTGGACGAATACGCGGCCCTGGTGCACGAGCACGCCCGTGGCCACCTCCAGGGGGATGAACTCCTTGGCCTTGGCCGGCACGGGCCGCTCCAGGACGATGTCCAGGCGGTGCGCCTCGCAGTGCGGCTGGATGGGGCAGACGTCGCAGCGCGGCTTGCGCGACAGGCAGATGAGCGAGCCGAGCTCCATGACCGCCTGGTTGAACTCGCGGGCGCGTCCCTCGGGGATCAGCTCGCGCGCCTTGTCCCACAGGAAGTTGCGTACGCCCTTGTCCTTGACCGGTGCGTCCAGGTCGAAGACGCGGGCGAAGACGCGCTCCACGTTGGCGTCCACGATGGGCTCGGGCAGGTTGTGGGCGATGCTCAGCACGGCCCCGGCCGTGTAGCGGCCCACGCCCGGCAGGGCCAGCGCGTCCTCGCGGCGGCGAGGGAATGCGCCTCCGTGCTCCTCCAAGATGATGCGCGCGGCCTTGCGCAGGTTGCGCGCCCGCGAGTAGTAGCCCAGGCCCTCCCAGAGCTTGAGTAGCTCGTCCTCTTCGGCCGCGGCCAGGCTGGCCACGTCGGGGTAGCGCGCAAGGAAGCGCAGGAAATAGGCTCCGACCCGGTCGCGCTGGGTCTGCTGGAGCATGACCTCGGAGACCCAGATCCTGTAGGGCTCGTTGTTCTCGCGCCAGGGCAGGGGCTTCTTATGGATATGGAACCAGTCCAGAAGGCTTTCGGAAAGCGTCGGCATGCCTTTCGCCATGGCACGGCCGGCGGCGGAAAGCAAGGCCGTCCGCCGTGCGAACTGGCGGCACGCTCGATCCGGCGAAACGGCGCGGCAATCGTAGACCATCCGCCATTGAAGCGCTTGACCACAAAACAGAGGGTTCCACGGGCCCGTGGCCTTGGTGGGTGGGTCCGGGAGGGCAACGCCCTTCCGGTCTTGGCTTTTATGCCTTGCCCTGCGCCGCCACGGCGGCCTGGGCCTTCCTGATCTCCTCCTGGTCGCCCAGGTAGAAGCTCTCCATCGGCTTCAAGCTCGCATCCAGCTTGTAGACGAGCGGGATGCCCGTGGGGATGTTCAGGGCCGGGATGTCCTCGTCGCTGATCCCGTCCAGGTGCTTGACCAGGCCGCGCAGGCTGTTGCCGTGGGCGCAGATGAGCACGCGCTTGCCGGCCTTGATCTGGGGCACTATGGTCTCGAACCAGTAGGGCAGGGTGCGTGCGATGGTCAGCTTGAGGCTCTCGGTGCGCGGAAGCTCGCTGTCCGGGATGTCCTTGTAGCGCGGATCGCGGCCCGGAAAGCGCGGGTCGTCGGATGTGAGCGCCGGCGGGGGCACGTCGTAGCTGCGGCGCCAGATCCGCACCTGCTCCTCGCCGTGCGCGCGGGCGGTTTCGGCCTTGTTCAGGCCCTGCAAGGCGCCGTAGTGGCGCTCGTTGAGGCGCCAGGTGCGCTGGACCGGCAGCCACATGAGGTCCATGTCCTCCATGACGATCCACAGAGTCTTGATGGCCCGCTTGAGCACCGAGGTGTGGCAGACGTCGAAGGAGTAGCCGCCGTCCTGGAGCAGCCTGGCGGCCATCTGGGCCTCCTTGACGCCGGCCTCGGTCAGGCCCACGTCGGTCCAGCCCGTGAAGCGGTTGTCCAGGTTCCAGACGGATTGCCCGTGCCGCAGCAGAACGAGGCTGTGCATGACTGCTCCTCTCAGGTTGCGCCCACCGTGGCTCCGGCCGGGCATTGCGCGCCGGAGATGCCGCATGCTTCCCTCTACAGCCCATTCGCCCGGCCTGGCAAGCCTCCGATGCAGGCTGTCAAGCGCCGGCAAGCCACTCCCCACTTGCCTTTCGTCCGGGGAATGTCTATGTAACTGTGCTTTTCGGAAAACCACCCGTGGAGGCTCCCATGAAGAAGGATATTCATCCCAAGACGCACAAGGCCAAGTTTGTCTGCCAGTGCGGCGCCGAGGCCGATCTGCTGACCACCCGGAAGAGCGATACGGTGAGCGTGGAAATCTGCTCCGCCTGTCATCCGCACTATACCGGCAAGCAGCGCTTCGTAGATACCGCCGGCCGCATCGACCGCTTCAAGAAAAAGTACGCCAAGTTCGACAAGGCCTAAGGCTAGGGCATTTCGCGCAAGACCTGGGAAGGGCTTGGCCCTCCCAGGCCCCGCCTTCAGGGCGGCGGCTCCCTGGACCCGCGTGTTCCGCTGACGGATTGCTCCAGCATACGGGCGCCGGGCGGCATGGTCGTCGGCAGACGGCCGTTCCCGGCCCGAAGCGAGGATTCTATTGTTCAAAGCCTTTCGCGCGCTGCTGACCGCAGCGACCACCGTTGGCGGCCAGGCAGTCATGGAGGGCGTCATGATGCGCTCCAAGGACCGCCTGGCCATCGCCGTTCGCAAGCAGAGCGGGGAGATCGTGGTCGAGATCCGGCCATGGTTCTCCCTCACCAGCCGACCCTGGCTTCGCAAGCCCTTCGTGCGCGGCTTCCCCGTGCTCCTGGAGACGCTCATCAACGGCATCAAGGCCCTCAACTTCTCAGCCCAGGTGGCCATGTCGGAAGAAGAGGGCGGCGAGCTCGGCCCTTGGGCCATGGCCGGCACGCTGGCCCTGTCCGTAGGCTTGGCCGTGGGACTGTTCGTGGTCCTGCCGCACCTGTTCTCGCTGGGCATGAAGTGGTGGGGACTTTCGGGCGACGTGCAAAGCCTTAGCTTCCAGGCCTGGGACGGCCTGTTCAAGTTCATCCTGTTCCTGGGCTACGTCGCCGGCATCTCTCTGCTGCCCGACATCCGGCGTGTTTTCCAGTACCATGGCGCCGAGCACAAGGCCATCTGGGCCTACGAGAAGGGCGTGGAGCTTTGTCCGCAGGCCGTGCGCGGCTACAGCCGGCTGCACCCGCGTTGCGGCACGGCCTTCCTGCTCTTCGTCCTGACGCTGAGCATCGTGCTCTTCGCCATGCTCGTGCCCGTGACGCTGTCCCTATGGGCGCCGGCTGGGCCCGTGCTCAAGCAGGTCTGGGTCATCGCGGTCAAGCTCCTGCTCATGGTGCCCGTCAGCTCCGCCGCCTACGAACTCATCCGCCTGGCCGGACGCTTCCATGGCAATATCTTCTGGAAGGCCATGAGCTGCCCCGGCCTGATGCTTCAGGTCTTGACCACCTTCGAGCCCGACGACAGCCACCTGGAAGTGGCCATCGCCGCGTTGCGAGGCGCGGTTGAAGGGAAGTGCCAGCCATGTTCTCCAAGCTAGAGAGCCTTGAGCGCCAATTCGAGGATCTGGAGGCCCAGCTCAGTTCGTCCGACGTGTTCGACGACCAGGAGCGCTATCGGAAGCTGACCAAGGCCCGGTCCGACCTGGCCGAGGTGGTCGCGTGCTTCCGCGAGTACAGGAAGCTCTCCAGGGACCTGGAGAACAACCACGAGATGCTCACTGACGCCGACCCGGAGATCCGGGCCATGGCCGAGGCCGAGATAGCGTCCATCAAGCAGGCCCTGCCCGCTTTGGAGGACAAGCTCCAGGTGCTCCTGTTGCCCAAGGACCCGCTGGATGAAAAGAACAGCATCCTGGAGATCCGCGCCGGCACGGGCGGCGAGGAGGCCGCGCTGTTCGCCGCGGACCTCTTCCGCATGTACATGCGCTATGCCGAGCGCGAGGGCTGGCGCATGGAGGTGCTCTCGGAGCACGAGTCGGCCACCGGCGGCTTCAAGGAGATCATCGTCTCCATAGCCGGCGAGCGGGTCTACTCCAGGCTCAAGTACGAGTCGGGGATCCACCGCGTGCAGCGCGTGCCCGCCACCGAGGCCCAGGGCCGCATCCACACCTCGGCCGTGACCGTGGCCGTGCTGCCCGAGGCCGAGGAGGTCGATCTGGAGATCGACCCGACCGAGCTGCGCATCGACGTGTACCGCGCTTCCGGCGCCGGCGGCCAGCACGTGAACAAGACCGAGTCCGCCGTGCGCATCACGCACCTGCCCACGAACACCGTGGTCACCTGCCAGGACGAGAAGTCGCAGCACAAGAACAAGGCCAAGGCCATGAAGGTGCTTCGTTCGCGCATCCTTCAGACCATGCAGGACGCGCGCAAGGGCGAGGAGGACGCCGCCCGCCGGCAGCTCGTGGGCAGCGGCGACCGCTCGGGCCGCATCCGCACCTACAATTTCCCTCAAGGCCGGATCACGGACCACCGCATCAACCTGACCCTCTACAGTCTGTCCGCGATCCTGGACGGCGATTTGGACCAGCTCGTCGAAGCGCTCATCAATCACTATCAGACCGAGGCCCTCAAGCAGCAGGCCGCCAACGCGTGAGCCGGACGCTGCGGGATCTGGTCGGCGAAGTCGCCGGCCTGCTCGCCGAGGCCGGAGCGGACGCCCCGCGCCTGAGCGCCCAGGTTCTCGCCGCGCTGGTCCTGGGCTGTCCGCGCATGGATGTGCTCCTGGCTCCCCGGCGGCTTGTCTCCGAGGCCGAGGCGGAACGCATCCTGAGCCTGGCCCGGAGGCGCGCGGGCGGCGAGCCCCTGGCCTACATCACAGGCGTGCGCGAGTTTTATGGCCTGGAGTTCCTGGTCTGTCCGGGCGTGCTCATTCCCAGGCCCGAGACCGAGTTCATCGTCGAGGAGGTTCTGCGCGCCTTCGCGCCTGGCGAGGCGTTGCGTTTCGCGGACTTGGGCACGGGCAGCGGCGCGCTGGGCGTGGCCATCGCGGCAAACCTCCCGCGGGCGCGAGGCGTGCTCGTGGACACGAGCCTGGCTGCATTGCGCGTGGCGCGCGGCAATGCGGCCCGAAACGGTGTTGACTCACGCCTCGCTGTTGTCCAGGGTGACTTCATGGCCTCCTTGTTCCGCCCCTCCAGCCTGGACTTGATCGTGTCCAATCCGCCCTACATCGGCGAGGCCGAGCTCGCGGACGTGGAGCCCGGCGTGCTGGTCTGGGAGCCCAGGCAGGCCCTGGTGGCGGGCCCCACGGGCCTGGAGGTCTACCCGGCGCTGGCTGCGCGGTCCTGGGAGGCCTTGCGTCGTGGAGGGCTCGCGTTCTTCGAGATGGGTTGGAAACAAGCCAGGGAAGTGGAGCGCATCCTGCGCGAAGCCGGCTTCTCCGACGTTCGCTCTGTGCGCGATCTGGCGGGAAACGAGCGCATCGCCGCCGGCGTCAAGGGATCGGGTGCTTCATGCCCCGAAAGACTTGCGGAATCCTTGTTGAAAAGAAGCCACACTGTTGCGGGCCTGCATCATGTGAAACGCGCGCCATGAACGCGAAATGGCCGTGGATGAACGCCTGGATCCTTGTTGGCCCAAGGGCACGCTTTTTGCTCCAGCGATTTTGGAGGCCACATGTTGCAGAAAACCATTCATAAGAGCGTAGCCTGTTCCGGCATCGGTCTGCATAGCGGCAAGAAGGTGAGGCTCGTGCTTCGCCCGGCGTCCGAGGATTCGGGCATCCTGTTCGCCCTGCAGAACGGCACGGGGCGGCGGTTCCTCAAGCCGCATCCCGAAGCAGTCGTGGCCACCGGCTTGGCCACCACCCTGGGACAAGGCAGCGACTCCCTGTCCACCGTGGAGCACCTCATGGCCGCCGTGCGCGGCATGGGCATAGATAATATTCTCGTGGACGTGGAAGGCGCCGAGCTCCCCATCATGGACGGCAGCGCCGCCTCCTTCGTCTACCTCCTGCGCATGGCCGGCGTGCGGACGCTCTCGGCGCCGCGCAAGGTCATGCGCGTGACCAAGCCCGTGGAGTACAAGCGCGACGGCAAGGTCATCCGCGCCGAGCCTCATGACGGGTTCATGGTCGATTACACCATCGACTTCCCTCACCCGCTCATCGGCCGCCAGCACATGGCCCTGGAGATAACGCCCGATAGCTTCGCGAGCATGCTGGCCAAGGCGAGGACCTTCGGATTCCTGCGCGAGGTGGAGTACCTGCGCAAGAACGGATTGGCCCTGGGCGGCTCCCTGGACAACGCCGTGGTCCTGGACGACTACGGGGTGGTCAACACCGAGGGCTTGCGCTTCCCCAACGAGTTCGTGCGCCACAAGATCCTGGATTTCGTGGGCGACATGGCCGTGCTCGGCGCCCCCCTGTGGGGCCGCTTCACGGTCTTCGCCAGCGGCCATGCCCTGAACAACGCCTTTCTGCGCCACCTGTGGGCCGGCGCCGCGGAGTACCTCGAAGAGGTCTCCCTGGGCCAGCAGCCAGTGGGGACCAGGGATATCGAGGAGACCGAGGCTGTCGTCTCCGCATCCACGGAGGCCATCCTGGCCTGATGCGATCCCCTATGGCCGGTTCACACGGTCTTGTCTCTCTTGGATGAAATCGATGAAAGCCCCGCTTGGCGGGGCTTTCATGTTGGCGCAGGCTCGTTTCGGACGCCGGCGATAAAAAAGTTGTCTCAGGGGGTTGCCTGTGGGGGAAGAAATGGATAAAGACACGCTTCGCCTTGAGGCAATGCGGTTGCGCTAGCCCGAGGCGAGTCGAACGTTCTTTCACATAATGGAGATGGGTGGGCCGGATGGCCCATGGATTCGCGCTTGCCTTTTTCTGCGCCGGCGGATATAAGCCACAATTCGCTAGATGCTGGCGTAGCTCAATTGGCAGAGCAGCTGATTTGTAATCAGCAGGTTGCGGGTTCAAGTCCCATCGCCAGCTCCAGGAATAGGGTGGGGTTCCCGAGTGGCCAAAGGGAACAGACTGTAAATCTGTCGGCGTACGCCTTCGGAGGTTCGAATCCTCCCCCCACCACCAGAAAATTTCGAGGCTGCAGACTGTAGGAGGCAGGTGAGACCTGTTGTTCGACTACAGAGAATGCGGGAATAGCTCAATTGGCTAGAGCATCAGCCTTCCAAGCTGAGGGTTGCGGGTTCGAGTCCCGTTTCCCGCTCCACATTCTCTTCTCGAACAGTCCTTCGCTTCAGTCTATTAAGCCCACGTAGCTCAGTAGGTAGAGCACATCCTTGGTAAGGATGAGGTCACCGGTTCAATTCCGGTCGTGGGCTCCACTCAATATAACCTTGGACTTCCGAAATAGTGCTACAGGCCGGAACCACTAGGGGGTACGCACCATGGCTAAAGCGAAATTCGAGCGGAAGAAGCCGCACGTCAACATCGGCACCATCGGCCACATCGACCACGGCAAGACCACGCTGACGGCCGCGATCACGAAGACGCTGTCCATGA
>JAEYTO010000123.1 GCA_023433925.1 Pseudomonadota bacterium | reverse complement strand
GCCATGTGGCGTGTACATGCTCTTAATGTCACAGGATGTTTGCTTAATCAAGCCGGGCCCTTTCGGCTTCGGCCAACGCAATGCGCGGAGGACCCATGCGGGCGATCTTTCTCGACCTTGCCGGAGGCATCGGCGGCGACATGTTCCTGGCCGCGCTCTGTCACCTGGGCCTGGACCCCGCTCCCCTGGGCGAAGCCCTGGGCGAGGCCGGCATCGAGGCGCGCGTGCGGGCCGAGCCGCGCCGGGTCGGCGGGCTGTCCGGCATGGGTTTGCGCATCGAGGCCCAGGCGGAGCAGCCTTTGCGCCACCTGCCCGAGATCGAGGCCGTCATCGACCGCCTGCCGCTGTCCGAAACCGTGCGCGAGCGCGGGCTGGACGCCTTCCGCAGGCTGGCCGAGGTCGAGGCCGCGGTGCACGGCCTGGATGTCGCGCGCGTGCACTTCCACGAAGTGGGCGCCGTGGACACGCTCGTGGACGTGCTCGGGGCCTTCTGGGGGCTGGAGGTTCTGGGCGTCGAGCGCGTGGTGAGCGCGCCGCTGCCCTGGTTCTCGGGCAGCGTGGTCTGCGCCCACGGCACTCTGCCCCTGCCCGCGCCGGCCACGGCAAGGCTCATGGCCGGCAAGCCCGTGTACCCCACGCAGGCGCGCGACGAGCTTGTCACGCCCACGGGCGCGCTCATCGTGGACCGCCTGGCCGGGGAGTTCGCGCCGGGTCCGTGGGGCACGGTGCTCGCCGTGGGCGTGGGCTACGGTGACCGGGTGGTCGAGGGCCGGATCAACGGCCTGCGGCTGTTCCTGTACGAGCCGCACGCCAACCGGGAGGACGAGGCCGCGCGGGGCTGAGGCGACCAAGGCGCATGGAGGCGCGCCGCGCGAAGTGTCGCGCCCGACGTCGGCGCTCGTGGGCTCTCTAGCCGCCCGCCTCGGGATAGCTGCGCAAGAAGCACTTCTCGGCTTCGGACGAGCCGATGATGATGATCTCGTCGCGTGGGCCCAGGCTCAGGCTCGGGTCGGGGTTGATCCGCAGGCCCTGGGCATTGCGCACGGCGATGATGCTGCAGCCGGTGCGGGCGCGGATGTCTGTCTCCTTGAGGGACTTGCCGGTTAGGGCCGGCGGCACGGCCATGCGGATGACGTTGAGGCCTTCGGCGAGCATGAGCAGGTTGTCGGGCCGGAGCAGGTTGATGAGGGTGCTGGCCCCCAGCGAGGCCTCGGACATGACCAGGTCGGCTCCGGCGGCGTGGAGCGTATTGACGTTGCGGTCCAGCGTGGCCCGGCTGACGATCTGCGTATCGGGCCGCAGCTTGCGGCAGTAGATGGTCAGGTAGATGTTCAGGTCGTCGTTGTGCGTGGAGATGAACACCGACGGGGCCTCGCGGATTCCCGCGGCCAGGAGCGTATCCAGGTCGGCCGCGTTGCCCAGCACGTACTTGCCTCCTTCCACGACCAGCTTCGGGTTCTTCTCCACGATGCGATACGGCACGCCGCGCTCCTCCAGCACCCGGGCCGCGGCCAGGCCGACCCTGCCTCCGCCGAGGATGAGCACCGGCGCGGGATGGACCATGGCCCTGCCGACAAGCTCATCGTAGCGCGCGAGATGCTCGTCCGTGCCGGCCAGGACGAGGACCGTGCTCGGACCCAGGAGCGTGTCGGGGCGCGGCATCTGGAACCTGCCGCGCTCCCAGATGCCCACCACGTTCGCGCCGGTCGTCTCGCGCAGCCGGCTGTCCTTGAGGCGCTTGCCCTCCAGCGGGGTGCGCATGACCAGGGCCTCGGCGATGAGCAGGCTGTCCATGCGGCCGATGATGTTGCTGCGGGTGCTCGTGCCGACCAGGCGGCGGGCCAGGGCCTGGCCGAGCAGCTTGGGGAACTGGAAGACGTGCGTGCTGCCGGCGAGCCGGAGGATGTCCAGGGACTCGTCCGCGTCGGCCGTGGCGATGACCGGAACCCCGGCCGAGAGCTCGCGCACGGTGAAGGCGATGTTGGAGTTGAGCATGTCGCCGTTGCTGGCGAAGACCATGGCCGCCGTGTCCACGCGCAGGCGGCGGTAGGTCTCGGGGTCGTCCATGTCGCCGACCACGACGCGGAAGCCCTGGTCGTAAAGCTCCAGGGCCTTGGGCAGGTCCGCTTGCAGGATCGCGTAGTCTTGGCCGTAATGCTTGAGGCGGGCCACGAGGCTCGCTCCCACGGGATCGAAGCCGGTCAGGATGACATGGCCGGACGTGCCTGGCGGCAGCTCGCGCGGGGCTCGGGCCTTGGATTGGGCCTCCAGCCATGGCGCGTAGAAGAACTGGATGAAGGTGAAGGGCAGCATGACGAGCAGGTAGACCACGCCGGTGAGCAGCACGAGGATGGAGAAGGCGCGGCCCAGGTCCGTGGTGAAGGTGATGTCGCCGAAGCCCAGGGTGGTCATGACCGTGAGTGTCCAGTAGACGCCGGTGAGCCAGCTGTGGTCCTTGCCCTCCATGGCCATGAGGAAGTGGAAGGTCGCGCTGTAGGCGGAGATGAGCGTGACGAGGATGATCAGGAACTGCAACAGCTTGCGGATGTTGCGCCGCGCTGTCCTGCTCTGGAAGAAGAACATGAGCTGGGAGGGCAGGAATTTCATGGTCTGGCTGCTCCGGGCCGCGCCCAGGGCGGAAGGTGATGTGGAAACCGAGCTTCGCGCCATTGTGACCCAAATCGGCCGTGGAGGAAAGGAGCGCCCGCGGCGGGCGTCCATCCGGGAGCGCGCCGCGAACGCCGCTCCTGGCGGGTCAGGACCTGCGTCCGTCGCCTGGGGAGCCTGATTCGGGCCTGGCCGTCCCGGCCCCGGCGCGCAGGAAGATGCCGGGCCGTAGGAAGTCGGCCTCGCAGCGCAGCACGGCCGGCAGGCCGGGGTTGAGCACGTCGATGCGCGAGCCGTCCTCGGTCTCCAGGGCATGGCCGGGCAGCTCCGGCCTTCGCAGGCCCGGCAGCATGGCCTGCACGGTTGCGCCGGCCCGCCAGCGGCCGCGGCTGCTCAAACGCCAGGCATCGGGCCCGATTTGCTTCTCGACCTTGGCCAGCACATGGCTGCCCAGGGGGGGCAGGCCATCGAAGTAGCGCGCCCTTCGGCCGGACTTGCACGCGCCGGGCAGGAACAGGCCCGTGCCCATGGGCCGGGTGGAGGCCAGGGCCAGCTCGGACAGGTACAGGCGCGGCCGGAAGCGGCCGGCGGCCAGGTCATCCAGGGCCGTGCGGTACACGTCCGTGACCTGGGCCACGTAGAGCGGGCTCTTCATGCGCCCCTCGACCTTGAGCGCGGCCACGCCGAGGCGGACCAGGGCCGGGACGTACTTGACCAGGCAGAGGTCCTCGGGCGCGAACATCATGGAGAAGCCGTCCAGCTCCTCGACCTCCCAGGTCGTCTCGCCGGGCCGCAACCGCTCCTCGACCTCCAGGCTGGAGCCGGGCCTGGGCCGGTACTCGAAGCGGCACGGATGGCAGCACTCGCCCCGGTTGCCCGAGCGGCCCGTGAGCCAGGCGCTCAGCAAGCAGCGCCCCGACACGGCCAGGCACATGGCCCCGTGTACGAAGACCTCGGCCTCCATGTCCGGGCACTCCTCGCGCAGGCCGTGCATGAGCGCGCGGATGTCGGGCAGCTCAAGCTCGCGGGCCAGGTTCACGCGGCTCGCGCCCATGTCGCGCCAGGCCATGGCCGCGGCGTGGCTCATGGTGCTGGCCTGGGTGCTCACGTGCAGCGGCACGTGCGGCATGCGCCGCCGGGCCATGGCCATGACGCCGGCATCGGCCGCGATGAGCCCGTCCACGGGAATGGCGCTCAGCCGGTCCAGGTGTTCGGCCACCTTGGGCAGCTCGCGGGGCAGGGGCATGGCGTTCAGGCAGAAGTAGACGCGGGCCTTGGCGGCGTGGGCCTGGGCCACGGCGGCCTCGACCTGCTCCCAGGACATGCGCGCGGAGGCGGCGCGCAGGTTGAAGCCCGGCCCGCCCAGGTACACGGCGTCCGCGCCGTAGGCCAGGGCCGCGGCGAGCTTCTCCAGGTTGCCGGCAGGGGCGAGGAGTTCGGGCCTGCGCGGCATGGCTAGGCTGCCAGGCCCTGGGAGCGGCGCAGGTCCTTGAGGGCCTGGAGCACGGAGTAGGGCACGAACAGGCCGCCCTTGCCCTTGCCCAGGCTGATCAGCGGCTTGACCGCGCCGTGGAAGTCCGAGCCTCCGCAGGTGATCATGCCGAGCTTGGCGGCCAGGTTCTCATAGGCCCGGTTGTCCTCGGACGAGTGCTCGGAGTAGCGCGCCTCCAGGCCGTCCAGGCCCAGGGGCTTCATGCGCGCGAGGAAGCCTTCCAAGGCGGCCATGTCCACCTTGCGGTAGATCTTGGGATGAGCCAGGCAGACCGTGGCGCCCTCGGCCTTGAGCAGCCGCACGGCCTCCTCGGGCGAGAGCACGACCTTGGGGACGTAGGCCTTGCCGCCCGAGGCGATGTACCTGTCGAAGGCCTCCTGGAGCGTGCGCACGTAGCCCTTGTCCAGGAGCACCTGGGCGATGTGCGGCCGGCCGACGGTGCCGCCGGCCTTGGCCTCGATCTCCTCGTAGCTCACGTCCAGCCCCAGGGATCGGAGCTTGTCCGCGATCTCGCGGTTGCGCTCCGCGCGCTGGCGGTTCAGGTACTCCAGGGACTGGGTCAGGCCGCTCTGGCCCGTGGGCACCCAGTAGCCCAGGATATCCAGGGAGCCGAGATCCGAGCGGACCGTCAGCTCCACGCCAGGGATGACCTCCAGGCCGTGGGCTCGGCCGGCCTCCATGAACTCGGGCAGGCCCTGGATCGTGTCGTGGTCCGTGAGGGCCACGGCCTCCAGGCCGGCGGCCTTGGCCGCGATGACGATCTCCGTGGGGGTCATGGTCCCGTCGGAGGCGGTGGAATGGGTGTGCAGGTCGATGCCGGGCATGTCTGTTTTCCGGGGCTGAGGAGAAGGGGAGTCTCTTGGAGACGAATCCTCTTGCTAGGCCAAGGCACGGCCGGCGTCAACGGCCGCGGCGGGTCTCGCGGCCGGGATGCGGCCCCCGGAACGCCGGCCGTCTTGTGCGGACGGCCGAAGCCGTTTAGGATGCGCCGGATCGGCCCATCCGGCCATGCTGGAGCATTTCGCCTTTGAAAATGCTCTGCAAACCATGCGTCGGCATGGCCTGCCGCCGCCTGGGCGTGGGCGCAATCCGCTTGCGCTGTCAACGCCGGAACGGGCGTCTCGAAGTCAATCTGCCCCAAGGAGACGATCATGGCGCTCAACAAGGATCTGCTGGACATCCTGGCCTGCCCCAAGTGCAAGGGCGAGCTGAAGCTGACCCCCGAGGAGGATGGTCTGATCTGCGCCCAATGCGGCGTGGCCTACCCCATCCGCGACGAGATCCCGGTCATGCTCGTGGAGGAGGCCATTCCCCTCGCCGAGTGGGAGGAGCGCCGTCCCGCCAGGGCGTCCGCCTGACAGCCCGCTGGAAAACAGGCCGCGCGGGCCGGACCGGCGCTTTCCCATGTCTTCCAAGTCGAGCCGCGCCCGGCATACCATGAGCCGCCTGACCGCATGCGGCTCATGGTATGGTCGCCCTCGGTCTTGCCAGGCAATGACGCGAAGCGGCGCGTGCAGTCCGGAAAGATACTTGACAAGCGCTCCTCTGGTTCTATTGTGCAAGGTGCAGAGTCAACCTCTTCGCACTCAGGAGGAGTTACACATGGTCATCGACTTCAGCACCTTCTACGACTTCCCCAGGCAGTTCGACCGGCTTCTCGACGAGTTCACCAGGCCCTACGCCCTGAGCGAGCGCCGCCTGGCCTACCCGCCGCTCAATGTCAGCGAGGACGACCAGAACCTGTACGTGAGCGCCGAGATCCCCGGCGTATCCATGGACGAGATCGAGCTGACCCTCACGGACAAGAGCCTGGTCATCAAGGGCGAGCGCAAGGGCGAGCAGGGCAAGTACTTCCGGCAGGAGCGGCCCGTGGGCGCTTTCCAGCGCGTCATCACCCTGGGCATTCCCGTGGACCGGAGCAGGATCAAGGCCCGTCTGGCCGACGGCATCCTGGAGATCACCCTGCCCAAGGCCGAGGAAGTCCGGCCCAAGAAGATCAGCATCGACGTGGCGTAAGGAGGCGGACATGACCAACGACATCAAGAAGAGCGAGCAGGTCCAGCAGCCCCAGCAGGAAGAGAAGCGCTATCCCCGCGTGCGTCCGGCCACGGACATCATCGAGCGCGAGGACGGCTTCCACATCTTCATGGACCTCCCCGGCGTGCGCAAGGAGGACCTTGTCATCGACCTTGCCGACAACGAGCTCAAGGTCACGGGCAAGGCCGTGCATCCGGCCCAGGCGCAGACCTCGGCCCTGAACCTGGAGTTCGCGAGCGGCGAGTACAGCCGCACCTTCACCCTGTCCGACGCCGTGGACCGGGAGAAGATCAAGGCCAACATGAAGAACGGCGTGCTGGAGCTGCACCTGCCCAAGGCGGAACGGATGCAGCCCAAGCGCATCGAGATCCAGGCGGGGTAGAGCGCCCACGGCCGGATCGTTCCAGACGGACGAATTCCGGGAGCCCGCGCGCGGGCTCCTTTTTTTTCGTCCGCCGATGGGGTAGGTAGCCCAAGCGGTCTTTGGCCGCCAAACCCGACAAACCCCGGCCCGCGAGCATGCACGACCAGCCCGTCATCGTCTCGGCCATCGTCTCGGCCTACAAGTGCGCCCGCTTCCTGCCCGGCTGCCTGGACGACCTGCTGGCCCAGAGCATCATGCCGCGCCTGGAGATCGTGGTCGTGGACTCGGGCTCGCCCGAGAACGAGGGCGGGCTCGTGGCCGCCTACCGCAAGCGCTGGCCCGAGGCCATCACCTACATCCGCACCGACGAGACCGAGACGATCTACGGAGCCTGGAACCGGGGCATCCGCGCCAGCCGGGGCCGCTACGTCACAAGCGCCAACGCCGACGACCGCCACGCGCCTTGGGCCTTGGAGCGCATGGCCGCCGCCCTGGATGCCGACCCCGGCCTAGCCCTCGTCTATGCCAACTCGCTCATCACCATGACCGAGAACGCCACCTGGGCCGAGCCGCACGCCGTGGGCCGCACGGACTGGCCCGAATTCGACGCGCGCCGGCTGGCGGCCTACTGCTACATGGGGCCGCAACCCATGTGGCGGCGCGGCCTGCACGAGCGGTACGGCTGGTTCGACCGGGACTTCACCTCGGCGGGCGACTACGACTTCTGGCTGCGCCTGGCGGCCGGCGGCGAGCGCTTCGCGCTCATCCCCGACTGTCTGGGCCTGTACTACATGCGCAAGGACTCGCTGGAGCGGCGCGACAAGCCCAGGTCCCGGCAGGAAACGCTGCTGGCCCGCAAGCGCAATGCGCTCCCGGCCCGCGAGCGGTTGGCCGACCGCGCGGTATCGACGGATTCCGCCGCGACGGACACGCCCGGCGGAGCGGCATCCCGCGAGGCCTTGCCTGGAGCAGGCCGGTCGGTTTCCAGAGACAGGACAGGCGCACCCCGCACATCCGGCGCATCTGGTGACGCGGCCGTCGAAGAGACAGGCTCCGCGGACGGTTCCGGCGCGCCCGGCGGGTCGGAGGACTGAGCCATGCGCACGTTCATCTTCATCCCGCCGGTGCGGCAGGCTACGGGCGGCGTGGCCGTGCTCTGCGCCGTGGCCGCGCACCTGCGCGCCGGCGGCTTCGAGGCCGCGCTCGTGCTGCGCGAGGAGGGTTGGCGGCCGACGGGCCCAGCCGCCACCGCGCCGCTGGTGGCCTGGAAGAACTTGCACCTGGCACCCGGCGACGTGTGGCTCGTGCCCGAAGGCTGGGCCAACGCCCTGGCTCCAGGGCTCGCGACCGGCGCGCGCTGCCTGCTCTACTGCCAGAACCAGGCCTTCCTGTTCTCCTCGCTGCCCGAGGGCGTGGACTGGCGCGGGCTGCCCGTGCGCATGCTGGCCGTGTCGCAGCCAGTGGCCTTCTTCATCGGGCAGACCCTGGGCCTCGACTGCCCTGTGCTGCGGCCGGGCATCGATCTGTCGCTGTTCCACGCGCTCGAGGCCAAGCCGCCCGTGGGCTCCGGCGGTCCGCTGCGCGTGGCCTGCATGCCGCGCAAGAACAAGGCCGTGCTCGACCGCGTGCGCGAGGCTTTCACGGCGCGCGCGGCCGGCAGGTCGGCCGCCGGGAAAATCCAGGTGGAATGGCTGCCCATCGCCGGCCTGGACGCCCGTGGCGTGGCCGAGGTCCTGCGCTCGGCGCACGTCTTCCTGGCCACCGGCTTCCCCGAAGGCCTGGGCCTGCCGCCCCTGGAGGCCATGGCCTGCGGCTGCCTGCCCGTGGGCTTCGGCGGCTTCGGCGGCTTCGACTACATGCGCCAGGCCGCCTTGTTCCCAGGGGCCTACGCGCCCTGGTTCCCGCTGCGCGAGGTCGCCTGGGCCGGCAACGGCCTGTGGTGCGCCGACAACGACATCCTCGCGGCGGCCCTGGCCCTGGAGACGGCCGCCCAATGGTGGCTCGAGGGCGACGCGCGCCTTTCAGCGGCCCTGGCCGCCGGACAGGCCACGGCACAGGCCTATTCCCTGGAACGCCAGCGCGAAGCCGTGCTGGCTTTGTGGGCCTCATTGCGCGGAAAACCCTGAAAGCCAGCCCAGCGCCGTCAGGCGAATACGCCTTGCACATGAAATGAGGGTCCAGGGAAATCATTTCCCTGGCGGGAGAGGGTTCGGGAGAGGGCGGCGCCCTCTCCCGATTGCATCGCAAGCCATAAGCTGGACCATACGCGCGGACCCGCCTTCCCGCGCCAAGGAGAGACGCCATGGCCAAGAAATCACCGGAGCGCACGCCGCCCGAGAGCCTGAACCTGCCGCGCGTGGGCGTGGAGACGCACGCGCACCTGGACAGCCGCGAATTCAGCGGGGATCTGGAAGAGGTCCTGGAGCGCGCGGCTGCCTCGGGCATCGCGGCCATGGGCCAGGTCTTCCTCGGCCCTTCGGCCTACCAGGCCAACCGCGACCTGTTCGTTGACCGGCCCGAGGTCTTCTTCCTGCTCGGCGTGCACCCCAACGACGCGGACGAGTTGTCGGACGCGGCCCTGGCGGACATGGCCGAGGCCTTCGCCTCGGACGACCGGCTCAAGGCCTTGGGCGAGGTCGGCCTGGACTTTTACTGGAAGCGCGTCCCGCTCGAGGTCCAGGAGCGCGCCCTGCGCGAGCAGCTCGTCCTGGCCCGCGAGCGGGGCCTGCGCGTGGTCGTGCACAGCCGCGACGCCTTTGCCGAGACCCTGGCGGTGCTGGACGACATGGGTTTCCGCGACAGGCCGGTGCTCTGGCACTGCTTCGGCGGCGACGAGGCCATGGCTTGCGAGATCCTCTCGCGCGGTTGGCTGGCGTCCATTCCCGGCCCGGTGACCTATCCCAAGAACACGGAGCTGGCCCAGGCCGTGGCGGCCATGGACATGGACAGGCTCGTGGTCGAGACCGACTGCCCGTACCTGACGCCGGAGCCGTGGCGCGGCAAGCGCAACGAGCCGGCCTTGGCCGTGTTCACGGCCGCGCGCGTGGCGCAGCTCAAGGGCCTGACGGTGGAAGAGGCCTGGAGGCGCATGGGCCGCACGGCGGCGGCGTTCTTTGGGCTGGATCTGCCGGAGGGTTAGGCGGTCCGCCTGCCCGCGTGTACCCCTAGCTCTTGCCCTTCAGCCCCTCGACCTTGGACAGCTCGGCGTTGAAGTGGCCCACGACGACCTTGCTGCGCATCTTCACGGGGATGCGGTGCTGGTCCGCCGTGACCCAGATCTGGAGCACGGCGTCGTCGCTCTGCTTGAACACGCCGCCCAGGTGCTCCAGGTCGGGCTCCACGAGGAAGGTGTCGAAGGTGCCCGCGCCCACGGTGACGGTCTCGCGGCGGATGACCCTGGCCTCGCCCACGACGAACTTCTTGCCGTCCGTGACCGGGCTTTTCAGGGTCTGGCCCGCCGCCAGCTCGGGGATGAGCCGGAAGAAGTAGTACACACCCAGCTCGTCCAGGGTGCGGCCGGGCATGATCTCGATGATTTTCTTGTTGCCCTTTGCGCTCTCGTAATAGGCCTTGCCGGCCTGCTGGTCGAAGCGCACCGTGTAGTTGCGCCGGTAGCCCCCCTCGCGCTGGCTCTTGGACAGGTACAGCGAGCTGCGCCCGTCCGGGGCCACGAAGGCGTCGATGCGGTCGCGCACCTTGTAGAAGAAGTCGAAGAACGGCCGGGTCTGGGCGGTCATGGAGATGTGCAGGGCCGGGCGGCCCTGCAGGTCCACGAACTGCTCCACGGCGAGCACGGCGTCGGCGACCCGCAGCCGCTCCCACATGAGCTCGAAGTGCAGCCGCTCGCCCGGCGCGAAGGGCAGCTCGCTCGCCGCCGGGGGCGTCGTCTTCAGCGTGGCGATGGACGGGTTGGCGGGCACGGGTGCGGCCACGGCCGGGATTGTGGCCACGAGCAGGCAGGCCACGGCGAGGCGTGCGAGTGTTCTTTTCATGTCCTTGGGATCATGCGGACGCGATTAGGGCCGCGCGCAAGGTCAGGAGTCCGTCCTCGCCCCGGCTGGCGACGAGCGCGAAGCCGAAGCGGTCGAGCGAGGTGCACAGCTCGAAATCGCGCTCCGGGGCGTAGTCCGCCTTGGGGTCGAAGAATTTCTGGGCCGACTCGATGGTTCGCAGATAGGTCTGGATGGCCTCGAAGCGGTTGGGTACGCCTTGCAGCTCGTTCTTCATGTACATGGCGCACAGGTCGTCCTCGGCGCTGCGGGTCAGGCCGGCGGTGCCCATGGACACGAGCGTGACGACCTCGGGCGCGCGGTTCTTGATATAGGCCACCGTGGCCGCGAGGTTGACGAAGCTCCCGGCCAGGACCTCGGTGACGCCGGGCGCGGCCATGGCGGCGGCCAGGCCCTGGGTCCCGGCGCTCGTGGTATGCACCACGGTGCGGCCCGCTAGCTCGGCGGCTTCGATCTCCGTGGGCGAGTTGCCGAAGTCGAAGCCTTCCTGCCTCATGCCCCCGCGCTCGCCCATGAGCAGCCAGTCCGGGTGCTCGCGCTTGAGCGCATAGGCCTCGTCGAGGCCGGCCACGGGAATGATGCGCTCCACGCCGGCGTTCACGGCGTAGCAGGCCGTGGAAAAGGCCCGGAACACGTCGATGACCACGCTCAGGCCCCTGGCGTGGCGGGCGCCCCCCAGCAAGGCATGGATGAAGATCTGCATGTCGTCCCTCCTGCGCAGGCCGACTCGGGCCAGCTCTGGCCCGCGTTGCCCGCATGCGGTCTAGTAATGCCGCGTGCGCGCCGAGTAAAGCGGGGAGGCCCTTGATTGTAAAATGCCAGATGGTGCTGTAGCATGCAAGGGGAGGAAATGACATGACCGACGCACTCATCGAGCTGCCGCCCCTGGAGCCGGACATCGACTGGGCTTCCATCCGCATGGAGGTTGAACTGCTCAAGGTCCGCCAGGACTATGCCGAGACCTTCGCCGAACGCGCCGCGCCCCTGCCCGTGAGCGAGGAACCGCGCGGGGCCATTTTCTCCGCGCTGGCCTGACAGACGGTGAAAAAGCCGTCCCGGCTTTTCCCGACTTTGCAAGGCTTGGGCAAAGCGCAAGCATTGCTCTCTGATGCCGCGCCCCCGGCGGCCATCCTGGCTCGCACGGCCTGTTTTTCATCTGGCTGCCAACGCCCGGCCATGGCCCTGCGCCAGGCTCGGCGGAATTTGGCGAGCCTGGCCAAGGGATTGGCCTGCTTCATGCACTAATCCGTCGGAGCAGGGGATAAGACGTCAAGAATCCGCCGGCAGGTGGAGAGACCGCAAGCGAGGATGGCGACATGATATTCGGCGTCGGCAAGAAGCTTAAGAGCGTCGGTGACGACGAGGGTCGCGACCAGTTGCACGACCAGGCGCGCGAGTCCTATCTGGGCGGGAAGTTCAAGATCGTGACCACCGAGACCATCGAGGGCCGCGAGGTGCGCCTCGTCTTCGGCCTGGTCGTGGCCCGCGGCTACAACTTCGACACGGCCTTCTACGGCCTCATCGCGCGGGCCATGGACGCCGGCGCCGAGGCCATCCTCGGCTACCGCGAGAACGTGGCCTTCCACCCCGAAGGCGACCGCTTCTACAGCTGCTACGGCACGGCGGTCATGCTCCAGCCCAAGAAGTAGCCCTGTCCCGCAACGGATGGCGGACTGTTGAAAAAGACCACTCCGGCTTTTCAACTTCGCAATACGCGAGCAAGGCTCACGCATTGCTCGCAATGCCGCGCATCCGGCGGGCTATCCTGATCCGCGCAGCCTGATCCTCGACAGGCCGATGCCCGAAGGCCGGCCTGGTCCGGCTTTCTCTGTTTCCGACACGCCGCCCGCCTGGCATGGCGGCTCCGCGCGTGGGGCCGTGCGCGGCATCGCGATAGGACGCGGGTTCCCGTTGGACAGGGGTGGACTTGCCTAAAGTGAGCCCGGCTCCTGTCGCCGTGCCCCTGGGCCAAGGAAGGCCTGGATTTCGCTCGTCGGAGGGCGATTGGCTGGTGGTAAGGTCACTTGGTCGCGAAATACGCGACGACCGCCAGGGGGGCTTGGGCGGCCTTCTTGCCCTTCTTGGACACGATGCGGTTGATCTTCTGTTCCGCTGCCTTGGCATTGTTAACCATATCAGAGGCTTCCATGGCCTCCTCCATCCTCTCGACAAGAGTCTTGCTGTAGAGCGAGGCGATTATGTTGTCTTGCTCGTCGATCAATATCCAGTCCTGTCGCCCATTCCAGTAAACCGTGCAGGTGACGGCCTTGGTCCTAAGAGGGGCCGAGAAGATCGTGTGCATCATTTCTCCATTCCAGGGCAGGCGCGCGCCTTGGCGCCCATTATGACTATATGTGGCGTGGCTGCCCGTGTGTGCGCTATCCTGCACCCTAGGCTATTACTTGCGGCGGCACAATCAAGGAAAGGTGGAAGCAGTCATGTTCAAGGAACTGATCGCGAAAATGATCGAGAGTCTCGTGGACCACCCTGATGCGGTCCATGTATCCGAAATTCCAGGGGACACTGTGCTGATCTTGGAAGTGAAGGTGGCCAAGGAGGATTTGGGCCAGGTGATCGGAAAGAACGGAAGGACGGTCCAGGCCCTGCGGGACATCCTGTCCGCCGCATCGGGCAAGTGCAAGAAGAGGGTTGTGCTCGATATTCTGGAGTAGGCCATGGGCGGAAAAGGCTGAAAAAAATTACCAATGGCCGCCAGTGCTGCAAAGGGCGCTTACTGGCCGCTATATTGCGCTTGCTGTTGTTTATTATTGACTTAATAACCAAGCTTGCTATTTATTGCTCATTCAAGCAACAGGAGATGCTATGGATGACATGATCAAGCAAGCGTTGGAGATCGTCAAGGCGCAGGCCGGCGTGCGCGTTATGACTGGTGAGGAGATCGTTTCCATGGCCAAGAGGCTGGCCGTCAGCCTTGCCGGCATAGCCGGAGGCGAAGGCATGGGCGCCGACAAGCAGGAGCCGGCGTGCGATCCGAAGGATTCCATCCGGGAAAGCACGGTCATCTGCCTCGAATGCGGCAAGCCGTTCAAGGTCATCACCAGCAAGCACCTTGCCACGCACGGCCTGGACAAGGACGGCTATCTTGCCAAGTGGGGCTTGCCCAAAGGCACGGCCCTGGCCAGCAAGCGGCTCGCGCGCGAGCGCCGCAAGACCATGAAGAACATGAGGCTCTGGGAGCGCAGGGGCGCCAAGGGCAAGAAGGCCGAAGAGAAGCCCTAGGACCGCGATCCGCCTGGGATCGCGCGGGCTGGCGGCCTGCTTGATTGACGGTTGGAAAAAGCCGTCCTGGCCTTTTTGGGGGGCTGTCCTGGCTAAGCGCAAAGGGTTTGGCTGGGACAGCCCTTTTTAGCTTTGCAATGCTTGGGCATTGCCCAAGCATTGCTCACGATGATTCGCATCCGGCGAGCCAGGAGGACCCGTTCCAGACCCTTCCGAGCAACTCTCCGAAAATTGCTCCGTAAAAAAGCCGGGCCGGTTTTCACCGGCCCGGCTTATCCGTCTCGCCACAGGGCAGGGCGAAGCTAGGCTTTTTTCACGTTGATGAAGTGCTCCTGTACGGCAACAGAGCCGCCGGCCATGCACTCCTTGTCCAGGCCGCCGGGCATGAGCCGCTGGTCGGCCGCGCCGCGCTCGCCGGCGCGGGATTCGGGCCGCAGCTTATGACCGAAGCCGTGGACCATGAAGGCGGCCTCGGGGTGGATGAAATCCGTCACCGTGGCCTTGATCTTGGCCGAGTAGCCGTCGTTGGAAACCTCCACGAGGTCGCCGTTGGCGATGCCGAGCTCCTTGGCCACCTGGGTGTTCAGCCACACGGTGTTCTCGGGCATCTGCTCGTTGAGCAGCGGGTTGTTGACCGTGTGGCCCTGGGTGTGCACGCCCACGCGGGCGGTGATGATGCGCAGCTTGCCCTCGGGCGGCTGCTCCGGGCTCTCGTACGGCTTGAGGGACGGATGGCCCATCTCCTCCCAGACCGGATTGACGATCTCGATCTTGCCCGAGGGGGTCTTGAACTTGATCTCCGAGCGCGGCTTGTAGATGGGCTTGTCGGAAAGCTCGACGAAGCCGCACTTGTCGAAGTCCTCGATCTTCACGCCCGTGTCGGTAAGCTGGTAGTTCCAGATGTCCTCGATGGAGTCGAAGGCCAGCTTGTCGATGCCCAGGCGCTTGGCCAGGCCGGTCAGGATCTCCCAATCGGCCTTGGTCTCGTAGCGCGGATTGATGCACCGCTTGCGCACGAAGAACATGGGCTTGAGGCCGCCCTTGTGCGCGATGATGGACTCGCGCTCCAGGTACGGAGACAGGGGCAGAACCACGTCCGAGTGCCAGGCCGTCTCGGACCAGGAGAAGGTCACGGACACGAGCAGGTCGAGGTTCTCCCACTTCTTCTTGAGCGCCTCGGGGTCGGGCAGGGCCATGAGCGGATCGTGGCGGTAGCAGATGTAGGCCTTGACCGCATAGGGGTCGCCGCTCTCGATGGCGTCGTAGGCCTTGTTGACCATGCCCGGGCCGGCGTCGATGTGCTTGTACTTCCAGCCCGCGCCGTCGGCGCGCTTGGCCGCGGGCTTCTCGAACTGGCCGGCCAGGGACTTGAGGCCCTTGCGGCCCGCGTCGGCGGCCTTCATGGTCAGGGGCAGTCCGCCCTTGGAGCCGATGGAGCCGAGCAGGGCGTTGATGATGTAGGCCGTGCGGCAGACCCAGAAGGAATCCTTGTAGCGCGCGGCCATCCAGCCCGGGTGCCAGATGACGCTCGGCGCTGCCTTGCTCAGCTCCTTGACGAAGTGCACGATGCGCAAGGCCGGGATGCCCGTCTCGGCCTCGGCCCACTCCGGGGTATAGGGGCGGATGAAGGCCTTGAGCTGGTCCAGGCCGTTGATCTGGTTGGCGGCGAACTCCTTGTCGTAGAGTCCCTGCTCCAGGAGCACGTGGATGACGGCCAGGTTGAAGGCGTAGTCCGTGCCCGGCCGGAGCATGAAGAAATTGTCGGCCTTGCCCGCCGTGACCGTGGCGCGCACGTCGATGACCGTCAGCTTGCAGCCGCTCTCCAGGGCGTCGAGGGTGTTGTTGACCTCGCTGACATTGATGGCCTCGAAGATGTTGCGCGTCTGGAGCACGATGTGCTTGGCGTTCTTGAGGTCATAGCTGACCTCCTTGCGGCCCATGCCCATGACGGACTTGGCGGCGTGCTGCACGTTGCGCGCGCAGGAAACGTCGTGGTTGCAGTAGTTGGGGGAGCCGAAGCCCTTGACGAAGGCCTGGTGCAGATCGACGAACGGGCCTCCGCGGTCGGACCACAGGAGCGTCTCGGGGCCGTGCTTGGCCTTGAGCTCGTTCAGCTTGCCCGCCACGTAATCCAGGGCCTCGTCCCAACTGACCCTGCGCCACTTGCCTTCGCCGCGCGCGCCCTCGCGGATGAGCGGGTACTGGGGCCGCTCCGGGTCCTGGCTCAAGGCGTAGCCCGCGCCGCCGCGCGCGCACAGGGAGCCTTTGAGGTTCTTGGGGTTTCCTTGCAGGAAGAGGCACTCGTCGTTCTCCACATCCGCCTGGATGAGACAGCGGACGGAACACATGCCGCAAACGCTGTAGACTTGCTTGCGAGCCATTGAAAATCCTCCGTATGGCGTAAAGGATACTCCCGTTCATGATGGGGTGTGTTTTTAAACTATGTGGGTAGCAACCCTTGCGGTTCATGGCAAGGAAAAACCTAATATTGTGAAGTAAAGTGCAAGCTCGGCCTGATTGGCACGGCCTTGTCCCAAAACGAACGTAATAGATATATCTTGACATGGGCTGGGGTGCTGTGCTGTTACACTCAAGAATCGAAACTCGCTTGACGGGATTTCGGGGCTAATTTCACTCCGCTCAATATTCCGAGGAGGCCGAACGATGGTGTTCACTTGGCTGCACGCCGCGATCATCCTTTTCTTCATCGCCGGGATTGCTTTTGCCGGTGGACCTCTCATCGGATCGTTGCTGATCGCGCCCAAGGCCCAGGGAGGCGATCTGGCCATGCCCTACGAGTGCGGCATGGTTCCCCACGGCGCCTCCTGGATGCGCTTCGGCATCAACTACTACGTCTACGCCCTGCTGTTCCTGGCCTTCGATGTCGACGTGCTCTACCTCTTCCCCGTGGCCGCGTACTATCCGCACGCCGAAGGGCTGGCGCCCGTGATCAAGCTCTTCATCTTCCTGGCCGTGCTGAGCCTGGGCGTAATCTACTTCTGGCGAAAAGGAGTCTTCACATGGCCGAAACGCGTGCGCTAAGGCCCGCTGTCCTGGACATCGAGCCGCCCCTGGTCCAGATCCCCCTGGCCCAGAAATTCGTGGATGTCTGCCGGGCCATGTCCCTGTGGCCCATGACCTTCGGCCTGGCCTGCTGCGCCATCGAAATGATGGCCACGACCATGTCCCGCTTCGACGCGGCGCGCTTCGGCGCCGAGGTTTTCCGGCCCTCGCCGCGCCAGAGCGACCTCATGATCGTGGCCGGCACGGTCGCCAAGAAGATGGCCCCGGCCGTGGTGCGCCTCTACGAGCAGATGCCCGCGCCCAAGTACGTCCTGGCCATGGGCAACTGCGCCATCTCGGGCGGGCCGTTCTATTTCAAGGGCCAGTACGGCATCATCGAGGGCGTGGACAAGCTCATCCCGGTTGATGTCTACGTGCCCGGCTGCCCGCCCAGGCCCGAGGCTCTGCTCGAAGGCCTGTTCAAGCTCCAGGAGAAGATCACCGGCCGCCGCTGGTGGCCGGAGAAGCCCGACCAGCCCGAGGGGGAGCACAAATGAGCCGCAAGCAGAGCCTTCAGGGCGCCAAGGTCGCCTACCGCATGCCTCGCGACCACGCGGCCACCGGCTGCGTGGAGAGCGTCTACCTGCTTGCCGAGCAGCTCCTGCCGGCCATGCGCAAGGCCTGGGAGGAGGGCTATTTCCTGGAGGACGTCTCCGGCCTGGACACCATCGAGGGCTTCGAGATCGTCTACCACCTGGACCGCTGGACCGAGCCAGGCCGCCTGACCCTGCGGGTCGTGACGCCGCACGACAAGCCGGAGCTGCCCTCGGTGGCCTCGGTATACCCCGGCGCCGACTGGCACGAGCGCGAGACCTTCGACATGTACGGCATCGTGTTCACCGGCCACCCGGACCTCAAACCGCTGCTGCTGCCCGAGGACATGGACATCCACCCGCTGCTCAAGGAGCCGGCCGACCGTGTGTCCATCTATCACCTGTTCCCGGACTACGACATCAACGACTGCCGCCCGGAATTCCTCAAGGGCCAGGTGCCGCCGCCCGAAGAGAGCGGCAAGAAGGCGAAGGCGTAGTCAAAAAATGCTCTAGGACCAGGACTCCAACAGTCAAGGTTCACGACGGGAAAAGACATGACCGAACATCTCCAGGGCGATTTCTACACGCGCCGGTTCTGTCCCGGCCCCACCGAGGACACGCTCATCCTCAACCTGGGCCCGCAGCATCCCTCGACCCACGGCGTGCTGCGCATCATCGTCGAGTTGGACGGCGAGTACGTGCTGCGCGCCGAGCCCGTGCTCGGCTATGTGCATCGCATGCACGAGAAGATGGGCGAGCTGAAGACGTACACCCAGTACCTGCCCAACCTGGGCCGCGTGGACTACCTGCACGCTCTGGCCTGGAACTGGGGCTACGTGGGCTGCGTGGAGCGGCTGGCGGGGATCGAGGTGCCCGAGCGGGCGGAGTTCATCCGCGTCATCGTCACCGAGCTGAACCGCATCAAGTCGCACCTGCTCTGGTGGGGCGCGTTCCTGCTCGACCTGGGCGCGGTCACGCCCATCATGTACGCCTTCATGGACATCGAGCACATCAAGGACATCCTCCAGCGCCCCACGGGCTCGCGGCTGACCTACTGCTACTTCCGCTTCGGCGGCCTGTCCGCCGACCTGGACGACACGACGCTCGGCATGCTCCGCGACTTCGTGCCCCACATGCGCTCGCGGCTGCCCATGTACAAGGACCTGGTCACCGACAACGTCATCCTGCGCAACCGCCTTGAGGGCGTGGGCGAGTTCGACCTGGACCTGTGCCGGCGCTACGGGTTGACCGGCCCCTGCCTGCGCGGCTCGGGCGTGGCCTACGACACGCGCAGGGCCGAGCCCTACGGCGTCTACGACCGCCTGGACTTCGAGATTCCGGCTTACCCGCAGACCGACTGCATGGGCCGCTACTTCGTGCGCATGGACGAGATCGAGCAGTCCCTGCGCATCATCGAGCAGGCCATGGCCATGATGCCCGCCGGTGAATTCATCCATCCCAAGGCGCCCAAGGCCAAGTGGACCGCGCCGCGCGGCGAGGCCTACTTCGCCTGCGAAAGCGCGCGGGGCAAGGTCGGCTTCTGGATCGTATCGGACGGCAAGGGCCGCAACCCGTACCGGGTCAAGCTGCGCGCGCCGGGCTTCAGCAACCTGAGCTGCTTCGCCGAGGCGGCCCAGGGCACGTTGCTGGCCGACGCCGTGGCCACGTTGGGCAGCCTGGACCTGGTCATCCCGGAAATCGACCGCTAGGAGGCGCGCATGGATATCCCGATGCTCGGCAACGTGCCCATGGAAATCATCCGCTTGGCCATCGGCCTGGCCCTCCTGGCCGCCTTCGTCGGCGGCAACGCCGTGGTGCTCGTCTGGCTGGAGCGCAAGATCGCCGGCCACATCCAGCGCCGGCCCGGCCCCTTCGAGGTCGGCCCGTACGGGCTGCTGCAGACCCTGGCCGACGCGCTCAAGATGATCGGCAAGCAACTCGTGACCCCGGCCGGCGCGGACAAGTTCCTGTTCTGGCTGGCCCCGCTTCTGGCCTTCATGCCGGTCCTGGCGCTCTTCCTACCCATCCCCTGGGGCGAGAACTTCTTCATCCTGGATGTCAACCTGGGGCTGGTGCTCATCCTGGCCTTCGCGGGCATCAACGTCATCGCCATCCTCGTGGGCGGCTGGGCCTCCAACAACAAGTACGGCATGCTCGGCGCCGCGCGCGCCGTGGCCCAGTCCGTGGGCTACGAGATCCCGCTGCTCCTGTCCGTGCTCGCCGTGAGCTTCATGACCGGCAGCATGAACCTGCAAGTCATCGTGGAGGGGCAGGGCAACTGGCCCTGGCAGTGGAACCTGCTTCTGCAGCCCGTGGCCTTCGTGATCTACCTCATCAGCGGCCTGGCCGAGACGAACCGCGCGCCCTTCGACCTGCCCGAGGGCGAGAGCGAGCTGACCGCGGGCTTCCACACCGAGTACTCGGGCATGGGCTTCGGCGTGTTCATGCTCGCCGAGTACGGCAACATGCTCGTGGTCTGCGCCGTGGCGAGCATCCTGTTCCTGGGCGGCTGGAAGGGGCCGTTCCTGCCCGGACCCTGGTGGCTGCTGGTCAAGGTCTACGTCCTCATGGCGCTCATGATGTGGTGCCGCTGGACCTTCCCGCGCGTGCGCTTCGACCAGCTGCTCAACCTCAACTGGAAATGGCTCATCCCCATCACGCTCGTGAACCTCTTCGTCACGGCCGTGCTGGTGAAGATCGTCTAGGCTAGCAGGAGCAAAGGGAGAGCCCATGAGCGTCGTGCACGACATCGCCAGGAAGGTCGCCTCCATGTGGAGCCTCGTCGTGGGGCTCAAGGTGACCACCAAGAACTTCTTCCAGCCGCAGGTCACGGTGCACTACCCGCGCCAGAGCGTGGACAACCTGGGCACGTTCCGCGGGCACATCGAGCTCGTGGGCCAGCCCAAGGAGCCGGCCACGCCGCGCTGCATCACATGCATGCTCTGCGCCACGGTCTGCCCGTCCCAGTGCATCACCATCACCAAGGCCAAGGCGCCGCCGCCCGAGCCGGTCAAGAAGCTGCCCGAGCACGACGACGGCCCGGTGCCGACTCCGGAGAAGGCCCCGCCGCCCAAGGCCAAGGTGGTCAAGACCCCGGCGACCTTCGAGTTGAACTACAACACATGCAGTCTGTGCGGGTTGTGCGTGCAGAACTGCCCGGTCTCCTCGCTGCGCTTCTCGACCGACGCCTACGCGGCCGGGTTCAGCCGGCAGGAGTTCGAGTACGACCTCATGGCGCGGCTGCGCTTGCAGGCCGCGGTGCTCGGCGAGAAGGCCGCGCAGGTCAACAGCCCGGCCGGCGAGGACACCTTGGAGCGCATCGACCCGGCCAAGGTCGCCGCGGCCAGGGGCGGGCAGACACAGGCCGATGCCCTGGCCGCGGGCAAGCGCGGCCAGGCCGCATAAGGGGAGGGCACATGGAAATCCTGGCAAAGGCCGCATTCGCGCTCTACGTGCTCGTCATCGCCGCGGGCTCGCTGGCCGCCGTGTTGTCGCATAGCATGGTGCGGGCCCTCCTGGGGCTCATCATGACCATGTTCGGCGTGGCCGGCATGTACCTGCTGCTCAACGCGCCCTTCGTGGCGCTCATGCAGGTGCTCGTCTACGTGGGCGCCGTGGCGGTGCTCGTGTTCTTCGCCATCATGCTCACGCGCACGCCGACGGGCGGCGAGGAGAGCCAGCCCAACCCGCCGCGCAAGTACCTTCTGGCGCTCCTGGCGGCCATGATGCCGGGCGTGGTCATCGGCTGGGTCTGGCTCAGGCATCCCGTGCTCAGCGACGTCACGCCGGTCGAGGCGCCCATCGAGTCCCTGGGCCAAGGGCTCATGGAGCCCTACATCCTGGCCTTCGAGCTTATATCCGTGGTGCTCTTCGTGGCCATGTCGGGCGCCGTGATCCTGGCCTTCAGGAAGAGGGGGACATAGATGAACCTGCTGTTCTTCGCCCAGGGCGCGCCGCTGGCGGGGCAGACCTTGCTGCTCTACCAGCTCGTGGCCCTGTTCATGCTCCTCGTGGGTCTTTACGGGATGGTCTGGCGTCGGAGTCTTGTGGGCATGCTCATCTGCGTGGAGATCATGCTCAACGGCGCGGGCCTGGCCATTGTCTCGGCGGCGCAGCTCACGCCGGCCGACGACGTGCTCGGCCAGCTCATCTCGTTGCTGATCATGGGCTTGGCCGCTGCCGAGGCGACGCTCGTGCTGGCCATCATCTACGTGGTGTCCAGGCGGTTCGGCGGCGTGCAGAGCGACAAGATCTCACTTCTGAAAGGGTAGGGGCGGGACATGTTCATCGAAAGCATGCGGGTGCTCACGCCCATCATCATCACCCTGATCGCGCCGCTGTTCATCTGGCTCCTGCGCCACGACGTGAACAAGCGCGAGGCAGTATCCTTCCTGGCGGCGGCCGCCGCCTTCCTGTCCACGCTGTCCATGGTTCCGGCGGTGCTCGACGGCAGGATCTGGACCTTCACCCTGTCCGAGCTCCTGCCGGGCATCAAAATCGCCTTCGCCGTGGACGGCCTGAGCATCATCTTCGCCCTGGTGGCCACGTTCCTGTGGTTCCTGGCCACGAGCTACAACATCGGCTACATGCGCTCCCTCAAGGAGCACGCCCAGACGCGCTACTACTTCTGCTTCGGCGTGGCCATCTTCGGCGCCGTGGGCGTGGCCTTCTCGGCCAACGTGTTCACCCTGTACCTCTTCTACGAGGTCATCACGGTCTTCACGTACCCTCTGGTCGCCCATCACCAGGACGAGGAGGCCTACACGGGCGCGCGCAAGTACCTGGTCTACCTCATGGGCACGTCCAAGCTCTTCCTGCTGGCGGCCATGATCATGACCTACGTGCTCTGCGGCACCCTGGACTTCCAGCTGGGCGACGTGGTCACGGGCATGCCCTTCCCGGCGGACACGCACCCCGTGGCCGTGAGCGTGACCTACTTCCTGTTCCTGTTCGGCCTGGCCAAGGCGGCCATCATGCCGCTGCACAACTGGCTGCCCTCGGCCATGGTCGCACCCACGCCGGTCTCGGCCCTGCTGCACGCGGTGGCGGTCGTCAAGGCGGGCGTGTTCTCGGTCTGCCGCATCATCCTCTCCGGCTTCGGCCTGGAGACCATGGAGCAGCTGAACCTCGGCCTGCCCACGGCCTACCTGGCGGCCTTCACCATCGTGGCCGCCTCGGTCATCGCCCTGACCAAGAACGACCTCAAGGCGCGGCTGGCCTACTCCACGGTTAGCCAGCTGTCCTACGTCATCCTCGGCGTGGCCCTGCTCACGCCCTTGGCCGTCACGGGCGGCATGGCGCACATCGCGCACCACGCCTTCTCCAAGATCACGCTCTTCTTCGGCGCCGGGGCCATCTACGTGGCCACCCACGAGAAGAAGATCGACCGCATGAACGGCTTCGGCCGGCGCATGCCCTGGACCTTCGGGGCCTTCGCCCTGGCCAGCCTGTCCATGATCGGCATGCCGCCCGTGTGCGGCTTCGTGAGCAAGTGGTACCTCATCACCGGGAGCATGCAGGCCGGGCAGACCGTGATCCTCGTGGCCTTGCTCGCAAGCACGATCCTCAACGCCGGCTACTTCGGTCCCATCGTCTACCGGGCCTTCTTCAGGAAGCCCGTGGACGGCGTGAACCTGGAGGAGATCGGCGAGGCGCCCATGGCCATGGTCGTGCCGCTCTTCGCCACGGGCGTCATCTCGGTGCTCCTGGGTCTGTTCCCGGAGACCTTCCTCGGATTCATCAATATCTTCGGCAAGTTCTGAGGAGGCTGACATGCGCGACAAGCTCGGAGCGTTCATAAGCGGGCTGCGGAAGCAGGCGCGGCTATTCAAGTGGCTTTTCCTCGCCGCCCTGGTCCTGCTCGTGGCGCTCAACGTGTTCATCCGGCCGCACCACCCGCACGTGGACGCCGAGAGCCTGCCGGGCTTCTGGGCCGTCTTCGGCCTGGGGCTGGCCGTGGCCATGGCCGTGCTCATGAAGGGCATCGTCGCCCCGCTCATCGGCTTCTCCGAGGACATCTATGACGACAAGTAATTTCTTCTTCCACCCGGCCATCGGCTTCTTCGTTCTGGGGCTGCTGCTGCCGTTCCTGCCCGGCAAGCGCCAGGGCGGCATCCCGGGCTTCACCGCCGCCGGCCAAGCCGGCTCCTGGTGGCGCTGGCTGTTGCCCGTGCCCGCGGCGCTGGCCATCCTGGCGGTCTTCTCCTACGCGCCCGGCAACCACGGCGGCTTCGAGTACCTGGGCCTGAAGCTCCAACTCGGCCGCCTGGACAGCCTGTCGCTCATCTTCGCCAACGTCTTCGCCATCCAGGCCCTCATCGGCTTCATCTACGCCTTCCACGTGGCGGACAAGCGCCAGCACGTGGCGGCCTGCTTCTACGTGGGCGGGGCCTTCGGCTGCATATTCACCGCCGACTACCTGAGCCTGTTCATCTTCTGGGAGATCATGAGCGTGGCCTCGACCATGCTCATCTGGCTCAACGCGCGCGACAATCCCCGCGCGGCCGGGGCGGGCCTGCGCTACTTCCTCGTGCACACCCTGGGCGGCCTGCTCATGCTGGGCGGCGTGCTCCTGCGCTACAAGGCCGTGGGCAACTTCGACTTCGTGCACGTGGGCTTCGAGAACGCCCAATATTACGACTGGCTCATCATGCTCGGCTTCGGCGTGAACGCGGCCTTCCTGGCCCTGCACGCCTGGCTGCCCGACGCCTACCCCGAGGCGACCATCACCGGCGCGGTGTTCATGAGCGCCTTCACGACCAAGACCGCGGTCTACGTGCTCGCGCGCGGCTTCGCCGGCTGGGACTTCCTGGCCTACATGGGCACGGCCATGGCCGTGTACGGCGTGCTCTACGCCTCCATGGAGAACAACGCCCGGCGCATCCTGTCCTACCACATCATGTCCCAGGTCGGGTACATGGTCGCGGGCATCGGCATCGGCACGGCCCTGACCCTCAACGGCGCCACGGCCCACGCCTACGCGCACATCCTGTACAAGGGCCTGCTGTTCATGAGCGTGGGCGCCATCCTCCACGCGGCGGGCACGGCCAGCCTGGAGCGCCTCGGCGGCCTGGCCGGCAAGCTGCCGCTGGTCATGCTGGCCTACATGGTCGCGGGCCTGTCCATCTCGGGCATGCCGCTCTTCAACGGCTTCGTGTCCAAGACCATGACCATCGCCGGCGCCTTCGAGGACCATCGCGTGGCCCTGGGCATCCTCCTGGAGGTCGCGGCCGTGGGCACGTTCCTGTCCGTGGGCCTCAAGCTGCCGTACTTCGCCTTCTGGGGCGGCAAGTCCGAGGACACGGTCACGATCCTGCGGCCCATTCCGGTCAACATGTACCTGGCCATGGGCATCTCGGCGGCGTTGTGCATCCTGCAGGGCGTCTTCCCGCAGATGCTCTACGTCTTCCTGCCCTTCCAGCCCGTGCCCTACGTGCCCTGGACCGTGTGGCACGTGCTGCAAACCCTGCTCCTGCTCGGCTTCACGGGCCTCGGCTTCATGCTCATGCGCGGGGTGCTCAAGCCGCATGCGCAGCGCAACGTGGACTTCGAGATCCTGTACATGCTCATCGCCCGGGGCTTCGTCCTGCTGGTCAGCCGGCCGCTGGCCTTCTTCGACGCCCTATGGAGCGAGGTCTGGCGGGTCGTCGGCCTGCGCGGGCTCATGGGCGGCGCCCATGGGGCCTCGGTCTTCGACCGCAAGGGCATCGACACGGTGGTGGACGGAACGGCCTACGCCACCCGCGACCTGGGCCGGCTTTCGGCGCGCATGCAGTCCGGCCGGCTGCAAGACTACCTGGCTGGCGCGGCCGCCATCGGCGGCGCGGTCGTGGTCCTGGTCTGGATCCTGCGCTAGGCGCGATTAAAAAGAGGAGCGAGACGCAATGTTCGACGCAGGTTATCCGGTCCTCTCCGGCCTGATTTTCTTCCCGCTCATCATGTGCCTCGTGGTGGCCTTCCTGCGCCACGAGGGCTTGGTGCGCGTGGTGACCCTGGCCGCCTCCCTGGGCGAGGTTCTGCTGGCCCTGCCGCTGCTGGGTTTCGACCCGGGGCAGGGCTATCAATTCGTGGAGCGCCTGGCCTGGGTGCCGCAGTGGGGCCTGTCCTACTACCTGGGCGTGGACGGCATCAGCCTGCTCATGGTCCTGCTGACCGTGGCCATCCTGCCCCTGTGCGTGCTGTGCTCCTGGACGTACATCGGCCAGCGGATCAAGGAGTTCCACATCTGCCTGCTGCTCATGACCGCGGCCTGCATAGGCGTGTTCGTGGCCCTGGACTTCGTGCTCTTCTACATCTTCTGGGAGGCCATGCTCATCCCCATGTACCTGCTCATCGCGGTCTGGGGCGGTCCGGAGCGGCGCTACGCCTCCCTCAAGTTCTTCCTGTACACCCTGGCCGGCTCCACGCTGCTGCTCGTGGCCATCGTGGCCTTCTTCAACGCCGCCGGGACCTTCTCCATCCCGGACATCACGGCCGGCACGTACTCGTTCCGCTTCCAGTTCTGGGCCTTCCTGGCCATGGCCCTGGCCTTCGCCATCAAGGTGCCCATGTTCCCGTTCCACACGTGGCTGCCCGCGGCCCACGTGCAGGCGCCCTCGGCCGGCTCGGTCATCCTGGCCTCGGTGCTGCTCAAGATGGGCACCTACGGCTTCCTGCGCTTCTGCCTGCCCATCACGCCCGACGCGAGCGCCTACTTCGCGCCGTTCATGATCGTCTTGGCCATCGCCTCCATCATCTACGGCGGCTTCGTGGCCCTGGGCCAGAACGACATCAAGAAGCTCATCGCCTACTCGTCCGTGGGCCACATGGGCTTCGCCATGCTGGGCATCTTCCTGTTCAACCAGCGCGGGGTGGAAGGCACGCTGCTGGTCATGCTCAACCACGGCATCGTCACCGGCGCGCTGTTCATGATGATCGGACTCATCTACGAGCGCAGCCACAGCCGGGAGATCTCGGCCAACCAGGGGCTGGGCAAGTTCCTGCCCGCGTACATGGGCTTCTGGGGCCTGTTCGCCCTGTCCAGCTTCGGCTTCCCCGGCCTGAACAGCTTCGTGGGCGAGGCCGCGGTCATGACCGGCGCCTTCCAGCATAGCTTCCTCGTGGGCGCGTTCGTGGTGCCGGGCGCCATGCTCGCCGCGGCCTACATGCTGCGCCTGTCCCTGCGCATGGCCTGGGGCGGCCCGGCCTCGCCGGCCGGCAAGGGCTGGCGGGACATGAACACCCGCGAGTGGGTCTACCTCGCGCCGCTGGCCGTGCTGACCATCTGGCTGGGCATCGCGCCGGGCATTGTCCTGCGCACCATCGACCCGGCGATCGAACGGCTGCTGGCCGACTTCCAGGCCAAGCGGACGGCCGTGGCGCAGGCTGACGACATGACCAGGCCTCTGCCGGCGGTGCTGGCCGACGCGGTCGGCCTGAATGCCCAGGCTCGGGCCGAGTAGACCCGCCGGGACGCTTAACACCGCGATCCTGAGAACAAGGAGAACGCACGGTGAATCTGAGACTCGATCTCCTCGCCCCCGAGCTGGTGCTCGGCTTGGCCCTGCTGGCCCTGTTCGTGCAGACCATTCTCCCGCGCGCCAAGTCCGCCGCGGGGATCATGGATGGAGGCTGGCTGGCCTACGTGGCGGTGGCCGCCGCCGTGGCCTCCGCCGCGACCCTGGGGCTGTCCGGGAGCGTTTTTTACGGCGCGTACCAGGTGGACGCCCTGTCCCAATTCTTCAAGCTCATCGTGTCCGTGGGGCTGGCCATCGCCACGCACAACGCCTCCTTCGGGGGGACGCCGGAGCTGGCCTCCGACAAGCGCGCCGACTACTACCTCTTCCTGGCCCTGAGCGGCTTTGGCCTTATGCTGCTCGCCTCCAGCGTGGAGCTCATCACCATCATCATCGCGCTGGAGATCTCCTCCTTCAGCCTCTACGCCCTCGTGCCGCTGCGGGCCGAGAAGCCCGAGTCGGCCGAGGCGGGCATCAAGTACGTCATGTTCGGCGCGGTGGCCACGGCCCTGACCCTGTTCGGCCTGGCCTACATTCTCGCCGCGCACCACACGACCTATCTGCCGGCCCTGGCCGGCCGCGACTTCGGCTTCACCGCCGCGCCCCTGGCGGCCCTGGGCCTCGTGCTCTTCGCCGTGGGCTTCTTCTACAAGCTGGCCCTGTTCCCGTTCCACTTCTGGGCCCCGGACGTGTATGACGGCGCGAGCAACGAGACCGCGGCCTACATCGCCACGCTGCCCAAGCTCGGGGCCGTGGTCGTGCTCGTGCGCCTGGCCGCGCTCCTCGGCCCGAGCCTGGAGATCGCCACGGCGCTCGCCGTGCTTGGCGCGCTGTCCATGACGCTGGGCAACCTCATGGCCCTGGCCCAGAAGGACATCAAGCGTCTGCTCGGCTTCTCCAGCGTGGCCCATGCCGGCTACATCATGATCGGCCTGGTGGCCGGCACGGCCGAGGGCCTGGCTGCCGCATCCTACTACGCCCTTGCCTACCTGGTCATGAACCTCGCGGTCTTCTGGGTCGTGTGCCGCGCCGCGCCCGACGGCCGCAACCTCATGCTCGACGATCTGAGCGGCATGCACCGTCGCGCGCCCGTGCTGGCCTTCGTGCTCGCGGTGGGGGCCTTCTCCCTGGTGGGCCTGCCGCCCACGGCCGGCTTCACGGGCAAGCTGTTCCTGCTCTCCGCGGCCTGGGGCAGGGGCTTCGACTGGCTTGTCATCGTGGCGGCCGTGAACACGGCCATCTCCATCTTCTATTACCTGAGCCTCGTCCGCTATGCCTACACGAGCGAGCCCGGGGAAGGCGGAGCGCTCCTGACGCGCCCGGCCGCCTGGGCCAACGCCTTCGGCCTGCTGCTCGCCACGGCCGTGCTGGCCCTGGGCGTGCTGCCCGGGTCGATGTTCAGCCTGGCCGCGGCCGCTGGCCAGCAACTCCTGCCCTGATCGATTGGGAAGAATATCCGGCTTCTTCAACCGAGCGATGCTTGAGTTTTGCTCAAGCATCGCTCGGGATGGAGGGTGCGTATCCAGCGGGCAATCTCGGCTTGCGCGGCCTTTTTTCGACCGATCGCCGAACAGGCTTGTGCCGGATGGAACGCGCGAGGAGACTTTGTGAAAAAAGGTTTTTCCTCACGAGGCTTTGACGCAAGCGTAGGGATGCTGTAAATATCCTCCTAAACCACGGCTTTTTCCATACCGAAATAGAAGGGTCATCCCCTGACGCATAAGGTAGGAGGATAGTGTTCATGAGCAAGTTCTACATCCGGACGAATCAGGACCGCTGCATCTCATGCAAGGCGTGCGAGGTGCACTGCAAGTCCAAGAACCGGGTACCCAAGGGCGCCAAGCTGGGCATCCTCGTCTCCACCGGCCCGATGAAGAAGGGCGATAATCCGAAAATCCTGAACCTCTTCATGCCCTGCTTCCATTGCGAGCAGCCGTGGTGCGTGGCGGCCTGCCCCACTGGCGCCATGACCCGCCGCGAGAAGGACGGCATCGTCTACGTCGACGCCGAGCTGTGCGTGGGCTGCAAGGCCTGCATCGTGGCCTGCCCGTGGAAGATTCCCCAGTGGGACGAGACCTCGGGTCGGGCCATCAAGTGCGATTTCTGCCGCGACAGGCTCGACCAGGGCCTCAAGCCGGCCTGCGTCACGGCCTGCACCGCGCGCGCCCTGGAGTTCGTCAGTCCCAATCCCGAGAGCGAAAAGACCCGCACCGCCTACGGCCTGAAGATGCTGGAGCGGTAGAATGGCTCGGCCTTCGAGAGACAGCGCTTCATGCGGGAATTAGCGCCGACGCCGCGTAGGCTCCGAGCCTGTGCGGTCGCGGGATGCCGGTCCGCGGCCTCTCGCGGTCTGTCCGAGTGAATCACCCCGCGCCTTCAGCGGCGTACGCATGCCGCGACGGCAAGGGACGGGCCGGCTGGCCCTGGCCTTCTTTTAATGTATGGGAGTGAGGTCACGTTACCCGTTTCAAGGAGGAAGGAGTCGTGAGAATCGGTAAACTCGTCGTACCTGTTGCATTGCTCGCGCTGGTTGCGGCCATGTTCATGGCCGTGGAGCCCGCCTGGGCCGACCGCCTGGCCGACGCCATCCAAGAGGGCGTCGCCGCCGGCAAGATCGATCCGGCGGCCGAGCCCGGATACCTGGGCATCCCTGGGGCTCCCAGCATCAACCTCATCCTGGCCTTCGCGTGGGCGATCTGGGTCGGCTGGATCTTCTCCACGGTCGGCGCCTTCGGCGGCGTCATGGCCGGCGTGGGTCACATCACGGTATTTGGCCTGGGCAACTACGGCAAGAGCTTCGGCAAGGGCGCCACGCTCAACAAGATGGTCACCGACTCCATTCGCGTGTCCAACCAGTTCCTGGTGGGAACGTCGGCGCTCATCTCCTCCTGGAACTATTACAGGATGGGGCGGCTTGTGCTTCCCCTGGCCATCGCCCTGGCCATCGGCTCCATCGCCGGCTCCTGGCTCATTCCGGCCTTGACCGCGGGCAAGATCAGTTTCTCGCAGTATCAGGGCTGGTTCGGCGTGTTCGTCCTGGGTCTGGGCGTATTCCTGTTCTACCAGACCACCCCGGCCGGCTCCAAGAGCCAGAAGAAGGCCAAGGAGGCCGCCAAGGCCTTCCAGGACAGCGTGAAGAAGCAGAAGGAAGGCGGTCAGGTCGATCTGGCGGCCCAGGGCGTCAAGGTCGTCAGCTTCAATCCGACCAAGGTCGTGTTCACCTTCTTCGGCGTTGAGTTCAGCTTCAATCCGATCCTGCCCATTCTGGGCGGCTTCGTCATCGCGGCCGTGGCGGCCTTCCTCGGCGTGGGCGGCGGCTTCCTGCTCGTGCCTTACCTGACCTCCGTGGCCGGCCTGCCCATGTACCTGGTCGCCGGCACCTCGGCCTTGGCGGTGCTCATCGGCATGATCACCTCGATCCTGTCCTACCTCACCCAGGGCGCCCTGGTTGACTGGGGCCTGGTGGGCCTGGAGATCGTCGGCATCGTCATCGGCTCCGTGATCGGTCCCAAGACCTCCAAGTACATCCCGGACCGTTGGCTCAAGATCATCTTCATCATTCTCGCTCTCTACGTAGGCCTGCGTTACATCGGCCGCGGCTTCGATATCGGCTTCTTGAAGATCATTCCGTAGGTTTGGCTTCTGGCTGACCACAGAGGGGCAGGGCTCGGCATCCGGGCCTTGCCCCTTTCCTTTTCAGGCATTACCGTCGATGAAACCGCGAGGATCACACGCACATGCTAGAAACCTTCACCGGCTTGGCGGATTGGCTGCTCATCAGCCCTTTCAGGGCCGTGCTGGCCGTGAGCGGCAATTCCATGGTGGCTTTCCTTGCCGGGACACTGGTGCTCGTTTTCGCGACGACGGTGATCGGCGAGCTGACCATGGCCGGTATCTATTGGCTCAACCGCCGCCACTTCGCCGAGTTGCACCGGCAGATGGTCACCCACAACAACCTCAGCGTCAGGGCTCTCGCAAGCAAGGACAAAGCCAGCTACACGGCCTGCAACAAAATGGCCAACGAGTACTTCGGCCGCAATCTCTTCTCGGGCTTCACCCTGTTCGCCTCCTCGCTTTGGCCTGCCTTCTTCGCCCTGGCCTGGATGAGTTCGCGGTTCGATACCCTGACTTTGCCCTTATGGAAATTCGAGATTCGCCACCATAGCGTGTTTCTGCTCCTCTATATTCCCATGCGCATCCTCTTCGGAATGAACAAGAAGCGCATCTGGCCCTTCAATCATGCCGTGGCCTTTAAGAAACGCAACGAGGATTGCGGCGAGGATCTTATGACCATGGGCGACCTGATGCCCAAAAAACAGGCTGAGGCGGACAGGAAGGCCGGATAGTCGTCCGGTTTGAGACGCATGGAAGGAGGGCGAGCCATGCACGAGGCCAGCCTTGGCGGGACCCTGCTCGACTACCTGAGCGGCGAGCAGGTCGAGCGCACGACCTACGAAGACCTGCGCCAGGCCCTGGCGCGCATGCTGGTGGAGGAGAAGGGCTATCCGGCCGGGCTCCTGCGGTCGCGGATCGAGATTTCCTACGTCATCGACGGCACGCGCGAGTGCCGCACGGCCGATCTGGCCGCCTACGGCGAGGACGGTCGGCCGCTCATGCTCGTCATCTTCTGCGCCGGCGCGCCCGGCACCTACGAGCGCGAGTCCGTGGCCGCCGCCCGTCTGGTCTCAGGCGGGCCGGCTCCCCTCGTGCTCGTCACCGACACGCACGATGCCGTGCTCCTGGAGACATCCCGCGGCCGCAGGCTGGCCAGCGGCATGGCCGCTGTGCCGCCCTGGAGCGATCTGCGCGCCAAGGCCGCCTCGGTGGAGGACTGGACGGCCGACCAGGCCGCCCGCCAGCGCGAGGAGCGCATCCTGCACGCCTACTCCGGCTTCATAAAGACCTGCTGCGGCGAGAGCTGCGAGCTGAAGTAGGACCGCACGGGCACGGCTCCGGCGCCGCGCCCGGCGACTTCTTTCCGCCACTGGCGCAACCCCCGCCACTCTGGTATGCACCAACCTCCGGAAAACAATTCCAGGAGGAGCGACATGCCTTCGTTCGATATCGTCAGCCAAGTGGACATGCAGGAGCTGGACAACGCCGTGAACAACGTGCGCAAGGAGGTCGAGACCCGCTACGATTTCCGCAACGTGACCACGACGGTCGAGCTGAACAAGAAGGACAAGCGCATCAACGTGCTCACGGGGGACGAGATGAAGATCAAGGCCCTCAAGGAGATGCTCGCCGCCAACTGCGCCAAGCGCAAGGTGGACCCGAAGTTCATCGAGTGGGGCAAGACCGAGCCCACCTCCAAGGGCCAGGTCAAGGCCGAGGTCAAGGTCAACGAAGGCATCTCCAAGGACATGGCCAAGAAGATCGTCAAGCTGATCAAGGACAAGGGCCTCAAGGTCCAGGCCGCGATCCAGGACGAGCAGGTGCGCGTCACGGGCAAGAAGATCGACGACTTGCAAGAGGTCATCCAGATGCTCAAGGGCGCTGGACTTGATCTGCCGCTGCAATACGTGAACATGAAGAGCTAAGCGACCCGCGGGTGAGCCGGGAAGGCTTTGTCCTCCCAGGCCCTGCCCGCCAAGTCCGCTCCAGATAGGGCGGACCTTGGAAACCGACGGTTCATTCGCCGGCGGCTCCGGGCCGGCGATGCTCTTGCGGGAGAGGGCGCTTTCCCAGCCACGCCGGAAGCGATTCACGGTCTAATCGCCCTGTTCGTCTTTGGAGGCCAAGTCCGATACGGCCTCCGCGGCCTTTTCTCCGGCCAGGTCACGTCCATTGCGCGGCAGACCACGGCCTCGGTCTATGAAAGGTATTTGCATTGACGCGGGGGCGCGCTCTGCTTACTTGTTCCTGACCGACCTTCCATCTCACCTACACGCCGTCAGGCGGAGGAGTTCAACCGTCATGTGCCTAGCCGTGCCCATGGAGATCGAGGCCATCAACGACAGCGTGGCCGACGTGCGCGTCGGCGAGGTGCGCCATCAGGTGCGCCTGGACATCATCGACGAGCAGCCGGCGGTCGGCGACTTCGTCATCGTCCACGCCGGCTTCGCCCTGCGCCGCATCGACCGCGAGGAAGGCCTGGCCACCCTCAAGCTATTCCAGGAAGGGCTGAACCTTGAACTTTCTTGACAAGTTCCGCGACCCGGAGCTGTGCCGCAATCTTATCGAGCTCATCCGCGAGGAATCGCGCGGACTGCGCTTCATGGAGGTCTGCGGCACGCACACCGTGTCCATATTCCAGAGCGGCATCCATACGCTGCTGCCCGAGAACGTCGTGCACCTCACCGGGCCGGGCTGCCCCGTCTGCGTGACCCACGACCGCGAGGTGGCGGCCTACCTGGAACTGGCCTCGCGGCCCGGCGTGACCATCGCCACCTTCGGCGACCTCATGAAGGTGCCGGGCCCCAAGGGTCGCAACCTGAAGACCGCCCAGGCCGACGGCGCCGACGTGCGCGTGATCTACTCGCCCTTCGACGCCCTGGATCTGGCCAGCAAGCTCCCGGAGCGCAAGGTGGTCTTCCTGGGCATCGGCTTCGAGACCACGGCGCCGGCCGTGGCCGCCACGATCAAGGCCGCCCGCGCGCGGAAGCTCGCCAACTTCTCGGTGCTCTGCTTTCACAAGCTCGTGCCGCCGGCTCTGCGCGGGCTGCTCAGCGACCCGGACACGCGCATCGAGGGCTTCATCCTGCCCGGCCACGTCTCGGCGGTCATCGGGCTCGAGCCCTACAAGTTCCTGGGCGCCGAATACGGCCTGCCGGCGGCCATCGCCGGCTTCGAGCCCCTGGATCTCCTCCAGGCGCTGCTCTTCCTCGTGCGCCAAAAGAACTCGGGCGGCCGGGAAGTGGTCAACCAGTACCGCCGCGTGGTGGCCGACGGGGGCAACCCCAAGGCCGTGGAGGTCATGTACGAGGTCTTCGAGCCGGCCGACGCCCTGTGGCGCGGCATCGGGACCATTCCCGGCAGCGGCCTGGCCATGCGCGAGGAATACGCCGGGTTCGACGCCTTCCGCGCCCTGGACCTGACCCTGCCCGATGTCGCTCCGCTGCCGGGCTGCCGCTGCGGCGAAGTGCTCAAGGGCAAGATGCGGCCGGACCAGTGCCCGCTGTTCAAGAAGGCCTGCACCCCGGCCTCGCCCGTGGGGCCGTGCATGGTCTCCACCGAGGGCAGCTGCGCGGCGTATTTCAAGTATCATCTGGATCTTTAGAGCCCAGGCAGGCACATGAACGACACGAAAGTCCTTCTCGACTACGGCAGCGGCGGCCGGGCCTCGCACCGGCTCATCGGCGAGCTTTTCCTGCGCCATTTCAAGAGCCCCGAGCTGGCCCGGCTCAACGACGCGGCCGTGCTCGACCTGAGCGGCCCCCTGGCCATGAGCACCGACAGCTTCGTGGTCGATCCCATCTTCTTTCCGGGCGGCGACATCGGCTCCCTGGCCGTGCACGGCACGGTCAACGACGTGGCCATGCTCGGCGCGCGGCCGCTCTACCTGACCTGCGCGCTCATCCTGGAGGAGGGCCTGCCCATGGCCGACCTGGAGCGCATCATCGCCTCCATGGGCCGGGCCGCCGGGGAGGCGGGCGTGGCCATCGTCACGGGCGACACCAAGGTCGTGCCGCGCGGCCAGGCCGACAAGGTCTTCGTCAACACCACGGGCATCGGCCAGATCGTGACCGCCGACCCGCCCTCGGGCGACCGGGCCAAGCCGGGCGACGCCATCCTGGTCAGCGGCACCATGGGCGACCACGGCCTGACCATCCTGTCCCAGCGCGAGGGGCTGGCCTTCGACGCCCCGGTGGCCAGCGACTCGGCCTGCCTGAGCCACCTCATCCTCAAGCTCCTGGACGCGATCCCGGACATCCACGTGCTGCGCGACCCCACGCGCGGTGGGCTGGCCACGACGCTCAACGAGATCGCCGGCCAGTCCCGCGCCGGCTGCCTCATCGAGGAATCCAGGCTGCCCGTGGACCCGACCGTGAAGGCCGGCTGCTCCTTCCTGGGCCTGGACCCGCTCTACCTGGCCAACGAGGGCAAGTTCATCTGCATCCTGCCCGAAGAGCGGGCCGAGCAGGCGCTCGCCATCATGCGCGCCGACGCCCTGGGCCGCGACGCCGTGCGCATCGGCGCGATCACGGCCGAGAATCCCGGCAAGGTCGTCCTGCGCACGCCGCTCGGCGGCCATCGGCTCCTGTCCATGCTCGAAGGCGAGCAACTGCCGAGAATCTGCTGACGCGGACCAGTGCATGAAACGAAAGGGCCGCCCCACTGGGCGGCCCTTTTATTTTCCTTTGCCAAGCCGGCCATTGCTGGCGGGCAGTCGCGCCGCGCCCGCTCCCGGCGTCTTCAGGCCATTTCCGTATCCATGCCGCCCAGAATGTTCATGGCCAGCTTGTGCTCGCTCTTGAGCCGGTTGCGCACGGCGGCCTGCACCTGGCTGGTGGAGCTGCCGAAGCGTGTGGAGCGCTGCATGTAGACCTCGCGGATGAGGTGCTCGGCGATGTTCTCGCCCGAGAAGCCCTTCTCTCCGAGCATGCCGTCCAGGCCCGAGGCGGCCTTGGCGAAGATGTCCGCCGCGCCCGTGGGGCCATGCTGCACGGCCGTGGAGAAGAGCACCTCTTGCAGGGCCTTGGGAAGCCTGGAGACATCCAGGCCCGTGCGCTCCAGGACGGCCTGCATGGCGGGCTGGTAGTGGCTTTGGCTGATGAAGCGGTGTTGCAGGGCCTCGAAGCGTTGCGGGTTCTCGGCGGCGATGGCGCGCCACTCCCTGGGCATGGCCCCGTTGCGGCTGCCGGTGTCGGCCGGGCCGGCCTTGCGCAGGCGTGTGGCCAGCTCGGGCGCCGCACCATCGAGGAAGGCCAGGAAGCGGTCCATGGTGCCCTGGCGGGAGGAGAGCTGGAACATGCCGTAGCTCGTCCCGCCCATATGATCCCAGCCTATGGCTTGCGAGCCGTCGCCGCCGGACTCGAACATGCGGGCCAGCGCGCCGGCCATGTCCTCCGCGGACAGGTCCTGACGCGATTCCACCTGGGCCGCCGCCTCGACCTTGGCGGCCGTCGGAGCCTGGTCGGTCCGCCCATCCGCCGAAGGCTGTCCCGCCGCCTGGGCGGGCGCGGCCTGGTGCGGCTGACTGCCCGGAGACCGGCCGGTATCCTGGGGAACCTGGAGCTTGGCCAGGGTGGCCAACATGTTCATGCCCACGGCGTTCAAACCGATGCCTCCGCCGGGGCGCTCCTCGTCCTCCTGGTCTTCCCAGCTCATGGACACGTTCAGGAAGCGCTCGGCCATGGCCAGGTCGATGGCTTGGCGCATGGTATCCAGGGTTTTCTGGAAATCAGCCGGATTGCCGGTGGCGGGATGCCGACGGGCCTTTGGCTGGGCATCGCTCGTGGCTCCAAGGCCGATTCCGTGTAATTTTGAGGAGATATGCGTCATATTCATGCTCCGGGCAGACTGTTGGCACACTGCTCAAGCAAGAAGCGATCCAGGTGTAATGTTAAAAAAATTCAATATAAACAATATGATACTGGTGGAGACGGTGTCAGGCAGGCCGATCCATGAATAGTGCCGCGTCGGAAATCGGCCTGACTCCCTCTTGCCCGGCTGGCGGCGCTGGTCCTGGAGTGACGCCTTGTCCGGCGACCAGAGACAGTGGAGTCCTGTCCATGAGAAAACGAATGCAAGCGCGAGGACTTGTCCGGGAAAAGTGGAATGCGGCCCAGGGCTTGGACCGCCAGGCTGGCATCAGTGTTGCTCTGCTGACAGGGGATACAAAACGGGGAGCCTGCCAAAAGGCTAGACCGTAGGGAGGAATGCATGGGCAAGCTGATTTTCCACCTGCTCGTCTGGTTCGCGGTCCTGCACGCGCCGCTGCCCGAGGCCCAGGGGCTCGTGATCTACGGCGGCCAATCCGCCGATGACCTGGGCATGTACATGGCCGAAGTGACCTACTTCCCGTACACCGACACCGAAGCCGAGCTCACCGTCGTCCTGTCCAACCTGAGCCGTGCGGGCCAGGGAGGGCACATCACGGGCTTCGCGCTCTTCAATCCTCACGGCCGCGTCGAGCACATCGCGCCGGCCAGCGATTTTCCTCTGGCCTTCGAGGTCTTCGGCAACGGAAGCCGCGCCGTGGCGCCGGCGCGCGTCACCCGCGCGGCCGAAGAGTTCGGCGCGGTCCTGGCCCATGGGCTGCCGGGCTGGATGGACCTCGCCGGCGGCCTGCCGCCGGGCCAGTCCGAGCGATCCGCGACCTTCCGCTTCTACCTTTCCGGTCACGGACTCTATCTGCTCAGGGAAATGGATTTCCTTCCCGACGCGGGGGGCGTCAAGCCGGTGGCCACGGGCGGATCGCGCGAGGGAAGCTGCTTCTTCGCCGTGCGCTTCGCGGACTCCAGAAGCGGAAGCGAGCACATCCTGGGCCGGGCGAGCTACTGGTCCTTCTGATTGCGCCCGCCACGCCACAGGCATGACCGACAGAGACAGCAGAGCCCCCGCGAGGGGGCTTTTTCATGTGGCGCGCTCAGGCGAGCCGGCCGTCGCGCCCGTTACCCTTCGGGCAGCGTGCCCACGATCATGGCCGTGCCCGGGCCGGAGTCGATGCGCTCGATGTGGCGGCAGCCGGCCTCGGCCAGCCAGGAGGAGATCTCGTCCTCGGTGTATGTGTCGCCCGCCGTCGTGTTGACGAGCATGTTCAGGGCGAACATGGCCCCGCGCTCGGGGAGCACGCGGTCAGGCTCCATGACGAAGTCCTGGATCACGATGCGGCCGCCGTCGTTGAGGGCCTGGGCGGCCTTGCGCATGAGCTGCCTGTTCATCTCGGGCGAGTTGATGTGCGCCACGGCCGAGAAGAAGGCCAGGTCGTAGCCGAGCCCCAGGTCGTCCTTGCGGTAGTCTCCGGCGCGCGTGGACACGCGGCCGGCCATGCCGGCCTCGCGGATGTAGCGCTCGGCGAGCTTGACCACCGGAGGCAGGTCGTAGACCGTGGCGCTCAGGCCGGGCTTGGCCCTGGCGAAGGCCATGGCGTAGACGCCCGAGCCGCCGCCCACGTCCAGCAGGCGGCCGACGCCCGTGAGATCGAGCTTGGCGGCCAGTCCGGGCGCGGACTTGAGCGCGCGGCGATGCATGGCCTCGATGAAGGCCTGGGTGCGGGCCTCGTCATGGAAGGGCGCGGAGGAATCCTCGACGCTGCCTCCCTTGCGCACCGCCTCGGTGAGCGTGGCCCAGGACTGATACAGGCTGGAGGTGTGCCGCAGGGTGGCCAGGTAGTCCTCGCGGCCCTCCACGAGGAACAGCTCGCTCAGCTCGGTATTGGAGAACAGCCCGTGCTCCTTGCGCACCAGGCCCATGGCCGTGAGCGCGTTGAGCAGCCGGTCCGTCGCCCGAGGATCGGCCTTGATCCGTTCGGCCACCTCGGCCGAGGACACGGGCTCGCCTGGATCGCCCGACGCGCCAGACAGGCTGGACAGGGCGGTGAACACGCCGAGGTCCACGGCCGTGAGCAGGATCCGGCTGCGCTGGAAGGCGGTGGCCAGGGTCATGATGCCCTCGGGCGTGGTGAGTTCGGGGCGGGCTGGCGGCATGCGGTCCTCCTGCTCGGGAAAAGTTGTGATTCGGCGAGCTTGCCTCCGCTTGTAGCTTCTTGAGGGCGGCGGCGCAAGAAGCGGCCCGATATCGCGGTCGAGGCGCGCTCGGCAGGCCGGCGGCTTTGGGCGGCCTCGGCGAACTCGCGCGCGGCGCGCATGGGGCCCATGGTGTGCGAGCTGGACGGCCCAGGCCCTATCTTGAACAGGCCGAAGACCGACGTGCGCATGGCCGCCAATCTTTTCTCCCGCGTGGCCGGGGCGTTCCCGCCAAAGGTGGCTGACCTGAAGTGCGGGCGCGCATGACGTTTACAGCAATTGCTTCAATCTATACAACATGGACAGTCGGATTCATGGTCCGGCTGGAGCAACCTGCCGGACAGGCTGCGCGGGCCCGCTGGATCAGGATGGCCCGCCGAGATGCGTGGCATCCAGTCTGATAGTCCTCGCCGTTATTCCGTCAACCCAGGGGGTGGAGGATGCTGCTGGACGAGCAGGCGAGCAAGCGGCTGTTCCGCGAAGCCGGGGTGGCCGTGCCCGAGGGGATCGGCTTCGGGCCGGGCGAGGAGGTCGGGCTCGCGCCGCCTTTCGGGCCGCCCTGGTATCTCAAGGCCCAGGTGCTCACGGGCGGCCGGGGCAAGGCCGGCGGCATCGTGCGCGTGGAGCGGGCGTCGGACCTGCCGGCCAGGGCGCGCGAGCTGTTCGCCAGGGACATCCGCGGCCATCGGCCGCCGAGTCTGCTCCTGGAGCCGGCCGTGGACTTCGTGCGCGAGTGCTACCTGTCCTTTGCCGTGTCCCGTGACCGCGCAAGCCTCGTGCTCACCGTGAGCCCGCGCGGCGGAGTGGACGTGGAGCAGGGGGGCGGCGTCCTGACGCAGGCCGTGCCCCTGCCCGCCGGACTTTCCGAGCGCCATCCGCGCGCGGCCTTCTTCCGCCTGGGCGCGGGCAAGGAGCACTGGCCCGCCTTCCGCGAGGCCGTCCTGCGCCTGTTCGGCGCGGTGCGCGAGCAGGGCCTGCTGCTGGCCGAGGTCAACCCCCTGGTGCTTACTCGCGACGGCCGCTGGCTGGCCCTGGACGGCAAGGTCGAGATCGACGACAACGTGGCGGCCCTGCGCCCCGAGCTGGAGCGCTGGCACGACCCGCGCCACCATGCGCCCGAGGACGCGCAGGCCCGCGCCGAGGGCATGAGCTTCGTCAAGCTCGGCGGCTGGGTGGGCTGCATGGTCAACGGCGCGGGCCTGGCCATGGCCACCATGGACCTGCTCAACCTCTCGGGCCTGCCCGCGGCCAACTTCCTCGACCTGGGCGGCGCGGCCGACAGCCGCCGCCTGGACCAGGCCTTGCGCCTGCTCTTCGGCGACAAGGCCGTGCGCGCCGTGTTCATCAACCTCTTCGGCGGCATCCTGTCCTGCGAGAAGGTGGCCTTGGCCCTGACCGAGGTCCTGGCCGGGAGCGAGCCGGCCAAGCCACTCGTGGTGCGCATGGCCGGCAACGGCGCGGCCGAGGGCCAACGACTGCTCGCTGGCCTGGGCCTGCGCGGGCTGACGCTCGCGCCGGACATGGCCGGCGCGCTCGACGCCCTGGCGCCGCTCGGCCCGCGCGACGCCAACCCGCCGCGCCTGGAGGCCGAGGACTCCCTGGCCGACCCGTCGGCCAACCATGACGGCATGCGTATCGAGCCCGTGGCCGCGGTGGCCGAGGAGGTGCGAAGCCCCGGCCCCGTCTTCGACATCGGCGCGGGAACGCGCATCCTCGTGCAGGGCGTCACCGGCAAGGTCGCGGCCTTGCACACCCGGCTCATGCTCGGCTACGGCAGCCGCATCGTGGCCGGCGTGACGCCATTCAAGGGCGGGGCCAAGGTGGAGGGCGTGCCGGTCCACGACAGCGTGCGCGAGGCCCTACGCCGCCACGAGGTGGACGCGAGCATCGTCTTCGTGCCCGCGGCCATGGCTGCCGACGCCATCCTGGAGGCGGCCGAGGCGGGCATCCCCTGGGTGGTCTGCATCACCGAGGGCATCCCGCAGCAGGACATGCTCGCCGTGCTTCCCGAGCTCAAGCGCCTGGGCACGCGGCTGGTGGGCCCCAACACGCCGGGCGTCATCGTGCCCGGCGGGACCAAGATCGGCATCATGCCCGCCGAGCCGTTCACGCCCGGTCCGGTGGCCATCTTCTCGCGCAGCGGCACCCTGACCTACGAGGCCTCCTCGCGGCTCTCGGCTGCGGGAATTGGCCAAGCCATGGCCGTGGGCATCGGCGGCGACCCGTTCATCGGCTTGGACTTTGCAGACTGTCTGGACATGGTCGCGGACGACGAGCGCGTGCGCGCCGTGCTCATGCTCGGCGAGATCGGCGGACGGGCCGAGGAGGACCTGGCCGAGCGCGTGCTGCGCACGGGCTTCCCCAAGCCCGTGGCCGCCTTCGTGGCGGGCAGGACCGCGCCTGCGGGCCGCCGCCTGGGGCATGCCGGGGCCATCCTGGAGGAATCCTCGGGCGGTGTGGCCGGCAAGCTGCGGGCCCTTCGCCGGGCGGGCATCCGCCTGTGCCCGGATCTGGAATCGATTCCGGCCATGCTGGCCGGGATGCTGTCCGGCGGCGCTTGCCGAGCCGGAGCGCATGGGGCAGAATCGTGAGCGTTTCAACTCAGGGAGGGCGCGCGCCGGAACGCGCGGACAGCCCAAGGAGCAGCAGCATGTCCAAGTCGAGCGGCAAGTGGATCGCGGCCGGCATCGTCGTCGTCGCGGTGATCGCCGCGGCCGCGTTCGTGTTCATGGCTGGTCGGAAACCCGACACCGAGGTCACGGGCCTCATCCGCCAGGCCCCTCCCGAGGCGGCCAAGCCTCTGACCGACAACGCCTTCGACGAGCAGGGCCGCCTGCGCACCAAGGCCGGCGACGCTCCCGGCGAGGACTCCATGATCCCCTGGAGCTTCGTCTCGGACCTGTCGGACTTCATGCTGGACCACTACCAGCCCGCCGGCACACGCCAGAATCCCACGGACAAGGCCGTGTTCACCCTGGGCTACAAGCAGCTCAACATGCGCTACGGCCTGGAGGTCTCCCACTTCGGCCACGACAGCCCGGACGTGCCCGGCGCGCGGAAGCAGATTTTCGACTACGTGTTCAGGCCGGGCGTGCTCACGGCCCTGCACACGCTCTACGTCGAGTCTTTCGTCCAGGATGTCGCGCGCAAGGCGGCCCTGGCCGAGCGCGAGTTTCAGAGGCCCGACGGCGGCTTCGAGACGCGGACCCTGAACGAGCGCGAGGCGGCCGAGGGATTGGGGCTCATGGCCGGCTTCCTGCGCGATGCCGGCCGCGTGATGCGCGCCATGGGCGCCAACGAGCGGATCATGGCCATGCTTCCCGAGTACGAGGAGGCCTCGCGCCAGGTCAACCTGGCCTACAGCGAGTTCAACGACCTGCGCGAGTCGGGCGGCAAGGGCCTGGCTCAGGCCGGCGAGCGCATCAAGGAGACCATCGAGCACCGCGAGGCCCTGCGCCAGGCCGTCGTCGGCGCGGTGCGCAGGGACGCGGGCAGGCTGGCCCTGCAGCAGGACGCGGTCTTCTACCTCGTGCAGTGGGGCGCGCGCCGCGTGGCCGCCGACGACACCCGCCGCGAGTCGTTGAGCGTGGCGGGCAAGCTGCTGGACGATTTGGCAAATAAGCTGAATGCGGCGGCGAACCAAGCGGGCGGGGGAAGCGCGTAGACAGCTCATTGCCAAAGGTCGTTTTTTTCTGCCTCCGGCGGCCAAGGGGGCTCGGCCCCCTTGGAACCCCGCTTTTCAACGGTACTGCCTCGGCAATATGCTGAAATAATATTAAAAGTTTTAGTGGAGAGAGCGCGAGAGAGGCCCCTTTTTTCAAAAAGGGGCCTCTCTCGCAAGAAAGGGCCGCCTCATTGAGGCGGCCCCTTCGTTTCATGCGCTGGCCACTGGACGGAGCAGGCCGCCCTAAATCTCGGCCTCCTGCACTGCGTCCGAGCCCTCTTCCGTGGGCTGCTCGCCGCTCCAGAACACCGGCTTCTCCCCGAGAGTCTTCTCGGCCTGGGTATAGCCCAGGTTGAAGGCCTTGACGTTTACGGCCCGGACCTTCTCGGGCAGGGCTTCCTCCAGGCTCTTGCGCAATATGCCGCGCGCGGCGAAGGGCAGAATCCAGGCCATGGCGCCGAGCACCACGCTGTTCATGGCCTGGGGCACCTTGATTTTTTCCTCGGTGAGCCGGGTGAAGGGCAGGCCCAGGAAGACGTTCGTGGGAGTCTGTTTGACTAGGCCCGTGTCGATGAGCAGCACGCCGCGTGGCTTGAGCTGCCGGTAGTAGTTGTTGCAGGCCTCCTGGGACAGGGCCACGAGGAGGTCCACGTTCTCGGTCTTGGGGTAGCTGATGGGCCGCGAGCTGATGACCAGGTCCGAGCGGCTCGACCCGCCGCGGGCCTCGGGGCCGTAGCTCTGGGTCTGGGTCACGTAGTAGCCCAGGCCGATGGACAGACCCTGGCCCAGGATCCTGCCCAAAGTCAGGATGCCCTGGCCGCCCGTGCCCGAGAGCCTGATCTCGAAGCGGTCGAGGACGAGGCGCTCCTTCATGACTTGGACTCCTTGGCGCACTGCCCGTCGCGGACCCTGGCGTACAGCTCCTCAAGGCCCGGCGCGTCGTTCCGCACGAAGGTCCCGATGGGGATGCGGCCCTCGCGATCCTCGGGCTTGAGCTTCTCGTACTTCTCCACCGGGATGGCGTTGGTCTTGAGCCATTTGTACATGTCCACGGCGGACTTGAACTTGTTCTTGCGGCCGTACTGCGTGTGGCAGGGGGTGAGGATCTCCACGAGGTTGAAGCCCGGACGCATGATGGCCTCGCGCACTAGGCGGTCCAGGGTGTTCACGTGGAAGGCCGTGCCGCGCGACACGCCGTTGGCCCCGGCCGCGCTGGTCAGCTTGACGATGTCGAAGGACTTCTCCAGCTGGCCGTAGGGGCTCGTCTGGGACACTGCGCCCAGGGGCGTGGTGGGGGAGCACTGGCCGCCGGTCATGCCGTAGATGAAATTGTTGAGCACCAGGGCGGTCACGCCGATATTCTTGCGCGCGGCGTGGATGAGGTGGTTGCCGCCGATGGAGAAGGCGTCGCCGTCGCCCATGACCGCGATGACCTTGAGGTGCGGGCTGGCCATCTTGATGCCCGTGGCGAAGGTCAGGGCCCGGCCGTGGGTCGTGTGCACGGTGTTGAAGTCCACGTACACGGCGATGCGGCCGGAGCAGCCGATGCCGGCCACGAGGACTACCTCGTCCTTGGACAGCCCCAGGGCGTGCACGCCGCGGATGAGCGAGCCGAGCACGATGCCGTGGCCGCACCCCGCGCAGAACACGTGCGGGAATTTCTTGTTGTGCCGAAGGTAGTCGTGGATGAGCTGGGTCACGTCGCTCATGGCTTACACCTGCTGAATGGCCTTGAGGATCTGCGACGGCGTGATGATCTGGCCGTCGATGCGGTTCAGGGTGCGCACCCTGGTCAGGCCGTTGTTCACGCGCTTCACCTCGCGGGAGATCTGGCCCATGTTCATCTCCGGGACGATGATGGTCCTGGCCTTGCGCGCCAGGGCGACCACCGCGGACTTGGGGAAGGGGAACAGGGTCTTGAGCTTGAGCAGGCCGGCCTTGACGCCCGCGGCCCGCGCCTGGCTCACGGCGAGCTGGGCCGAGCGGGCCACGCTGCCGTAGGCCACGACCACGACCTCGGCGTCGTGCGTGTCGTACTCCTGGGTGAGCTGGATGTCGTAGAAGAACTGGTCGATCTTGCGGTGCAGCCGCTCAAGGGACGCCTTGACCTCGTCGGGGCGCTGGGTGGGGAAGCCCAGGTCGTCGTGGGTCAGGCCGGTGACGTGGAAGCGGTAGCCCGTGCCCACGGGCGGCATGGGCGGGACACCGCGCACGGTCTCCTCGAAGGGCTTGTACCACTCGGGCGGCATGGACGGCACGAGCCGGTTGAATATCTTGTAGTCCGTGCCGTGGGGCAGGGTGATCTTCTCGCGCGTGTGCGCCGTGATCTCGTCGAGGAGCAGGATGACGGGCGTGCGGTACTTCTCGGCGAAGTTGAAGGCCGTGATGGTCATCTCCATGCATTCCTGCACGTCGGCCGCCGAGAGGACGATGATCGGATGGTCGCCGTGGGTGCCCCAGCGCGCCTGCTGCACGTCGGCCTGGGCGGGCGAGGTGGGCAGGCCGGTGCTCGGGCCGCCGCGCATGACGTTGACGACGACCAGGGGCACCTCGGTCATGCAGGCGTAGCCGAGGTTCTCCTGCATGAGCGAGAAGCCCGGCCCCGAAGTGGCGGTCATGGACTTGCGGCCGGCCAGCGAGCCGCCGATGATGGCGCCCATGGAGGCGATCTCGTCCTCCATCTGGAGGAACACGCCGTTCCCGGTGCGCGGCAGCCGCGCGGCCATGAGCTCCATGATCTCCGAGGATGGGGTGATGGGATAGCCGGCGTAGAAGGAGCAGCCGGCGAAGAGCGCGCCCTCGACGACGGCCTCGTTGCCCAGGGCGAAGATTTCCGCGCGCTTCTTGCGGGTATTGGCCATGGTCGCGCCTACTCGGTTTTGACGTCTTCGGGGGAGGCCCCGGCGGGCTTGTCTTCGGCCGTGTCCGGCTTGTCGGTGCGGCGTCTGCCGTGAGCCTGCTTGGGCCGGACCATGATGGCGAAGTCGGGGCAGTGGCTCTCGCAGAATCCGCAGTTGATGCATTCCTCGCTCGCCACGGCCTCGGCCTTGCCGGACTCGTTCAGGGCGAGCACCTTGGCCGGGCAGAAGGAGACGCAGATCGCGCAGCCTTTGCACCATGCCGGGAAAATGACTATGTCGGTCTGTCCCTTGTTCTTGGCCATGGGCGATTCCGGGCAAGACCGCGCTTGCGCGCCGGCCCGCACGTCTTGGGGTTTCAAAAGCTTCCGCGGAAAATAGCGCATCGATAACCAAATGGCAACTCACGGGGCCCGCTCGCGGCGGTCGTTCTGCGCCGCCGGGTTTTTACCGCATGATGTGCTTCCCGCCCGCTCCGCCGCCGAATCGTTTATGCACGCCCCAGGCTCTTGTCGTCATGTCGTGTTGACCAGCAGTGGGTTTTCCGTTAGCTGTCATTGTTGTTTTCAGCAGCGGTTGGCTTATCCGCGCGATGCACGCGACCTTGTTCGGCGAGGTCCCCCCGCGGAAGAGGCCTTTCCGCCGAATCGCCCGCATGAGGGGTGGCGCGTGCCTGGCGCGCCTTCCGTCTGCCCCGGCGCTGCCGACTTACCTTTTTTCGCATGATCCACCTGGCGGAGACGCGCATGTCGTTGATTCAGATACAGTCGCTGAACAAATGGTACGGCGACTTCCATGTCCTCAAGAACATCACCGAGAGCGTGCGGAAGGGCGAGGTGCTCGTCATCTGCGGCCCAAGCGGCTCGGGCAAGTCCACGTTCATCCGCTGCATCAACCGGCTGGAGGACTACCAGCAGGGCACGATCCACATCGAGGGCAGGGACATCAAGGCCGCGGACATGAATATCAACCGGCTCAGGTCCGAGATAGGCATCGTCTTCCAGCAGTTCAACCTCTACCCTCACCTGACGGTGCTCAACAACGTCACCCTGGCGCCCACCAAGGTCAAGGGCGTGAGCCGCGGCGAGGCCGAGTCCACGGCGCTTACGCTCCTGGAGCGCGTGGGCATACACGATCAGGCCCTCAAGTACCCGGCCGAGCTTTCCGGCGGCCAGCAGCAGCGCGTGGCCATCGCCCGCGCACTGGCCATGCGGCCCAAGATCATGCTCTTCGACGAGCCCACGAGCGCGCTCGACCCGGAGATGATCAACGAGGTCCTGAACGTCATGAAGGACCTGGCCCGCGACGGCATGACCATGCTCTGCGTGACCCATGAGATGGGCTTCGCGCGCGAGGTCGCGGACCGGGTCATCTTCATGGACAGCGGCGAGGTCATCGAGCAGGGCCCGCCGGACGAATTCTTCACGAGCCCCAAGCACAAGCGCACGCAGGCCTTCCTCAAGGAAATCCTCTAGCCTGGCCGCGCCGCTGATGCTCACCAAGCATGGACGCGGGATCACCCCGCTGGCCTTACAACTCATGCAGTGGAGGTTGGTTGATGCGTAAACTGACAATTCTCGCGGTTGTTGCCCTGTCCGTCCTGTTGCTCGCCTCGGCGGCCATGGCCGGCAAGTTGGAGGAAATCAAGCAGCGCGGCGTGCTCGTGGCCGGCGTCAAGGACTCGCAGCAGCCCTTCGGCTTCGTGGATCCCCAGACCAAGCAGCTGGCCGGCTTCGAGATCGACCTGGTCAAGGCCATCGCCGACAAGCTCGGCGTGAAGCTCGAGGTCAAGGCCGTGACCAGCGCCACGCGCATTCCCATGCTGGCCCAGGGCTCCGTGGACATCCTGGCCGCGACCATGACCCACAAGTTCGAGCGTGACGAGGTCATCGACTTCTCCATCACCTATTTCATGGATGGCCAGAAGCTGCTCGTCAAGAAGAACAGCGGCATCAAGAGCGTCAAGGATCTGGTCGGCAAGAGGGTCGGCACGGCCAAGGGTTCGACCTCCGAGCAGAACATCAAGAACGCCCAGCCCCAGTGCACCGTGCTCTCCTTCGAGACCTATCCGGAGGCCTTCCTGGCCATGAACCAGGGCAAGGTCGTGGCCGTGACCACGGACTCCGGCATCCTGCTCGGCCTCAAGAACAGCGCCGCGAACCCGGACGACTACGCGATCGTCGGCGAATACATCTCCGACGAGCCCTACGGCATCGGCCTGCCCGAGAACGACTCCGACTTCCGCGACTTCGTGAACAAGACCCTGGCCAACCTGTGGACCTCGGGCGAGTACAAGAAGATCTACGAGAAGTGGTTCGGAGCCAACACCAAGTACCATCTCCCCCTCGAGTGGAAGATGGAAGTCTGGCCCAACTAGACCTTGATCAGCGTTCCGGGAGCGCCGACAGCGGCGCTCCCGTCTCTTTCCGAGCAACCACGGGATCACTTTCTTGAACTACCAATTCAATTGGCAAGTCGTCGTCACGGGCGAGTACGGCCAGTGGATACTGGACGGCCTCGTCGTCACGCTGCAGATATCGGCCGTGTCCATCCTGCTCTCGTTGATCCTGGGCACCATCATCGCCGTCATGCGTCTCACGCGGATCAGGCTCCTTGAATGGATCGCCCAGGCCTACACCGAGTTCTTCCGCAACACGCCGCTCCTCGTGCAGCTCTTTTTCTGGTACTTCGGCTCGCACACGGTGTTGCCCGAGTCCGTCAACACCTGGCTCTACGAGCACGACTTCGAGTTCGCGGCAGGCGTCATCTCGCTCACGGTCTATACCTCGGCCTTCATCGCCGAGGAGATACGCTCGGGCATCTTCGCCATCCCCAAGACCCAGCTCGAAGCCTCGCGCGCCTGCGGCCTGTCCTTCCTGCAGGCCATGCACCACGTCATCCTGCCCCAGGCGTTCAGGATCATCATTCCGCCGCTCATCTCGCAGTTCCTGAACCTCATCAAGAACTCGTCCCTGGTCATGACCATCGGCGTCATGGATCTCATGTACATGGCCAGGCAGATAGAGTCCTACGCCGGCCGAGGCTTCGAGGCCTTCACCGTGATCCTGCTCATCTACCTGACCATCTCGCTCGCGGTGTCCTTCCTCATCACCCAGTACAACAAGCGCTTCCTGCGCCAGATCGCCTATTAGAGGAGCAGGTCCTTGGGCTGGCAAGTCGTCTGGAACAACTTCGATTATTTCCTGTGGGGTGCCTGGCCGGATGGTCCGCTCGGCGGCTTGGCCATGTCCATCCTCCTGTCCATGGGCGGCATCTTCGGCGCCTTTTGGCTCGGCCTGGGCGCGGGGCTCATGCGCCTGTCCAGGCGGTGGTGGATCACTTGGCCCGCCATCGTGTACATTGAGGTCGTGCGTGGCATCCCGCTTCTGCTGGTCATCTTCTGGTTCTACTTCCTGGCGCCCGTCATTTTCGGTTCGCCCATGCCCGAGGCCCAGAGCGCGCTCATCGCCTTCATCGTGTTCACCAGCGCCTATGTGGCCGAGATCGTGCGCGCGGGCGTGCTCTCCCTGCCCAAGGGCCAGACCGAGGCCGCGCGCGGCAGCGGCCTGAGCCATGTGCAGACCATGCGCTACGTCATCCTGCCCCAGGCCCTGCGCAACATGATCCCGTCCTTCGTCAACCAGTTCGTGAGCCTGATCAAGGATACGTCCCTGGCGGCCATCGTCGGCGTCAACGAGCTCCTGCGCGCGGGTCAGCAGGTCATGAACCGCGACTACGTGACCACCGAGATCTTCGTGACCATCGCCATCATGTATTTCATAGTCTGCTATGTCCTGACCGAGATCAGCCGCAAGCTGGAGCGGCAGATGTCCCGCTATCAGGCCCGCAACCGCTAGATCGTTTCGCGGGGTGACCGAGAGAGGGCGCCGCCCTCTCTTTGGCCTCTCCCGCCCGGGGGATGATCCCTGGCCCCGCGGTGTCTTGCAGGCGGATTGATCCCGGCTTGGCGGTCATTCGGATAGGCTGGCCCAACCCTTGAGCCCAGGCCGCGCCGGGATGTCCGGGCGCGGCTTTCTTTATCCCCGGCGCTCCTGTATATGAGAGGAATGATGGCACGCACGCGCGAACCCTGGGCCAGTCCCGCCGAACAGCTCCGGGCGTTGAGCCCGGCCGGGCTGGCGGCGCGCATCGATCACACTCTGCTGCGGCCTGACGCCAGGCCCGAGGAGCTCGACCGCGTGTGCGACGAGGCCCTGCGCTTCGGCTTCCGGGGGGTGTGCGTTCATCCCGAGCATTTGCCGCAGGTTGTCGCGCGCCTGGCCTGCAAGGCCCTGGCCGTGACCGTGGCCGGCTTTCCCGGCGGCCTGGAGCCCCTGAATTTCAAGGTCTGGCAGGTCCGCGAGGCCGTGAGCGCCGGCGCTGGCGAGGTGGATGTGGTCCTGAACCGGGACCTGCTGCGCCAACGCCGCCACGGCCATGTGCTCGCCGAGATATCCCGCCTCCTGGAGACTGCCTCACCGGCCAGGCTCAAGGTCATCCTGGAGACCGGCGACCTAACCCGCGAGGAGCGCATCATGGCCGCCACCCTGGCCAAGGCCGCCGGAGCGGCCTTCGTCAAGACGAGCACCGGCGTCGGCCATCCGGGCGCAACGGTTGAGGACGTGGCCCTGCTGCGCGACGCCGTGGGCCTGGACATGGGCATCAAGGCCAGCGGCGGCATCCGCGACCTTACGCAGTGCCTGGCCATGCTCCAGGCGGGAGCGAGCGTCATCGGCACGTCCTCCTCGGTGGCCATCATGGGGCAGGCCCAGGCCCTGGCCGATCCCGAAAGCCAGCCCGGAGAGCAGGCGTGAGCGCCCAAGATCTGCCCGGCGCCCCCGCGCTTTTCGATCTCGACCTGTCCGACCCGACGGAGATCGAGCGCCGCTCCATGGCCATCATCGAGGCCGAGGTCCCCAAGCCCATTCCTTTCTCCAGCCAGGAATGGCCCGTGGTGCGGCGCATGATACACACCACGGCGGACTTCGATCTGCTCGGGCTGACCCGCTTCCATCCCCAGGCCGTGGAGGCCGGCATCCTGGCTTTGCGGGAGGGCGCGCTCATCGTCACGGACACGCGCATGGCCCTGTCGGGCATTCCCGCGCGCCGGCTGGAGCCCCTGGGCTGCCGGAGCATGTGCCTGGTGGACGATCCGCGAGTGGTCGCGCGGGCCAAGGCCGAGTCCATGACCCGGGCCATGGCCGCCGTGGACCTGGCCCTGGATCTGGCCATGGACTCAGCAATGGATTCCAGCGGCGGGCATGGCGGCAGGCCGCTCGTGTTCGTCGTCGGCAACGCGCCCACGGCGCTCGTGCGCCTGGTGCGCCGCCTGACCTCGGGCGGGCCCGCGCCCGAGGTGGCCCTGATCGTGGGCATGCCCGTGGGCTTCGTCAACGCGGCCGAGTCCAAGGAATTGCTCGTGCAGGCAAGCCCCGCGCCCTGGATAACGGTCACGGGCCGCAAGGGCGGCTCGCCCCTGGCGGCCTGCGTCGTGAACGCCTTGGCCGAGCTGGCCCTGGCGCGAACCTCAACCAGCCGGGACGGCCCCGCCGCGACCTGAACGCGCCTGGCCGAGCGGTGGCCGTCATGGCGCTGATGGAGCACGCCATGCGACCGTCCGTGGTCACGCTTTTCCTTCTCCTGGCCGTTGTTCTGCTAGGTGCGCCGGCCCGAGCCGTCACCATCACGCCCGAATTCTCCGATCAAGAGACGCCCGAGGCCGGACGCGAGGCCGGCCCACAGCCTCGTGAGCGGCTGTCGCGCACCCGCCATGAGCTGCGCCTGGGCGGCAGGACATATGCCTACACGGCCACGGCCGGCGAAATCGTGCTCAAGGAGCGGGAAGGCCAGGAGCCGCGCGCCAGGCTGTTCTACGTGGCCTACGAACTGGAGGACGCCGGCCCCGGGCCGCGCCCTCTGACCTTCGCCTTCAACGGCGGTCCTGGCGCGGCTTCGGTCTGGCTGCACCTCGGCGGCCTGGGGCCGTGGCGGGTTGCCTTGCACGACGACGGCACCCTGCCGCCCCCGCCGTACCGGCTCGTGGAGAACGAGTCCACCTGGCTGCCCTTCACGGACCTCGTGTTCATCGACCCCGTGGGCACAGGCTACAGCCGCGGCCTGGGCGAGGCCAAGCCGGCGGGCAAGCCCTTCTGGAGCATAGAGAAGGATGTGGAGTCCGTGGCCGAGTTCATCCGCCTGTGGGTGACCCGCAACAACCGCTGGCTCGCGCCGCTGTTCCTGGCCGGCGAGAGCTACGGCACCACGCGCGCCGCCCTCCTGGCGCCCTACCTGCAAGAGGAGTACGGGCTGCAACCCGCCGGCGTGCTGCTCATCTCGCCCGTGCTCTTCTACGAGACCATCCTCCTGTCGCCGATCAATGACCTGCCGTACGCCCTCTACCTGCCCGCCTACGCGGCGGCGGCGCACCATCACGGCAAGGCCGGCCAGGGCGTGGACCTTGAGCGTTTCCTGAGCCAGGCCGGCACGTACGCCCTGGAGGAGTACCTCGTGGCTCTGGTCAAGGGCGACATCCTGCCCCAGGCGCGCCGGCAGGAGGTCGCCCGCAGGCTGTCGGAATTCACCGGGCTGCCCGAGCGGCTTTTCCTGGACAACCACCTGCGCGTGGAGCCGTCGCGCTTTCGGCGCGAGATTCTGCGCGACGAGGGCCGCCTGGTGGGACGCATGGACGCCACCGTGGCCTCGCCGATCCCCGAGCCCCAGGACCCGTCACCGCTCTACGACCCGACCCTGCGGCCGCTCTATGGCCCTTTCTCCTCGGCCATGCAGGCCTACCTCACGGATAAGCTCAGGTTCCGCACGGACATGTTCTACGAGTTCCTCAACCCGAAGGTGGCGGAGGGATGGGACTGGCAAGTCGCCGGAGAGGAGGGGCAGGGCTACCTGGACGCGGTCACGCCCCTCAAGGAAGCCATGAGCGTCAGCCCATCCATGCGCGTGCTCCTGGCTTGCGGCATCTACGACCTGGCCACGCCGTGCTCCTCCGTCGAGTACACGGTGAATCATCTTTGGCTGGACGAGGTACTGAGAAGGAATGTATTTCTGGAGTATTACCGCGCCGGCCACATGATGTACACGCATGCCGACGCGCGCAGGGAGCTGCGCGACGACGCGGCGCGCTTCTACCGCGAGACCCTGGCCCGGCCCGCGCCAAGGAGGACTCCGTGAGAATCGCCTCGCTCCTGGCCGCAATCGTCCTCATCACCCTGGCGGCATGCGCCGGCAAGACCGCACAGGACCTGCCGGCGGGGCAGCGCACGCCCCAAGGCATTTTCGAGCAGGTCTGCTCCCGTTGCCACGGCGAACAGGGTCAGAACAAGGCCTATGGTGTGAGCCAGGTCATATCCGGCATGTCGCAGGCCGAGATAGAACAGGCCCTGAGAGGCTACCGGAGCGGCACGTACGGCGGCGTGTTCAAAAGCGTCATGCGGGAACAGGCCGGCAGTCTGTCCGAACAGGAAATCCCGGCCCTGGCGAGGCACGTCTCGGCGCTGGGAGGGTAGAGCAACCCCTGACGAATGCGGGAGGAGCCATGAACGACAAGGAATCCATGACCAGGCTGACCCAGTTCATCTGTCCCAGGTGCAAGCAAGGCAGTCATGAGCCGCCGGCCTCCTGGCGGGAGTTCTGGCGGGAGCACGGCACGGACTTCTTCAAGGACCCCGATTGGATGGGCAAGGCCCGCGCCTGGTTCGCCGCCAGGGGCGAGGCCGGCGCGCTGGACAAGGCCCTGGCCTGTCCGGTGTGCAGCTCCGAGGAGCACATAGGCAAGTGGCTGGTCAAGGGGCCGGCCGAAGCGGGCAAGACGTTCAAGACCTAGAGTATCCTGAAGATCACCTGAGAGAGGACGCTGTCCTCTCTCAAGATATGTGGGTTCCAAGGGCCCACGGCCCTTGGTGGGTGAGAGCTCGAGAGGTTGAAACTTTAAGTATACGGAAGAACTGGTTGATACAGTATACGATCTAGAGGGTAATAAGCGTCTTTTACAACGGATAATCTGGTTGATGGGGTGGGCGATAAAATATCATCAGGGGGCTTGAGACATCTAGTAGCATAATTGATAGGCTCAAAATAGTCCCTTTTGGGCATTTTGTTTTTGAAAATACTCTGCAAGCCATGCGTCGGCATGGCTTGCCTCCGCGTAGGCGCAGGCACGATTCACTTGCGCCATTAACGCCGGAGCGGGCGTCTCAATGTCAAACTACTCTAACGCATTTTGCGAATCAACTGAGAGAGGGCGCTGCCCTCTCTCAGACTCTCTCCCGGCAGGGGAATGATTCCCCTGCACCCCCCAATTGAATGGGGCGTATTTCCCAGTTCAATTGCAATTTGCTGTAAAGTAAGCCAGGAGAAAAACGGGCTATAATATAAGGGAAATGTCGATACTTGACCAGCCCATTGCATTTTCAAGTAGCAATTGTCTCGCCCATATAAACCCTAATCCAGATGCAGCCAGTCGCAAGCTTGAATATATTAATGCAACAGGAGTTTTCTGCAGTGGACATTCCGCGCATCTTCAACATCACAGAAAGTGCTCACCGCATTCATAACCCGTTCACACCCGAAAAACTCGCCACTCTCGGCAAGGCGTTGCGCCTGGAACCTGGGACCCGTGTGCTTGATCTTGGCAGCGGTTCCGGCGAGATGCTATGCACCTGGGCACGCGATTTCGGAATCATTGGCACCGGCATCGACATGAGCCAGTTGTTCTCCGAGCAAGCGAAACTCCGCGCTGAAGAACTCAGCATCGCTGACCGAGTCGAGTTCATCCACGGCGACGCTGCCGGCTACGTCGCCGAAGAAAAGGTCGATGTGGCAGCCTGTGTCGGCGCCACGTGGATCGGTGGTGGAGTCGCCGGCACCATCGAGCTTCTGGCGAAGAGCCTCCGCCCCGGAGGGATCATCCTCATCGGTGAGCCGTATTGGGTGCGGCTACCGCCGACGGAAGACGTCGCCAAAGGATGCTCTGCCGGTTCCATTTCCGAGTATCTCATGCTTCCAGAACTTCTCGCGTCTTTCGGCGCCCTCGGCTACGACGTCGTGGAAATGGTTCTGGCGGACCAGGAAGGCTGGGACAGGTACGAGGCGGCTAAGTGGTTCACCATGCGGCGATGGCTCGAAGCGAATCCCGACGATGACTTCGCGAAAGATGTTCGAGCCCAACTACACTCGGAACCCGAGCGCTACGCCACGTACACGCGTGAATACATGGGCTGGGGCGTATTCGCGCTGATGGCGCGGTGATGCGAGGCCGCTGGGGCGTACTTGCGGGGAAGGCATCGCGCATGGAATCAGGGAATCAGCTGACGGTGCAAAACAGGCGAGACCAGATGAGTTTGACATCTCACACAGCTAAATCCTAAATCCGTATACCCGAAACTTTCTCGGTTCTTCTCTTATCCCAAGGTCTCGAACTCGCCGCGCTGGCGGTCCTTGCGCACGTTGTCCCAGGCGAAGACGCGGCCGTTCATGGTCACGTAGACGCCCGGCCCCAGGCACTGCACGGCGGTCACGGCGCAGCCCAGGTTGAAGCCCGCGTCCGAGTGCACGAAGGAGTAGGGGATCATGGCGCCCACCAAGGCCACGGCCTTGTCCGTCACGGCCGGCCCGAGCACGCGGGCCGTGTCGGCCATGGTGTCCGTGCCGTGGGTGACGACGATGCGTTTCTCGGGCGCGGCCAGGCAGCGTTCGCGGATAAGCAGCCTGTCCTCCATGGTCATGTCCAGGCTGTCCTTGAGCATGACCACCTCGACCACGTAGTCGGCCCGGCAGCGGGCCAGCTCCAGGATGTCGCCCAGCCGCGTGCGCGAGAAGACGAGATTGCCGGTCCGGGCGTCGTATTCCTTGTCGATGGTCCCGCCCGTGATGAGGAAGCGGATGGCTCCGTTTTCTGGCGCCGGCATGGTTACATCTCCAGCCTGACCTGGTCGGGGCTCAGGCGGCGCTCCAGCCGTGCGGCCAGGATGCTCATGGAGTAGCAGCAGACGAAGTAGAGCGCGGCCACGGTGGTGTAGATCTCGAAGGGGTAGACCATGAGCCGGTTGTTCAGACCCTGGGCCACGAAGGTCAGCTCCAGCACGCCGATGACGTAGGCCAGCGAGGTGTCCTTGAAGATGGCGATGAACTGGCCCACGATGGCCGGGATCATCTGCTTGAGGGCCTGGGGCAGCACGACCTTGCGCATGGTCTGGATGTAGGACAGGCCCGTGGAGTAGGCGGCCTCGACCTGGCCGGGCGGGATGTTCTGGATGCCGCCGCGCACGATCTCGGCCAGGTAGGCGCCGGTGAACAGGGTCAGGGCGATGGTCGCGCTCCAGAACACGTTCAGGTAGGCTCCGGTGAAGGCGGGCAGGAAGAAGTAGACCCAGAAGATGACCATGATGAGCGGCGTGCCGCGCACGCACTCGATGTACAGCGTGGCCGGCACGCGCAGGATGCGGTTTTTGGCCGTGCGCGCCAGGCCGACGAAGAGGCCGATGAAGAAGCTCACGCTGATGGCGATGAGCGACATGATGATCGAAAAGGCCAAGCCGCCCAGGCCCAGGAACAGCTCGCCCTCGTCGCCCTGGGGGAAGCGCCAGATGAGCAGGGTGCGCATGTTGTCGGCGATGACCTGCCAGTTGAAGCCGGCCAGGCCCTTGGCGACCATGAGCAGGACATAGCCCAGGAAAGCCACGAAGCCCAGCTTGGCCAAGGGGATGCCGATCGTGACCGCGGCGCGGCCCAGACGACGCATGAAAGCCGCGCCCGGCGACAGGCGCAGGCTGGCCTGGGTCGGCGCCGGAATGGATTGGCGGGAGACGCGGCGCAGGCGGCCAAGGGGCGAGAACATGATGCGCAGCGCGCGCGACACGGGGTTCCTCGGCTTGCGCTCCACGGAGCGCAGCCGGGCGTTCACGGTGTTGAGCACGGCCGAGATGATCAGGGACAGGCTCAGGTAGAGGAGCGTGGCGGCCGTGGTGGCCTCGAAGCCCCGGAAGGTCAGGGACTCGATCTGTTGCGACTGCCAGCACAGCTCGGCCACGCCCACGACCATGGCCAGGGACGAGTTCTTCATGTTGTTGAGGAACTCGCTGCCCAGCGGCGGGATGATGGCTCGGAAGGCCAGCGGCAGGATGACGCGCGTGAGCACCTGGAAGTAGGACAGGCCGCTGGAGTAGGCCGCCTCCAGCAACCCCTTGGGGATGGATTGCAAGCCGGCGCGGATGACCTCGGCCATGAACGAGCCCGTGTAGATGGACAGGCCGATGGTTGCGGCCCAGAACTCGAAATCCAGGGTGTAGACGAAGTCGCGCGCCGCCTCGGGCAGGGCCAGGGGCATGGCGAAGTACCAGAAAAAAAGCTGCACGAGCAGCGGGGTGTTGCGGAAGAACTCGACATAAGCCGCCGAGGTCCAGCGCAAGGGCTTGAACTTGGAGAGCCTGCCCAGGCCGAAGAACGTGCCGAGCAGCAGCGCCAGGAGCGAGCTTGCCAGGGAAATCTTCACGGTCAGCACGAGGCCCTTGAGCAGTTCAAGCCCGAGGTGCATGCCGTAGGTCTCGTTGACCGCGTACAGGACCGACCACTCGAAATCGTAGCCGAACTCGAAAACAAAGCCCCAGTACCAGACCATGATCCCGGTCAGGGCCAGGAGCACGGTGTTCTGGACCCAGCGCTTATCCAGCCAATATGACGACATGCGTGGTGGTCCCAATGCAGCGGGTTGGCGGAAAACCGCGGGTCCGGGAACTCTCCCGGACCCGCGCGAGTCATGGTCCAATACGGCCTACGGCCACATCTCGATCTTGGCGGTCAGCGGGAAGTGGTAGGGCGTGTCGGGGCCATACCACTTATCGTAGATCTTCTTGTACGCGCCGTCGGCCCACATGTCCTGCAGCGCGAAGTTGATCGCGTCGCGCCACTTGGAGTCGTTCTCGGGCAGGCCGATGCCGTAGGGCTCGTCGGAGATGAAGTCGCCCACGAGCACGAACTGGCCGGGGGCCTGGGCGGCGTAGCCGAGCAGGATCGTGGAGTCGGTGCTGAAGCCCACGACGCGACCGTTCTGAAGGGCCTGGAAGGCGGAGGCGTAGTCGGGGAAGGAGATCACGTTCTTCTCGGCATTGGCGTCGCCAAGCTTCTTGAGCATGTTGCGGGCGTTGACCTCGCTCGTGGTGCCCTGGGTCGAGGCGATCTTCTTGCCCACCACGTCCTTCCAATCCGTGATGCCGCTGTCCTTCCTGACGAGCAGCTTCTGGCCATCGAAGAAGTAGGTGATGGAGAAGTCGATGGACTTGTCGCGTTCGCGCTTGTGGGTCATGTTGGCCACGGACATGTCGATGCGGCCCTGCTGCACGAAGCTGATGCGGGTTTTGTCGGACACGACCACGCGCTCGAGCTTGACGCCCAGGCGCTTGGCGATCTCCTCGGCGATGTCCACGTCGAAGCCCACCCACTCCTGCTTCTCGTTGTAGAAGGCGCCGGGGATGGAGTTGGTCATGATGCCCGCGCGCAGGACCTTCTCCTTCATGACCTTGTCATAGGTCGATTCAGCCCAGGCCGACGAGGCGCATAGCGCGACGGCGGCCATGACAAGAAACGCTTTCAGCAGACGCATGGCACACTCTCCTTGGTTGCACAGCCACTCGCGGGACGTGGCGCGTCCCGCCCAAACGAACGCCGGCCAAACGGCCGACGGTGATCCCGGGTGAGCCTAATGCGAGAGAATCTTGCTCAGGAATTCCTTGGTGCGCTCGCTGCGCGGATTATTGAAGAACTCCTCGGGCGAGTTCTCCTCGACGAGCCGCCCGCCGTCCATGAAGATGACCCGGTCGCCGACCTCGCGCGCGAAGCCCATCTCGTGGGTCACGCAGACCATGGTCATGCCTTCGCGGGCCAGATCCTTCATAACGTCCAGAACCTCGTTGATCATCTCCGGATCCAGCGCGCTCGTGGGCTCGTCGAAGAGCATGATCTTGGGCCGCATGGCCAGGCCGCGGGCAATGGCCACGCGCTGCTGTTGGCCGCCCGAGAGCTGCGAGGGATAAGCCCCGGCCTTGCCGGGGATGTCGACCTTCTCCAGCAACTCCATGGCCAGGTCCTCGGCTTCGCGCCGGGACATCCTGCGCACCATCATCGGCGCCAGGGTGATGTTTTCCAGGGCCGTCATGTGCGGATAGAGGTTGAACTGCTGGAAGACGAAGCCCACCTCGGCGCGCAGCATCTTGAGATTCACGTCGGGCGCGCTCAGATCCTGGCCGTCGACCACGATGCGGCCGCGCTGGATGGGCTCCAGGCGGTTGATGCAGCGGATGAGCGTGGACTTGCCCGAGCCGCTGGGCCCGCAGATGACGACCACTTCGCCTTTTTGGATGGACAGGGAGACATCATTCAGGACATGCAGTTCACTGAACCACTTGTGGACATGCTCGAATGCGATCACGGGCGCTCCAGCGGAAGTGCGTTGGTTGGCAACAGGCAGGTAGCAGAATCAGGCCGGCCGAGCAAGGGGGGCGCATGCCGAAGGTCGTTCGGCGTGCAAGCCGGAACGCCGCGTGTTCTTCGGCCGTCCGCTCTCTCCCGCGGACAGCGACGCCCTACAGGGCTATGAGGCCCTCGATGCACGCGGCGGCCCGATAGATGGCCATGACCGTGTCGCTGCTCTCCATCTCGATTTCGGCTGTGTAGCTCACGTACTTGCCGGTGCGGGACTGGCGGGTGGTGAACTCGAAGCCCTGGAGGATCTCCTCCATCTCGCCGGCCTTGCCCTTGGGCACGATGAACTTGAAGGTGTACGGGCAGGGGAAGCTGTGGTGCTCGTCCAGCTTGGCCTTGAGCCGTTGCAGCATGTCGTTCGTCATGATCGTTTCCTCCTGCATGATGCCGGATGGCTCGGAAGCGGCCACCAGCCGTTTCACGTCGCGGTTGGTTCTCGGTTGATCCGGGTTGCCGTCATGCCATGCGCTCTTGCCGAGGCCTCCGGCACGCGAGGCCTGGGCCGCGGAAGGCGGAATATAAGTACGGTTCCGGAAGGCGAAAGGCCTGACGGGATGTGCGCGGCGACTTCCGGGCGAATCCTGGTGCATGGTTGGCTTCGGCGCATGCCCAAGGGGCGGTGGCCACCGGTCGCGGTCGGGTGGGACAAATCCGGGAGAGGGCCGCTCCTCTCCCGGTGGCGGCATGAAGAAACTAGGCCAGCAGGGCGAACAGGGCTGACTGGAAGACGCCGATGACGAAGCCGAGCACTCCGCCCACGAGCTCGATGAAGCGGAATTCCTTGCGCATGATGGCGAAGAGGACCTCCTCCAGCTTGTCCATGGAGAAGTTCTCGATGCGCTCGCGCACGTGTCGGCTCACGTCCAGCTTGGACTCCAGCTCGCACGAGGCCTTCTCCAGGAGCTCGGGCACGAACTTCTCCAGTTGGGGCACCAGGGCTTCCTTGACCCGCGCCAGCGTCGGGCCGTTCAGGAACATGGCGGCCATGGGCACGGCCTTGACCAGATCCTGGGTCAGCAGCTTCTCCACCAGCGCATCCACGTGCCCGTGCAGGCGGCCGGCCATGGCCGGGTCGCGCAGGAGCGTGCCGACGTCCCCGGCGCAGATGAGTTCCCGCGCGACGACCTCGCCCAGGTTGGCGGCCAGGGCCGACTTGCGCTTGGGAAACACGCCCTGGATGGTCAGCAGCGGCAGGCGCACGGGCTGCCTGGGATGGAAGAGCATCTTGACGGCCACGTAGTTGGTGAACCAGCCGATGAGGGCGCAGATCAGGGGCGTGATCAGAAAAGGTATGACATTCATTCGGGAGACGTTCCTTGTTGCGTGGAAGTGCGGCGGCGCCTGGGCCGTCGCCGGAGGCGTCTTGTAAAGGTTTGCGCCGCCGCGCGCAAGTGCGGGCTTCGGTTGGCCGGGACATGTCGGCCCTTCAGCGCGCGCACTCTCGATAGAAGTCGAGCACGCGCTCGGCCACGGAGCGGTCGAAGAGCAGGCCCACATGGCTGCACAGGCCGGCGGGCTCCTCGCGCCATGGCGCGCCCGCCGGGATGCGCGTCGCCTCGGGCGGCAGGACCATGTTGTCGAACTCCGTGTACAAGCTGAGCAAAGGCAGCTCGGGAGCCGGGGCCGCGTTCAGCCCGCGGATGAAGGCGCAGCCCCAGAGCAGGTCCCGCGCCGTGCGGCCGATGGCCAGGGCGGCCAGCTTGCTCCCATGGTGCGGGGTGCCCAGGATGGCCGCGCCGGCCACGGAGTCCCTGATCCCGGCGTCCAGCAAGGCCTGGCGGATGGCCAGCCCGCCCGTGCTGTGGCCCACGAGGAAGACCTTGCGGCCAGGATGGGCGGAGAGCACCTCGCGCAGGCGTTGTTTGAGGATTTCGCCGATGGCCGGCAGGTCGTTGCGCAGCGAGTTGTAGTTCAGGCCGTGGAGATTGCGCACCCCGGCCTTGCGGAACCTGCGGCGCATGGCCACCCAGCCGCCGGCCGAATGGTAGAGGCCGTGTACGAAGAGCACGGGCGCGCCGGCGTCGGTGACGCGCGGGCGGTGCATGCCGGGCCACAGGCCCAGAAGTGTCGAGCCGTAGGCAGCCAACTGCGCGCGCATGGCCAGGGCCGCCAGACGCAGGATCAGCCGCCAGGGATGACCGGCCGCCGCGCGCTCGAATACGGCCCGGTGCGGGGAGGAGGCCACCTCGTACCAATAGAAAACGTAGCTCAGAAGCGCGAAGAGAAAGGCCAGGGCCAGCGGCGCGAGCAGGATGGCGAGCATGCGCATGGCCATGCCATTGCCGGAGCCGGCAGGAAAGTCAAGGCTTCCCGCCGGGTTCGGCCGCGCGCCTTGCCACGTGCCCATCCAGCGGCTATGCTGCGCGCTCGGTTTCCCCGATATGCGACAGGAGCCTTCATGCCCTCCATCATATTCGACGATTTCGCCAAGGTCGAGATGCGCGTGGGCCGCATCGTGCGCGCCGAGCCGTTCCCCAAGGCGCGCAAGCCGGCCTACAAGCTGTGGATCGACTTCGGCGCCCTGGGCGAGCGCAAGACGAGCGCCCAGATCACCCAGGCCTATGCCCTGGAGGACCTGCCCGGCCGGCTGGTCATCGCCGTGTTCAACTTCCCGCCAAAGCAGGTCGCGGACTTCATGTCCGAGGTGCTCGTGCTCGGGGCCGAGGACGAGCAGGGCCGCATCATCCTGCTCGCGCCCGAGCGCGACGTGCCCCTTGGCGGACGCATTCATTAGATTCCGCAAACCCGAGCCCCGGAGCACCGTCCGGCGACAACGAGCACGACATGAGCGCCAGATCCATCCTCTGCCTGGACATCGGCAGCGGCACGCAGGACGTGCTGCTCTTCCTGCCGGACCGCGAGCCCGAGAACTGCCCCAAATTCGTCCTGCCCGCGCCCGCGCGGCACGTGGGCGCGCGCATTCGCCGGCTTACGGCCGAGCGCCGGGGCGTGTACCTCTTCGGCATGAACATGGGCGGCGGATTCCACCGCGAGCTCATGGCCCATGTGGAGGCCGGGCTGCCGACGGCCGCGCACCCGGAAGCGGCCTATTCCGTGGCCGATGACCTGGCGCGTCTGGAGGCCAGGGGCATCGTGCTCCACGAAACCTGCCCGCCAAACCATGTGCCCGTGCGCCTGGCCGACTACGACGCGGGCTTCTGGAGCGCGCTCTTGGCGGCCGCCGGGCTGGATATGCCCGACGAGGTCATGGCCTGCGCTCAGGATCACGGCTTCCACCCCGGCCGGAGCAACCGCCTCGGCCGCTTCGAGCTTTGGCGCAGGTTTCTCCTGGAGGCCGACGGCAGGCCCGAGGCCCTGGTCCACGACCGGCCGCCCCAGGAGCTGACCCGCTTGGCGGCCTTGCAGTGCTCCATCGGCGGCGGGCTGGTGGCCGATTCCGGCGCGGCGGCCGTGCTCGGCGCCCTGAGCGATCCCGAGGTGGCCGAGCGCGGCGGGCGCGAGGGACTCTGCCTGGTCAACGTGGGCAACAGCCACACCCTCGCCTTCCTGCTCTTCCGGGGCCGCATGTGGGGCGTGTACGAGCATCACACGGGCCTGCTGGACGCCGAGCGGCTCTGGAGCGAGCTGACGCTCTTCCGCAGTGGCGGGCTGACCTTCGAGCACGTCTTCGAGGGCAACGGCCATGGCTGCCTGACCCTGGACCTGCCCGAGGAGGCCCGCGGCTTCCCGGCCACTGTTGTCCTGGGGCCAAGGCGCGCGCTGCTCGCCGGGCGGCCCGTGCTCATGCCCGCGCCCGGCGGCGACATGATGCTCGCCGGCTGCTTCGGCCTGCTCAAGGGCCGCGAACTGCGCCGTCCCTGAGCCGGCCGTTAGAGCCATTTGCAAATGAAATGCTGGTTCCAAGGGCCCGTGGCCCTTGGTAGGTGGGGTCTGGGGAGGGCAAAGCCCTTCCCAGTCCTCCGCAAGTTGCTTTAAGGGACGCGCCGGGCGCGGGAAGGCCTTGCCGTGGCGGCGCACCCATCCCGATTCGGCCTCGTGGGCAGCCAGGCTTCCTGGGCATTTCGCCCCTGGACGCCTCCAGGGACCGCTCAGCCCAGCTCGGCTTCAATCCCGGCGATGAAACGCTCCAGGTCGTTGGGATCGCCTTCCTTGTAATCGGCCGGGTAGAGCAGGGCGTACATGTAGAAGATGCTGTTCAGCCTGCGCGCCTGTCCGGCCCGGTGGGCGAAGCCTTCGGCCTCCTCGGACACGCGCAGGGCCAGGTCGTCGGGCAGCTCCGCCATGTGCGGGGCGACGAGTTCGGGCAGGTCCAGGAGGATGTCGGCTTTCTCGGCGTAAAGCTCGCGATAGCGCGCTTCGTCGCCTCGGTCCATGGCGGCGCGGGCCTCGGCCTCGGACTGGCGTATGCGTTGGGCGGCCTGACGCAGGTCGTCGATGAGCGGATGGCTCATGAGGTGCTCCCCCTCTTCTTGATGCGTGCGGGCAGGGCGATGCGAAAGATCGTGCCCCGATCCGGCCCTGTCTCGAAGGAGACAGCGCCCCCCAGGTAGTCCTCGCCCAGGAGCTTGAGGCTGTATGTGCCCAGGCCCCGGCCCTGGCCCTTGGTGCTGAAGGAATGCTGGAATATCTGCTGGGCCACCTCGCCGGGCATGGGCTCGGCGTTGCGCACCCAGAAGGTCGGGCCCCGCGCGCTTCCGGGCGCGGGGGCCTCGCAGCCGATGACCACGGCCTGGCCCGGCAAGGAGGCCTCCAGGGCATTGAGGACCATGTTGCCGAGCACACGCTTGAGGAGCGCGGGATCGCTCTCGAAACGCACGTCGGCGGCCGCGGGATCGATGTCCAGGCTCTTGTCCCGCGCGGCCCTGCGGCGGCGAAAGCCTTCCCGGATCCGCGCGAGCAGCTCCAGGGATGACAGCCGGGCGGCGCTCACGACCAGATCGCCGCGCTCGGCCGCGGCCAGATCGCGCTGGGAGACGATCTCCTCCGAGAGTTGATCGACGGAGGCGCGCAGGATTTCCAGATCGTGGGGCTCGACGCGGCCGTCCTCTTCCTCGATGAGCCCCACGATGCCCTTGAGGCCGGCCAGGGTGTTGGCCACGTCGTGGAAGAAAACGCGTTCGAGCATGCGCTGGCGATGTTCGAGGCTCATGTCCATGAAGGAGAACACGGTGTACCGCCGGCCGCCCAGGACGAGCGGATTGGCCCAGACCTTGAGGTCCAGGGAGCGGCGCCGGCTGCCCTGGCGCGTGGTGATGCGGCAGTCGCGGATGCCGGGCTGGCCGTCCAGGCAGGCCGCCAGGGCCTGCTTGGCGCCGCACAGCCGGCAGGCTTCGCTCTCGCCGCAAGGCTTGCTGCTGTCGCCTGGCCGGGCGCAGCCCAGGGCTTCGCTCGGGAGTTTTCCCAGCATCTCATCCCTGCTCAGCAGGTCGAGGAAGCGCATGGCGCTCGCGTTGGAGTGGACGATGCGCCGCTCGGAGTCCAGCATGAGGATCATGAACGGCAAGGCGTCGAGCAGTTGGGCGGCGAGCCCGTTGAAGGGACTGGGCGCGCTGTCCGCCGGGGCGGGGCCATCGACGGCCGCGAGCAGGGCGGCGGGGCCGTCGGGTCTTGGCTTGGTGCGATCCATGCATGTCCTCGCGAAACAATTCATAATGGAGCATGGAGCCGTCCCGGTCAAGGCCGCGGCGGGGCCGCATCCCAGGAGAGGTCCATGATCATCTGCACACGCTGCGGGCAGGAGAACGGCGACGAGCAGCGTTTCTGCGCCCGTTGCGACAGAAAGCTCCAGTCCTCCTTCACCATCCCCGATGCCGAGGGCGAGGCGGAGGGGGGCGCCGCCATCACGCGGCTGAGGCTCCCGATGCTAGGGTTGAGCAGGGAGGCGCTGCTGCGCTGCCTGGAGGCCTGGGCCTACGCCCTGGCGCTGCTGGCCGTGGCCCTGTGGTGTGGCCGCAACGGAATCTACTGGCCGCTGTACATTCTGCTGCCCGTGCTGGCCCTCGTGCTCTGGCTGCGTAAGGTCTGAGGGCGCCGGCCCCATCGCGCGGATGCCCGCGCCGCGCCCGCTTGGCCGGCCATGAGGGAAAGGCGCGAGGCTGAAGCGCTTGCACATGACGTGGGGGCCAGGGGCCCCCATCCTGATAAGGCCTTCTGGCGGGAGAGGGGCCGGGGAGAGGGCGCTTTCCCAATGCCCGCGCGCAAGCCGTCCTAGCGGGATTCCTCGCAGGCTCGGATGCCCTTGCGGCCTCCGCAGGCCTCGGCATGCACGTCCGCGGTCAGGCAGCGCTTCTCCTGGTCCACCGTGTAGGGTGCGGTGATCCGCTTGGCGCCCCAGGCCTCGCTGGAGAGGATGATCCGCCTGCCATCCGTTTGGCAATAGAACTGCACGTCCTTGGCGCCATAGAAGCCGCTGAAGATGAGTATGCGCTCCTGTGGGTCATTTTGCGCGCGTCGCTTGCCTTTGTTCTGGTCCGGCTGCCGCTCGCTCACGAAATTGTAGTTCGACTCGGGCTTGCACGTCGCGGCCGCCAGGGCCATGCGGCAGAGATCCTCCATGAGCGGCGCGGGATCAAAGGAGTACAGGCCCAGAGAGAAGGGGTCGCTCCCCTGGAGGCTCAAGGGGAAGGGCTCCGCGGCGGGTGGGGGCGGCGGACTGGCCGGCTCCTGGATCGGTGTCGGCTCGGGCGCCCGTGAGGGTTCCTGGGCCAATGCGGCGGCCGGGGCCAGGCCCAGGGTCACTGAGATCAGCATGCACAGGGCGCGGGCAAGGCCCGGCAGGCCGTGTCGTTCTTTTCGCGGGTTCATTTCAGGTCCAGAAAGATTTGAAAGCCCCTGGGCGAATCGGTCTCGCATTGTTCCTTGCAGCCTGCGCATTGAAAGCTGCCCTCCTTGTGGAACCAGAGGGCCTTACGCGGAGTCCCGCAACGGAAGGACGCGTATACGGAGGCGTCCACGGTGCCCAGGAAGAGCACGTATCCGGCGTTCTTGAGATACTCCGTGAAGCGCATGGCCAAACCGGTCCGGAAGGATCATTCGGAGTCGAAGCTGACCTCGACGGTAAACTCGCCGTGATCGGTTGTAAAGGGCACGGCCATGATGGGCCCGCCGGTGACATGGGATATGGTGTGCTGGTCGCCCATGATCACCGAGGGCGTGGCGGACTGGAACACGTAGCCCATCTCGGAGAGGCCGCGCCTGGCCTGGCCGGAGATCATGTTGGTGATCTCGCCCACGGCGTCCTTGACGTCGTTCAGGATGTCCCCGATGTCGTCGCCGAGCATGTTCTTGACGATGGCCAGGGCGCATTTCTTGGTGAAGGTCACGGAGATGGTGCCGTTGCGCTCGCCCGTGATGCCGATGATCCCCGAGACGTCGCCTTTGGCCGCGGCATCCTTCTTCACGTAGGGCTTGCCGGGGGTGGGAGTGATCATGGCCATGGTCGAGAGCACGTCCACGGTGGCCTTGATGAAGGGCTTGGCCAGCTTGATGTCCACGCTATACGCTCCTTGGCGCCGGCGATCCGGCGCCGGCCGGTCATGCGGTGGTGGTTCTGGCGCGGTTGCGTCGCGCCGGGGGCCATCTTGAAGGACATCCATCTAGCACGAACGGCGTCGCAAGCCAACCACGTCCGTGCCCAGGGCCGAAGCAGGGCTTGGAACTTTACTTCACGCTGACGGGTATGCTAGTGGAATCGCCCTAATGCACGCGGAAGATACTTTTATGCACCAGGCATGCGACCTGTAATGCATTCCGCCGAGCTTTCGGCGTTCCTCAAGGAGTTGGCGGTTCTCTATGTCGAGGACGACGCCATAATCCAGTTTTCCGTCTCCACCCTCATCGACAAGACGGTCGGGAAGCTTTTTACCGCGTCCGAAGGCAAGGAAGGCCTGAACATCTTCCGCGACAAGCGCCCGGACATCGTCATCACCGATATCCGGATTCCCGGCATGTCGGGCCTGGAGATGGTCGAGGCCATCCGTGAGCAGGACAGGGACGTGCCGATCATCATAACCACGGCCTACAGCGAGACGGACAATCTTCTGCGGGCCATCGATCTCGGCATCGACAAGTACGTGGTCAAGCCCATCGAGCGCGACCAGCTCCTGCAGTGCGTCATGCGCTGCGCCGAGACCCTGCGCCAGCGGCGCGAGGTAGAGGAGGCCAACCGCTACAACCGCTTCCTGCTCGACATCAACCCGAACTTCATGGTCACCTTCGAGGCCGGGCGCATCAAGTACGTGAACAAGACCTTCCTGGAGTTCATGGGCTTCGGCTCCATGGAGGAGTTCCTGGCGTCCGGACGCAAGCTGCACGAGTGGATGTCCAGCGTGGACGGCTCCCCGGACCCCGAGACGATCAAGGACTGGCAGGAGCTCATTGTCCGCGAGGAGAGCCGCGACATCCTGTTCACTTTTCACCGGGATGCCCAGGCCGTGGAGGAGCGGGCCTTTCTGGCCACGTACAACCGGCTGCCCGACTCGCCCAAGCATGTGCTCTGCTTAACGGACGTGACGCGCCTGGAGAGCGAGAAGCGCTGCCTCATCTACAAGGCCAGCACCGACCACCTCACCGGGGCCATGAACCGCATGCGCTTCGCCGAGCTGCTTGCCGAGGAGATCAAGCGCGCCGCCCGCTACGGAACGCCCCTGGCCCTGGCCATGTTCGACATAGACGACTTCAAGCGCATCAACGACGAGCAGGGCCACGATGTGGGCGACGAAGTGCTCGTGGCCCTCGTGGAGCTCGTGGAGGCCAATGTCCGCGAGCACGACCGCCTGGCCCGCTGGGGCGGCGAGGAGTTCATGCTCATGGCGCCGGGCTGCGGCCCCGATGAGATGGCCAGGCTCTCCGAGAAGATCCGCGCGCTCATCGAGGCCGGACAGCCGGGCGGGGCGGGCAGGGTCACGTGCAGCTTCGGCGTGGCCGGCTACGCCAAGGGCGACTCGAGCGCCCGGCTTTTGCGGCGCGCGGACGAGGCCCTTTATCGGGCCAAACGCCAGGGCAAGAACGCCGTGGCGGTGCTCCAGGCGCAATCCGTCGATGAAGAGCGCGGCCTCGGAGCCTGCGCGGACTGATACTGCCGGCATGACGCCCATCCGGGCTCGCTGCCCGCGTCATGGCCGCCACCGGCCTGGATGGACAGGCAAGCCGCCGGCCTGCCGGCCGATGGCCGCTCCCCATTGAGCAGCCGGCACGCGCGGGCCTCCCACAATCTCTGGAATCTGTCCCCGATATGTGCGGCTTGCCCGCGCCGGCCAGCCTAACCCGTCTTGGCCTTGTCCTGCTCCGTCGGGCGCAGCCCCGGCGCGAAGACCCTGTTCCGTCCCTTGAGCTTGGCCTGGTAGAGCGAGCGGGAGGCCTCGGCCATGAGGTCCATGGCGCCCAGCCCCTCGCGCGGGCCGAGCGAGGCCACGCCCACGCTGACGGTCAGCCGTCCGGCCATGCGCGCGCCCTCGTGGAGGATGGACATGTCGGCCACGCTCTGGCGCAGGGCCTCGGCCACGAGGAGCGCGCCGAACTCGTTGGTGTCCGGCAGCACGGCGGCGAACTGCTGCTCCGAGAGGCTGGCCGCGAAGTCCGCCGGCCGGCGCAGGGTGGCCTTGAACGTCTCGAAGATGCGGTGCAGGGCCTCCTCCGCATGCTTGCGGCCGTACGTGTTGATGTACGACTCGAAGTGGTCCACGTCGACCAGGATGAGTGAGATGGGCTCGCGTTTGCGCGCGGCGAGGACCCATTCGCGCTCCAGAAGCTCCTCGAAGGAGCAGTCGCCCACCGAGGCGCGCGGGCTGGACGCGGCCGAGGTCCAGAAGCCCGGCGCGAGCCTGCGCTCGGAGAAGAGCATGCCGCCCTCGCGGGACAGCCGGGGCAGGGAGGCGGTGAACACGGACAGGCCCGACTCCAGGGAGAAGGTCAGCAGGCCGCCCATGTTCTGCACGAGCCGGTAGGCCAGGGCCAGGCCCAGGCTCTGGCCGCCCTTGTCGAAGGGCATGAACAGCCTCTCGGGGTCGGTGGTCCCCACGCCGTCGGCGGCACGGTAGCGGAGCTGCACCTGCACCGCCCCGCCCGAGGAGAAGCTGCGGATGGTCAGCACCTGGCCGCCGGGCATCTCGCGCAGGCTCGTGAGCATGAGGTTCACGCAGACCTGGCTGAGCAGGTCGGGGTCGGCGAAGACCTGCGGCAGCTCATGGGTCAGGTCGAGCACGCACCAGACGTTCTTCTTCTGAAAGTCCGAGGAGAGCAGGCTCACGCATTCGGTCAGGAGGTCGTTCATGGCGCAGGCCTTCTGCATCACCCTGACCGGGCTGAGGTAGTTGCGGATGCGGTTCAGGAGCTTCTCCAGCCTGCGCGCCTCCATGAGGATGATCTCGGTGGTCTCGCCGGACTCGGGATGCTTGCGGCCCAGGCGCGTGGCGAAGCCGGCGATGGAGATGAGCGGGTTGCGCACCTCGTGGGCCACCTCCTCGGAGATGACTTGCAGGGTCTTGAGCTTTTCCTCCTGGATGAGGGCCTGCTCCAGGAGCACGCGGTCGGTGATGTCCAGGATGACGCCTTGCAGGAGCGGCCCTTCGTCCTCCGTGGCCGAGCAGGAGATGCTCTTGATGAGCGTGTGGATGGTCTGGCCCGAGCGATGGATGAGCCGGCACTCGGCCGTGAAGGGCGAGTGGCAATCCATGGCCGCCGCGAGCTGGGTCAGCACGCGCTCGCCGTCCTCGGGATGCATGCGGCCCGGGAGCCAGCGGGGCTCAATGACCGCCTCGAAGGACTGGTAGCCCAGAAGCTCCTGGCAGGCCTGGTTGATGAAGGCCAGCGACAGGTCCGGCCGCAGCGAGAAGACCACCAGCGGCAGGTTCTGCACCAGCCGCACGTACTGCTTCTCCGCGTGCAGGACGCGCTCGCGCAGACGCTTCTGCTCCTGGTGGCGGGCCAGCGCCAAGGTCAGCTCGTGCCCGTCGATGGGTTTGCGCAGGAGGTCATGGGCTCCGCTGCGCATGGCCTCGACGGCGTCCTCGAAGCTGGCCTGGCCGGAGAGGAGGATGGTCGCGCAGAGCGGAAGCTTCCGTCTTAGCGCGCGGGAAAGCTCGATGCCGCCCAGGCGCGAGGCCGTGATGTCGATGAAGGCCAGGCTGTAGCCGGCGTGCTCGGCGGTCTCCATGATCGTCCGGGGCGACACGCAGTCGGGCGGGGCATAGCCGCGCTCCGTCAGCAGGCCGCCGAGCAGCGAGCAGGACGCATGATCCTCGTCGATGATCACCAGGCGCTCCTGGTGCAGCTTGTCGGTCATCCTTCCTCCTCGCTTCCCCCTCCCCGCTCCAAGCGCTACGGCCGGAAGGCTGCGCTCCGCCGGCCGAAATTTCGTCATAGCCCTTTCCCATGGCCTTGAGAAGCCGGATTCACAAAAGGGAATAAAGAAAAAGTGCTTCGCTCGCTCATGAACGGCGAGGCGTCGTGCTCCGCGTTCGGAGCGGTCCATGGGCATGGCCGTTGGCGTCGGTTCGGCCGCGCATGTGACGGGGGGGCCCAGGAAACCGCGTCCCGGAGGCGGTATTCTCCGGGACGGTGCGCGCGGCGATCAGCCCACGCCGTTGACCACGTTGATCGGCTTGCCGGCGAGAAAGGCGCGCACATTGGCGGCCGAGGCGGCCATGAGGCGCTGGCGCGCCTCGCGTGAGGCCCAGGCCATGTGCGGGGTGATGACGCAGTTGCGCGCGCGGAGGAGCGGGTTGTCGGGCCGGATGGGTTCCTCGGCGACCACGTCCAGCCCCGCGCCGCGAATGGCCCCGGAGTTCAGGACCGCGGCCAGGTCGGCCTCGTTGACCAGCCCGCCGCGCGCCGTGTTGATGAAGATCGCCTCGGGCTTCATGCGCGCCAGGAGCGCCTTGTCCACGAACCCGGCATTGTCCTTGGTCTGCGGGCAGTGCAGGGAGACCACGTCCGAGGCGGCGAACAGTTCGGGCAGGTCGAGCCAGGCGAAGCCGGGGTAGGGCAGCGGGTCGCGCCGGCTGCGCGAGTGGGCCACCACGCGCATGCCGAAGGCCTGGGCCAGGTGGGCCACGGCGCGGCCGATGGAGCCCAGGCCCACGATGCCCAGGGTCCGGCCGGACAGCTCCAGCACCGGCCGTTTCCAGAAGCACCAGTCCGGTCCTCTCCACTCGCCGGCCTTGACCGCCGCGTCGTGCGCGCCCGCGCCGTTGGCCAGCTCCAGGATCAGGGCCAGGACGTGCTGGGCCACGGAGGCCGTGCCGTAGCCCGGCACGTTGGAGACCGGGATGCCGCGCGCGGCGCAGGCCCTGACGTCCACCACGTCGAAGCCCGTGGCCAGCACGGACACGAATTTGAGCCTGGGCAGGGCCGCGATGACTTCGGCCGGCAGGCGCGTCTTGTTGATGAGCAGGATGTCGGCCTCGCGGGAGCGCGCCACGACCTCGCCTGGTGCTGTTCGTTCGTGCACCGTCAGTTCGCCGAGCGCGGCCAGCTCGGCCCACGGGTTGTCGCCGGGGTTCAGGGTCTGGCCGTCCAGGACCACGATGTTCATGCCCGCCTCCTTGTGTGGATTATCCGAACAAGCCAAGGCTTATCGCCTGGCCAGCACCCGCGCAAGCCACTCCCGCCACGCGCGGGCCAGTCCCAGAGCCGCCTCGCGCCGGGCGTGCGACAAGCGCAGGCCGGGCGGGACCGGCTCGCCGTCGGCCAGCGGCACGGCCAGGCCCACGAACAGCCGCTCCTTGCCACCAGCGGCGAGCACGAAGGCCGTGAAGGCCGCGACAGCCACCCCGTTGCGCTCGCCGGCCGCGACCGCCCAGTCAAGGCGAGTCTCACCGCGCGCCTCCTGGCCCCGGTCCACGAGCACGAGGGACGGCTCCACGGGCGCGGCCACGGGCAGGTAGCCGCCTTGGGCGGCCTGGACCTCCAGGCGCAGGAGCGCGCCATCCGGCCCATGAAAGATGTACGTGCAGCCGGTGACGGCCCCCAGGTTCAGCCAGTCGCGGCCTCCGGGCGCGAAGCCATGGGGAGGCTCCACCGCCAGGCCGTCCAGGTGCGGCGTGCCGGGGCATCCGGCAGGCGGGCCGTCCTCGGTGGCGGCGCTCCAGCCCCTGGAGGCCATGCAGCCTAGATAAATCCGCCGCGCCACGTCGGGCAGCGGCCGGCGGCCCGAGAAGGATTCCGCGCGAGCCATGGCCTCGGCCGAGGCCCGGCAGTCGGCCTTGTCTCCTTCCAGGGCCAGGGGCGGCGCTCCGGGCCTGGACCACTCGGGCTCCCGATGCGCGCAGGCCAGGCCCAGGCACAGGAGCAGCAGGGCCAGCCATGCGCGGCAAAAGGTCGTTTTGTATGCCGCCTCCGGCGGCCAAGGGGGCGTGGCCCCCTTGGAACCCCGGTTTTCAACGGTGTCGCCCTGGTAATCTGGTGAAATAATATCAAAAGTTTTTGGTGGAGAGAGCGCGAGAGAGGCCCCTTTTTTCAAAAAGGGGCTTCTCTCGCAAAAAACAGGTTTGCCGACAATCCGAGGAGCAAAGCCCCTTTCCAGCGCCCTTCGCCTTCGCGTCCCGTTCATGGCCGCCGCAGCTCCTCGATGTCGCGCAGGGTCTCGCGGGCGGTCTCCTCGGGCGAGATCGGGAACAGGCTGCGGGGCTGGCGCAGGGTGCGGCCCGCGCCGGTCAGGGAGCTGCCCACGGCGTAGGTGAAGCGGCCGGCCGCCTCGCGGTCGCGGAACAGGGCCAGGGGCATGCTCACGAACAGGCCCAGGTCGCCGGCCCAGCGATCCTCGCCGGATTCGTGGGCCTGCATGTCGGTCAGGCCGCACCACGCGCCGATGGTCCAGTGCTCGCGCGTGCGCCGCAGCTCCAGCCGGCCGCCCTTGTCCCCGGCCAGGAAGCGGCCGAGCTTGAGCCCGGCGTCCAGGCCCTGCTCGGGCCAGACCTGCACGTAGATGTTCACGAAGAGCGTGCGGTAGAGATTTTCATCATCGTCGTCCAGACCGAGCTGCGAGTCCAGGCTGCGCTTGCGCGCGGCCTCGGCCTCCAGGCCCAGGCCCCAGCGCCCGTCGTGGAAGAAGCGGAACAGCTCGGCCCCGGCCCCGGCGAAGGCCGGCTCGAACCAGCCCACGGACGCCCGGCCGAGAACGTCTCCAGGCAGGTCCACGATCTGGTCCGCGGCGAGCATGGAGACCCAGGCGCCCCAGCGCTGCTCGTAGCGGATCAGCTCCGCGCCCAGGTCGTCCGACCCGCCGGACGCCGTGCGCAGCTCGTCGAAATCGTTGTACAGCACGGTCTCCAACTCACCGGCGGCCAGGGTCGCGGGCCACGGCCGCCAGGATGCGGCGCTACGCAGGTAGGCCCTGTGCTTGAGGAAGCCGCCCCGGTTGTTGGCGAAGGCGCGGACCTTGGGCTCCAGGGCGAAGCTCCACTGGTCGCGCGGGCCCCTGGCCTCGGACCATGGGCCGAGGGCCTCGAACTCCGCGCGATGCCCGGCCGTTCCAGCGCGCAGACTACCGAAGGCCAGAAAGGTCTCGCGGTCGATGCGGCTGTCCAGGAAATCCTCCAGGTTTCGCCTGCCCGTGGCCAGGCTCTGGCGCACGAGCCCTCCCGAGGCCAGGTTCAGGTACAGCCGCCGGATGCGCGGCGGGCTGGCGGCCAGGACGACCCGGCCCATGCGCGCCATGGCTCGTGCCGGAGAGAGGAAGCGCGTGTCCTCGGCCTCGACCCACAGGGCCTGGGCAGCCGCACGGCAACGCACCTCGCCGAAGCCGTCGGCGGCGAGCTCGCGCGCGACCATGGCGGCCAGGCCGGCATCGTCGGCGGACATGGCCTCCCAGCGCAGCCGCTCGCGATCCTCCACGGCCGGATGGGGCCGCCAGGCCAGCGGGCCTTCGGCGCGCAGGGGAAAGTCCGCGGCAACTCCGAACCCGAACCCGCTCCCGCCCAGGGTCGCGGCCTGCACGGTCAGGCTGTCGGCAGCGCGCCAGGACAGGCCCAGGTTGAGCGGCAGCCCGGCTTCGCGGTCGTGGCCGAACAGGTCGTCATGGTCGAGGCTCGTGTACTCCAGACGCAGAAGCAGACCCTGGGCCAAGGCCAGCTCCAGGCCACCGAAGGCGCGCGTGGCCCTCCAGGGCGAGGAGGTCTGGAAGTTTCCGGCCATGGACGGGCTGCCGTCGCCCTCCTGGGGATCATCGAAGAGCGACTGGCCGCCGAGCACGCCCTGGCCCAGGCCGAAGTGCAGGTCGGCTTCCGTGCCGTCCAGGTTCAGCGAGCGCGAGAGCACGAGGTAGCGCGAGGCGAACAGCCCGGTGCCGGCGATGTCCTGGATGCCCAGGGCGATCTGGGGCAAGTCGCGGCCCTCGCGCACGAGCACGACCTTGAGGCCCAGGGAGCGGTCCTTGTAGCTCCCGTAAGGCTCGCCGGGAAAGCCCTCGCGGGTGGTGACCTCGGTGAGCTGGCCGTGGGCCTCCAGGAAATCGAACAGGCCCAGGGCGCCTGCGTACACCCGGTGCGGATAGGCCTGGCCGTGGGAGAAGCGCAGCCGCCAGTCGGGCAGGGCCCTGGCCGTGGGCGTGTCCCACAAGCCGCTGTAGCCGTGCAGGGACGGCCGCGCGCCGGGGTTGCCGTCGAGATCCGGCGCGGCGGTGGTCGCGGGCCCGAACAGGCCGCCGGCGCGGGCGTCGCCGGACCAGCCCAGGATGGATGCCGCCAGGAGCGCACACAGGATGCGCGCGCAGCGCCTCACGCGCCGGCGCGCTCATCCCGCGACGCGGCCCAGGCCTGGCTCGCCACGACCCACAGCAGTCCGGCGACGAGGCCCAGGGCCATGGCCCCGAGGGTCAGCCAGCCGGTCCTGGGCCAGTGCTTCTTCACGGGCCGGAAGGGCTTGTCCAGGACCTTGAAGGTCACGACCTCGCGGGCCTCGGCTATGCGGGCCATGGCCAGCTTGGAGGTCAGCTCGGCGTGCAGGGCGCCGGCCGCCATGATCTCGCGCTGGATGCGCGGCAGGCTCAGGGAATCATCCGGCGCTCGGCCCTCCCAGGCGGCCAGCTCCTCGGCGGCGCGGGCGGCCTGGCCCTCGATGAAGCGCCGCTGGCGGGTCGCGTCGCTCTCGTACTCGTGATCAAGGAAGCGGCGCAGCTCATCGATGGCCCGGCCGAGCATGCGCGCGCCGAAATCAGGATCGCGCGACTCCCAGGTAAGCTCGATGACCGGCTCGCCGGTCTTGCGCCGGACCCGGAAGATGCCTTCGAGCCTGTTTTCCTGGATGGCCAGGGCGGCGCTGGGCTCGTCGGTCAGGCCAAGGCCGGCCAGCAGCCGGTCCCAGGGCGTGTCGTACAGCTCGCGCAGAAGCTCCGGGTCGGCCAGAAGGCGCTCCCTGAGCGTGCGGCTGCGCAGGAAGGCCATGATGGCCCGGTCCTCGCGGCGTTCCATGAAGTCGAGGGTTATGGGCAGCTTTTCGGCGAGGCTCGGGGAGAGCAGGTTGCGCTCACTGGAGCCCTCGACGGGCAGCAGAGCGGCGCGCGAGAGGTAGCTGGCCGGGATGATCAGCAGGCAGGCCAGCAATGTCGCCAATCCCGAGCCCAGGATCATGGCCAGCAGGAAACGGCATTTGGCGCGGGCCAGGATCAGGAAGCGCAGCAGGTCGGCATCGGCGCGGGAGGGCGGATGCCCGTGCTGGCCGGGCATGGTGCGGGGGATTGACGGCTCCATGCGCGCCTCAGAGGATGGCCAGGGCGATGCCCGCCGTGGTGGCGATCTTGAACAGGCTGTCGGTGATGCCGCGGAAGAAGCGGAAGTAAGGCACCCGCTCCAGGTCCTCGGGCACCACGAGCGTGTCGCCGGGCATGAGCCGCAGGGATTTGAAGCGGTGGGAGCCCATGCCCGACTGGGCCATGGACAGCACCTCGCCGTTGGCCTTGAGCACGTACATGTGCCGCTTGTCCGCGTTGCGCGTGGGGCCGCCGCTGCGGGACAGGTAGTCGTCCACGCGATCCTCGGGCCGGTAGAGGAAGGAGCTGGGCGTGTACACGCTGCCAACCACCGAGACGAAGCTCGGCTTGGCCGGCACGTCGAGTTCGTCGCCGTCCTCCAGGACGAAGTCGTGCTCGGAGCCGGCGAAGTCCTCCAGGTTGGCGAGCACGATGGCCACGCGGCCCTCGGCCTTGACCTCGTGCAGCCGGGCCAGGAGCTTGCCCAGGCCGGCGCGGGCCTCGCGCGCGCCCTCGGTCTCCTCGGGTTCGGCCGTTGTCTGGGCCTGCTCGGCGAGAAGCTTGTCCGCCCACATCTCCATCTCGCGCACGAGGCGGTCCAGGCTCTCCTGCTGCACGGCGCGGGCCCGCAACGAGGTGAAGCGCGCGCCGTGGAAGTAGGCTTCCGGGGTGAAGCCTCCGGCGCGGCGGATGAGCGAGGAGAGCGTCTCGCCATTCTCGATGCGGTAGACGCCGGGATAACGCACCTGACCCGTGATGGCGGCCTGGCGGAAAGCGGTTGCGTCCTTGAGCCCGGGCACGAGGACCGTGTCGTGAGGCTGGAGCGGAAAGCCTCTGTCCGAGGCGAGGTCCACGGTCACGGATTCGGTGACCGCCTCGCCGGCCAGCAGGCGCTTGCGGCTGACCTCGATACGCGCGGCGTCGGCGCCGAAGCGCAGCCCGCCGCCTAGGGCCAGCAGGTCCACCAGGGTCATGCCGGGCGTCAGCTCGTGGTCGCCCTCCTTCCAGACCGCGCCGCGCAGGGACACTGGCTCGCTCACGCCGTAGGCCTCGCGGGACAGGACCTCGATGACGTCGTGCGGGGCCAGGGGCATGTCGTGGGATTTGGCCAGGACCTGACCCAGGGGAAAGGCGCTCACGGACCAGCGGCTGGCCCGCGCGTCCCAGCGCCTGAGCAGCCCGAAGTCGGTCACGGCGCCGGGCTTGAGCTGCTCCGGGCTGGCGAGCACGTCGGACAGGCGCAGCCCCTCGCGCCAGGCGAGCACCTCGGGCTGGCGCACGTGGCCTTCCAGGCGCACGGCCCTTGGCCACTCGGCGGGCTGGAAGCGAACCTCCAGGAGATCGCCGTCGGCCACGGGCTCGGCCTTCAGCGCCCCGGGGCGAGTGGCGTCGATGTCGCGGACGCCGAAGCCCGCGCCGGGGGAAAAGGCGCGCACGAGCACCCGCCGGACCTCGGCCTGGGGCAGGCCGCCGCCGGCCAGGGCCAGGACGTCGGCCAGGCCGCGCTCGCCGGCCAGCTCGTAGATGCGCGGGTCGGACACGGCGCCGGCCACGGCCGCCGTGGGGCCGATGCGCGGCACGAAAACCACGTCGCCGCTGACGAGCGGCACGTCCCCGGCGGCCTCGCCCAGGCGACCGAGCAGAAGCAGGCCGTACAGGTCAAGCTGGGCGATGTCCTTGCCGCCGCGCGTGACGCGGACCTTCCTCAGGGAGCCGCTCTTCTTGATCCCGCCGGCGGCGATGAGCGCCGAGAGCGTCGTGGCCCGGCCGGGCGCGCGGGTCAGTCCTGGCCGCTCGACCTCGCCCACGACATAGACCTCCAGATCGCGCATGCGCGTCACGCGCAGGCGGGCCTCCACGCCCGGGGCGTAACGCCGGGCGAAGGCCGTTACAGCGGCCTCGGCCTTGGCCAGGGGCAGCCCGGACACGGCCACCAGGCCCATGCCCGGCAGGTCCAGGTTGCCCTCGCGGCTGACCGGGAGGGCCGCCTCGCGGTCCAGGGCCGCGCCCATGAGGCGCACGCCGAGCATGTCGCCCGGCCCGAGCACGTACGCGGCGTCGGCCGGCGCATCGGGGCGGCGCAGGTCGGGCTGGGCGGAGAAGAACTCGTAGCCGAACTGGGCCAGGGACGCGGACAAGGCGCTGTCGTAGCGCTCGCGATAGACGCGTTCCAGGGCCGAGGGGGCCGTGTCGGCGGGCTTGGCGTCGGCCCTGGCGTGGTCTTCGCGCGGTCCGACGCCGGGCTGGGCTGGCGCATGGGCTGGCGTATGGTCGGGCGCGTGGTCGGGTGCATGGTCGGATGCATGGTCGGGCGCGGAAGGCGGGGGCCGGACCGGAGCCGCCGTGGGCAGGGCGGGCATGGTCCGACCGCCGGGCGCGATGTCCTGGGCTCCGTCGGCCGTTCCCGGCAGGCGCATGGCGGGATATCCTGCGTTCCGGGGCTCGCGGGCTTCGGACGGCGTGAGCTGATCCGAGGCCTGGACGGCGGCTGTCGGCAGAAGCAGGAACAGCGCGAGGAAGGCGCGGGCCAGCGCGCGCCACGGCAAGGCCCGAAACGCCAGGCGCACGCTACCGGCCATGCCCGTGCCCGTGGCCGTGCCCATCGTCGGAGCTGCCGGCCCCGGCGGCCGTGGTGGCGATCTGCAGGAAGAGCGGCATGGCGGGCGAAATGCTCAGGCCGAGGCACAAGCCGGCCACGCTCAAGGCCCCGGCCACTTCCAGCACGGCCCCGCTGGCGCGCGCCGCCTTGGCTGCCTCGGGCGGAGCCTTTTCCCCGGACTCGCCGAAAAGCTCCGCGCCCGCGGCGGGCGGTACGCACAGCAGCGCGGCCAAGGCGCAGGCAGCACTCGCGCGGGCAAGCCTATGCAGTTTGCCGTGCATGGACATGGCGACAACATCATTGTTGTGGTGCTTGAAAGGGAGTCGCGCGTGAATCTATTATAAAGGCAGGGAAAGATCAAACGAGTCAGGACAAGGCTCGGATGTGATGCGGTGACTTTTATTCGACAGACGGATATGCGCCTTTCAGGGAGCTGATAAACGCCTCGGTGCAAATGTGCATTTTCATAGAGTGGCGTAGTGTTGCGATGTATTGGCGCATGTTTGTCGTCGCGTAACGCGACGTTGTTGATGCACGAGGCGATATGCGCCCCATGGCGGAGCGGGAGCCAAAAAAAGACCCGGCATGCGCCGGGTCTTGAAGTCGCGTGCGGGGCTGCCTGGCTCAGGTGGCCTGGCGCTGGGCCGAGATGAGCCCGAGCTTGCGCAGCTCGGCCAGGAGCATGGATTCCTCGATGGGCTTGACCAGGAAGGAGGTCGCGCCGCCCAGGAAAAAGGCGTCGTGGGTCTCCTTGCTGTTGTCGAGCACGGTGGTGATGATGATCTTGACCTGCTTGTCCTTGGCCACGTCCATCTCCTTCTCGATGGCCCTGATCTCGCGCAGGGCCTTGTGGCCGTCGATCTCGGGCATGACCAGGTCCAGGCAGATGAGATCATAGGGCTTGGCCTCGGACCAGGCCCGGCGGAAGGCGAAGATGGCTTCGTCGCCGTTCACGGCGATGTCGCAGTACGCATAGGGGTGCAGGATCTCCTGCAGATAGCTGCGGCAGTAGAAGTCGTCATCGACAATCAAGGCGCGCAAGGCTTTGTCCTTCACGAGTCCCTCCGTGTCGTTCCCTCGGACGCGCTTGCACTATGTCTGGTTTGGCAGCGAAAATCAACGCCTTCACCCCTGCTTTTACTCCTAAAGTGTCCATGCCGCCGGGTCGCGGTGTCATGGACCTGGACCGACCTGTCTCGCCGAGGACTGCGCGCGGCCTGCCCGCGCGAGGTTCCGCAAAGCTGGCCGCCGAGAGCTCCTGGCCCTGCGCAAGGACGAGCGCACGGACAAGGCGAGTTGCGCGGCATCCACGCGCGGCCAGGAAAAGATTTGCCCCGCTCCAGGCCCTAGCGTAGGCTGCCGTGATCTCATCAGGGCCGGCGGCCGAGGCCGCCTCTGGCTGACAACCCAAGCAAACCGCCCGGGGCCTGCTCCCCGTGGCGCAGCGGAGGAAACCCATGGCGCAGGCGAAGAGCGGCGATACCGTCAAGGTCCATTACACGGGCAAGCTCGATGACGGCACTGTCTTCGACTCGTCCCTGGATCGCGATCCCCTGGAGTTCGTCCTGGGCAGCGGCATGGTCATCCAGGGCTTCGAGAACGCCATCGAGGGCATGAGCGAAGGCGAGAGCAAGGAAGTCACCATCCCCTCGGGCGAGGCCTACGGCGACTACCGCGACGACATGTGCATTGAGGTCCAGAAGGCGCAGATCCCGGAGAACATCAATCCCGAGGTCGGCCAGCTCCTGCAATTGCGCACCGAGGACGGCGGCGCCACCACGGTCACCGTCACGAGCATCACCGATGAGATGGTGACTCTGGACGCCAACCATCCCCTGGCCGGCAGGGACCTCACCTTCGATCTCAAGCTTGTGGAGATCGCGCAGGCGTAGGCCTGTGCAAGCACGCCGCGAAATTTCACCTAGGCCAGGCGCGCCCGCCGCGCCTGACCTAGGGTGGCTCCAAGCCGGCCGCCTGCCTGCTTCGCTCCTGATCCCGCTCCTGGCCGTTGTCCTGAGCCTGTGTCCGGATGCGGCCTTGGCCGAGTCCGCAGCCAGGCTCGCGGCGCCGTCCGCTGCCCTGGAGAGCGCCAGGGACTGGCTTAGGCTCCTGGACTCCGGCCGCTACGACCAAAGCTGGACCCAAGCCGGGACAGGCTTCCGCGAGGGCATGAGCAGGGCCGAGTGGCTGAAGCGTATCCGGGCCGCGCGCGGGAAGCTCGGCAAGGTCAGCCGCCGCGAGCCCATCGAGGCGCGCCGGGCCGAGCCCGAGGGGCCAGGCGGGCCGGACGGCGAGTGTTTGGTCATCCTCTTCGGCGCATCATACGAAAAGGTGGCCTACACCACCGAGACCCTGACCATGTGCCGCGAGGGTCGGGCGTGGCGCGTGGCCGGCTATTTCATCCGCTGAGGACCCTTGCGCCCTCGCCCGCCCCTTGGTAAGCCGGGTGGCTTACCAGGATTCAAGGAGTTCTCATGTCCCCCCTGACCCGTTTCGACTCGATCAAGCCCTTTTACGTCATGTCCGTGCTGGAACGCGCCCAGGAGCTGGAGCGCCAGGGCGCGCGCGTCATTCACCTGGAGATCGGCGAGCCCGACTTCGACGCGCCGGACTGCGTGCGCGAGGCCGCCTGCCGGGCCATGGACGCCGGCCAGACGCACTACACGCACAGCCTCGGCCTGGCCGAGCTTAGACAGGCCATCAGCGACGACCACGCGGCGCGCTACGGGGTGAGCGTGGACCCCGGCCGCATCCTGGTCACCTCGGGCACCTCGCCGGCCATGCTCCTGTGCTTCGCCGTGCTCTGCGGGACCGGCGACAACGTGCTCATCCCGGACCCGGGCTATGCCTGCTACCCGAACTTCATCCGCTTCGCGGGCGCGGAGCCCAGGCTCGTGCCCGTGCGCGAGGAGGACGGCTTCCAGTACCGGGTCCAGGCCGTGCGCGCGGCCACGGACCCGCGCAGCCGGGCCGTGGTCATCAACTCGCCGGGCAACCCCACGGGCACCCTCATGCCGGCCGAGACCATGGCCGAGCTGGCCGGGCTGGCGGAGAACGGAGGCCCGGCCATCGTCTCGGACGAGATATACCACGGCCTGACCTACGCGGGCCGGGACCGCTCGATCCTCGAATTCACGGACCAGGCCTTCGTGCTCAACGGCTTCTCCAAGCTCTACGCCATGACCGGCTGGCGGCTGGGCTACCTCATCGCGCCAGGGGCCTACATGGACGTGCTGCGCAAGCTGGCCCAGAACCTGTTCATCTGCGCCGGCTCCGTGGCCCAGTGGGCCGGCCTGGCGGCCCTGCGCCACGCGGCCGGGGACGTGGAGCGCATGCGCGCGACCTACGACGAGCGGCGGCGCTACATGCTCGGCAGGCTCAAGGCCATGGGCCTGGGCGTGGCCGTGGAGCCCACGGGCGCGTTCTACGTCCTGGCCAACGCCAAGCGCTTCACCTCCGACTCCCTGGCCTTCGCCTTCGACATCCTGGACAAGGCCCACGTGGGCGTCACGCCCGGCATGGACTTCGGGCCGGGCGGCGAGGGCTACATCCGCTTCTCCTACGCCAACTCCCTGGAGAACATCCGCGAGGGCCTGGACCGCCTGGAACGCTACCTGGCCGGTCTGGACCGCGCCTAGGGCAGCGGGGCGGCCATGGTTTCGGTGCTCGTGTTGACCCTGAACGAGGAGGCCAACCTCGGGGCCTGCCTCGATTCCGTGGCCTTCAGCGACGACGCGCACGTGCTCGACTCCGGCTCCACGGACCGCACTGTGGAGATCGCCCGCGGCCGCGGGGCCGCGGTCTCGCAACGGCTCATGGACGACTGGGCCTCGCAGCTCAACCACGCCGTGCGCGAGCTGCCTTTCCGGCATCCGTGGGTGCTCATGATCGACGCCGACGAACGGGCCACGCCCGAGCTGGGCCGGTCCGTGCTCGCCGCCACCGGCGCGCCGGGCGACGCCGCGGCCTTCCTGGTCCGGCGGCGCGACTTCTTCATGGGCCGCGAGCTGCGCCGAACGCAGGCCACGCGCTGGTACGTCCGTCTGTTCCGGCCCGAGCGCGTGTCCTTCTCGCGGCTGGTGAACCCGGTCACGCATGTGGATGGCCCCCTGGGCAGGCTGAGGGGCGACCTGCTGCACCATCCCTTGTCCAAGGGCCTGGCGCAGTGGATCGAGCGCCACAACGCCTACAGCACATTGGAAGCCCGCCAGGAGCTGGCCCAGGAGCTGGAGCAGGATCGCGCCGGAACGCGGCCCTCCACGAGCGGCCTGCTTCTGGACAGCCTGTTTCGGGGCGACCCGCGCGAGCGGCGTGGGAGCCAGAAGCTCCTGCTCTCCCGGCTGCCCCTGCGGCCGCTGGCGCGCTTCCTGGCCCTTTATGCCGCGCGCGGGGGCTTCCTGGACGGCCGGGCAGGGCTGACCTACGCCCTGCTGCAGGCCTGGTACGAGCACATGATCGTGCTCAAGAAACGCGAGCTGCTCGCCGCCGGCTGGCGGCAGGAGGCCTGATGTTCGCCGCGTCCAAGCTCCTGTGGTTCCTGGCCTCGCCCGACAATTTCCTCGTGCTCCTGGCGGCCGTGGGCGCGGCGCTCCTGTGGACGCCCTGGCGACGCGCCGGCAGATGGTGCGCTGGCCTGGCCGCCGCCGGACTGCTCGTGCTGAGCTGGCTGCCCGTGGGGCACTGGCTCTTGCGGCCATTGGAGGAGCGCTTTCCACATCCAGTGGATCTGCCCGCCGAGGTCGAGGGCATCATCGTGCTCGGCGGCTACCAGGATCAGCTCACCTCCAGCCGGCGCGGCTGGCCCGAGCTCACGGGCGCGGCCGACCGGCTGGTGGCCTTCGTGGACCTGGCCAGGCGCTATCCGCAAGCCAGGCTGGTGGCCTCCGGCGGCTCGGGCCTGCTCCTGCACCAGGAGGTCAAGGAATCGGATGTGACCCGCGATGCCCTGCGGCGCCTTGGCTTCGACGGCTCGCGCGTGCTCCACGAGGATATATCGAGGACCACGGCGGAGAACGCCGTGTTCAGCCGGGCTGTGGCCCGGCCCTCGGACGACGGCCTGTGGCTGCTCGTCACCTCGGCCGCGCACATGCCCAGGGCCGTGGGCGTTTTCCGCGCCCAGGGCTGGAACGTGCTGGCCTACCCGGTCGATTACCGCACCACGCCGGAGGCGGGTTTGGGGTTCCCTTTCGAGGCCGGCGGGCGGTTGACCATGGCCAGCCTGGCCATGCACGAATGGGCCGGCCTGCTGGCCTACCGCCTGGCCGGCGACTCGGACCTGCTCTTTCCCGGGCCGTGCCCGGCAGCCCGCTGAGTCGGGCTGCCCAGGCCAGCGGCCAGCCGCGCCGGCCGGTCGGGCATTCCGCCGAGAATATTGCCCATGCAGGCATGCATCGTGCAATATAACGGAACCGTTCGGCCTTTCATGTGCAACTTGCTCAACTTCCGCATCCCGGCAAGCTCATGAAGCGGCGCACCGTCATGCTCCTCCTGTTGGCAGGCCTCGTCCTCGCGCTCGCGGCCCTGCCCCCGGCCTTGCCGCTCGTCATGGACACGCGGCAGGTCAAGTCGCGCCTGGAGGCCGTGCTGGGCCAGACGTTGGGCATGCCCGTGGCCATCCGGGGCGAGCTGGGCCTGCGGCTGCTGCCCATGCCCGAGCTGTGTCTTGGCGGCCTGGAGCTGGGCGCCGGGCCGCGCGGCCCCTTGGCCAGTTGCCGGGAGGCCCGCCTGGGCGTGAGCCTCGTGCGCCTTGTCCAGCGCAAGCTGCTGCTCAGGAAGGTTGTCCTGGACAGCCCCGTGCTGCGGGTGGAGCGCCGGGCCGACGGAAGCCTCGACTGGCCGCTGCCTGGGCCGGGCGCAACAGGCGGCGACTCCGGCCAAGGGGCTTTCGCCTTCGCGGGCATGGGCAGCCTGCGCATATCCGAAGGCAGCCTGTGCGTGATCGACGCCGCCTCCGGGGCGCGCCTTACGCTGGAGCGGACGCAGTTGCGCTATCGCCGCGGCAGCGGCTTCCTGTCCCTGTCCTCCAGCCTGCGCCTGGAATCGGCCGCGGGCGGACCGGCTCCGCGCCTGGAAGCGGCCCTCGACTCCGTGGGCGTGTTGCGCGCGCAGGGCGGCCAGATGCGCATCCAGAACCTGGAGACGCACGCGGACCTGGTCCTCGTGGCTCTGGACGGCAAGGCCCGCACGGGGCGCATCGGCGCGCTGATCGATCTGGACACCGCCGACGAGACCTTGCGTGTCAGCGGCCTTGATCTCGAACTCGGCGCGTTGCGCCTGGCCGGCTCGGCCGAGGTCCAAGGCCTGCTCTCCGCTCCCGTGGCGCTTTGCAGGCTGCGGGCCAGCGCCCTGGATACGGCCGCGCTCGCCGCCGCCCTGGAGCTGCCCGTGCCTGCGGTGGCCCTGGGCCGCGCCGTGCCGACCGAGGCCGAGCTTGAGCTGTCCGCCGATCGGGAGGGGCTGGAGGTGCGCGTGGACAAGGCCAGCCTGGGCCGGTCCGTGCTCGGCGGCAGGCTGTCGCGCAAGGGCTGGTCGAATCCGGCCTGGACAGCGGAGCTTGACGCGCCCAGGCTGAACCTGGACGAACTGAGCCCTGCCGCCTGGCCCGCCGGCTCCGGCGAGAACCTCATCGACGAGCCCCTGCTGGAGCGGCTGCGCTCGCTCAGGCTCGATCTGGGCGTGCAAGCCGGCGAGGTGGTGACGCACGGCGTGCGGGCGAGCCGGCTCAAGATCGCCTTGCGCGCCGAGGCCGGCCTCATCGAGGGCCGCGTGGAGCGCATCGATTTCCAGAATGGCGGCTACCAAAGCAGCCTGCGCGCCGAAATCGGCCAGCGGGAATTCTCCCTGCTGCTGGATGGCCGCCTCTCTGCCCACGGCCGACGTGGCGCGCGGGGGCCGGCCGTTCTCGTCAAGACCCTGCGGGTCAGAGGCGCGCCCGAGCGCTTCGAGGGCCGCCTGGAAGTGGACCGCTGCGACCTGCGCGAGCTGTTTCGCGTCCTGGGCGTGGAGCCGCACAAGGCCATGTCCGGGGACGCGCTGCGCGAAGCCTCGTTGCGCATGGCCTTCCAGGGTGGATCCGAAGGCCTGCGCATGCCGGCCGTGTCCCTGACTCTGGACGGCATGTGTCTGGAGGGCTCGGGAGCCGTGGAAGGTCTCGGAGACAAGCAGGGAACGGCCAGGCCCAGGCTGCGCTTCGACCTGCGGGCCAAGCGCCTGAACCTGGCTCCATACCTGCCGGCCCTGCTGGCGGAAGACAAGGATGCCGCATCGGCGCCGGACTGGCTCGGGCCGGATTGCCTCCTGCCCTTCCATCCGGCCTGCCCGGCCATCAGCGGCACGTTGTACGCCGAGGAGGCCGTGCTGCCGGGCGCGAGCCTGGGCGCGCTGGGCGTGAAGCTCGACATGCGGGGCGACTCCCTGCGCCTGGACGCCGAGTCTTCCCGCGCGCTGGGCGGCAGGATCGCCGCTGGCCTGAAGCTCGGCGCGGAGCAGAGCCCCCGGGCGAACCTGGTCATGGAGGCCCGGGACCTCGATGCGGAGCAGGCCCTGGCGTTTATTGGGCAAAGCGGATCGCTCGGGCGGGCCGACCTGCTCACCGGCAGGCTGGACGCCACGCTTCGGGGCGAAGCCGGGGCCGGCGGCATGGACGAGTTCCTGCGCACGCAGCGCACGACTCTTGAGTTTTCGGCCCGTGACGGCCGCCTGGGATTGCCCGAGGGCGGGACCGTGGCCTTCGGCAGGCTTGGCGGACGGCTCATCCTGGCCGGCGAGGCCGGGGGCGAGGCCCGCCTGGACACGGGCAAGGATGCGCCGCATGTCTACCGCTGCGCCCTGGCGCTCGACATGGAAAGCCCGGATTCGGCCCTGCGTCTGGACCTGGGCCTGGCGGGCGGGCTGCGCGTGCCGCGAGACGCGGGCTCCCTGGCCGTGACCGGGGCGGGCTTTCGCTTGTCGGCCAAGGGTCCGGCCCTGCGCGACGCGCGCAACAGCCTGACCTTGCGCGGCAACCTGTCCCTGGACACGGCCAAGGGTACCTTGGAGCTGGCCGACCTAGCCCTGAGCGGGCCTGGCCTGACGGGCCGGGGGGACCTGCGCGCCCAGGGCCTGGGCGACAATCCGAGCTGCGCCGGCAGCCTGGCCCTGGATCGCTTCAATCCCAGGCAGACCCTGGAGCGCGCCGGGATCAGCCTGCGCTCGACTCGCGACCCGGCGGCCCTGAGCGCGGCCTCGGCCAAGGCCGCCTTCAGCCTGCGCGACCGCCGCCTGGACATCCCCAGCCTGGAGCTTGAGCTTGACGACTTCCATCTGGCCGGCAGCGCGAGCATCCCGGACATGGACAAGCCTCGGCTCCTCTTCGACCTGGCCGGGACGAGCTTCGACTTCGACCGCTACCGCGCGCCCCCCAGGGAGAGGCTCGGCCCGCCGGGCAAGGACGAGGCCGTCCACCTGCCCCTGAAGCTCATGAGCAGGCTGGCCTTTCAGGGCAGGCTGCGCCTGGAGCGCCTGGTGATCTACCGGCTGCTCTTCGAGCGCGGCGAGGCCATGCTTGAGGCGGCCGACGGCGTGTACGTGGCCAAGCCCATAACGGCCGAGTTCCACGAGGGCCCGGCCAGGGGCGAGTTCAAGGCCGTGGCCACGCCCAAGGAGTTCTCCTTCGAGACGCAGGCCGCGGCCCAGGGCGTGTCCTTCGGAGCCTTTCTGGACGCCATGGCCGGCGGCCAATACGTGCGCGGCCCCACGGACGTGCACCTGATGCTGCGCGCCAGGGGCGCCACCGACCAGGAGCTCGTCGAAACCCTGAGCGGCAACGGTCGCCTGGAGGTCGTCGGCGGGAGCATCTCCTTCTCGCCCGAGGACGATCCGCCCGACGGGGCGGCCCTGGACCTGCCAAGCTTGAGCCTGGACGAGCGCAAGTTCTGGGAAATGCCCGAGGACGTGCGGCGCCGTGGCCGCACCCGCTTCTCAAGGGCCACGGCCAATGTGACCATCGAGAACGGGGTGGCGCGCAACAACGACCTGCTCGTGCGCGCGCCTGTCCTGCACGGCACCGGTAGCGGTTATGTGGACATGAACAGGGAGATCGTCGACTATACCATGGTCTTCGAGCTGGTGAACACGGCGCGCGTGCCCATTCACTTCGAGGGCGACTTCAATCGTCTGGAAGTGGGCGTGCGCGCCCTGGATGTCATCGGCAACACGGCCACGGGCATCGTGCGCACGCCCCTGGACATCCTGTTCGGCATCCTGCCCGGCATCGAGCGGCTGATCCCCGAGCGGAAGCCGAGCGAGCGGCGCGTGCATTGAGCCGAATGGCGGAGAACGGGAGAGATGGCATGAACCTTTTCAAGAACGCGCGGCGCATGTCCGCCGCGCTCAGGCGCTTCGGGGGCGATATCTGGGCCGAGCACGCCCCGCTGCGCAGCCGGCGGCTGCTGACCCTGGCGCGCTGGGCGCACCTGGTGCTCATTGGCTTCGTGCGCGACAAGTGCCACCTGCGCGCCACGGCCCTGGCCTACGCCACCATCCTGTCCATCGCGCCGCTCATGGCCGTGGCCCTATCCATCTCCAAGGCCCTGGGCCTCCAGGATTCGGCGTTCATGCGCGCGGCGCTCCTGCGCATCACCGCCGGCCGGGAGGAGCTCGTAGGGAGCATTCTGCGCTTCGTGGAGACCTCCAGCGTGAGCACGCTGGGCTACCTGGGCACGCTCGTGCTCGTGGCCATGGCCGTGGCCATGGTCGTCACGGTGGAGAACGCCTTCAACGCCATCTGGGGCGTGACCCGGGGCCGCAGCCTGTGGCGGAAGTTCACGGACTTCTTCTCGGTGCTCGTGTTCAGCCCCATGCTCGTCTTCCTGGCCCTGAGCTTCACCGTATCCCTGCAAAGCGAGGCGCTCGTGCAGCGCATGCTCGAATACACGGCCATCAACTACCTGCACCTTCTGACGCTCAAGGTCGCGCCTTTCGTCTTCGTCTGGCTGGCCTTCCTCTTTCTGTACAGCTTCATGCCGCACACCAGGGTTCGCCTGGGCAGCGCCGTGGTGGGCGCGGTCATCGCCGGCACGCTCTGGCAGTTCGCCCAGTGGGTCTACCTCCGCCAGCAGGTGGCGGACTACGGGGCCATCTACGGCAGCCTGGCCCAGTTTCCCATCTTCCTGGTTTGGATGTATATCAGTTGGGTCATCGTGCTCCTGGGCGGCGAGATATCGTACGCGGTTCAGCATCTGGGCGCCTTCGAGGGCGAGCTGCGCGCCGGACGAGCCAGCTTCCGCGACCGGCTGGAGGCCGCCTGGCTCATGCTCGTCTGCCTGGCCGGGCGCTTCGACGCCGGCCGGGGCGGCCTGTCCGGGGATGTGCTCGCCGAGCGGCTTAACTTGCCGGGCAAGCTCGTGTCCGACCTGTGCGCGATGCTGGTGGAGCATGGCTTTCTCTTGCGGGCCGAGGCGGGCGGCGAGCGATACTTCGCCCTGGCCAGGCCGGCGGAGTCCATCCGCCTGTCGGACGTGCAGCGGGTTCTGTCATCGGGTCCGGACGGCCTTCACGCGCCCCTGGTCCAGGAGCGCTTCGCCTTCGCGCGCCAGGACATGGACGCGGCCATGGAGGCCCTGCGGCGATCCCCGGCCGACCTAAGCCTGGAGCAGGCCATCCGCCGACCGGACTGGGATCGGGCGGGCTGTCTGGAGTGATGAACGCTGATGGTATTATGGTGAATAGCCGCATGAGCACCGAGTTTCCAGTGAGGCAGACATCGATACAAGCCGCGCGGCAGGACCGCGACAGCGGCCTCGGCCGCCCCCTGGTGCGGCTCGACGGCTGCTCCGTGCGCCTGGTGGGCCGGGTCATACTGGCAGACGTGCGCCTGACCTTGCGCGCGGGGCAAGGCCTGGCCGTGCTGGGCGGCAACGGCGCGGGCAAGTCCACCCTGCTGCGGCTCCTGCGCGGCGACGTTTGGCCCACGGACCCGGACTGCCGCGCGTTTTACGATCCAGACGAGCCCAGCGCGACCTCCCCGTCGTCCAGCCCCATCGGCTTCCGCGAGCGCACGGCGCTCGTCTCGGCCGAGCAGGCCGAGGAATACCGGCGGCTGGACCATCCGCTCACGGGCCGCGAGTGCGCCCTCACGGGCCTGACCAACAGCCGCTTCCTGTCCGGCTCGATAGACCCGGAGCACCTGACGCGGGTCGAGGGACTGTTCCGCGAACTCGGGGCCGAGGACCTTCTGGAGCGTTCGGTGGCGATCATGTCCGAGGGCCAGGCCAAGACAGTCCTGCTCGTGCGCGCCCTGGCCCTGCGGCCATCGGTGCTGTTCCTGGACGAGGCCTTCGACGGCCTGGACGCCGCGCGGCGGGCCAGGGCCGTGGAGCTGGCCGCCGAACTCGTCGCCGCCGGAGCCACCCTCGTGCAGGCCACGCACCGGCCCGAGGAACTCGTGCCGGGCCTCGCCATGGGCCTTGTGCTGGAGGGGCGCAGGCTGGCCCATGCCGGCGAACTCGCGGCCGCCGTGGCGATCCATGCCGGCGGGCGTTGCGCCTGGCCCGGCGCGGACAAGACGGGACGGCCGCCGGAGGCTTCCGGAGGTCCGAGCCGAGAGCTTCCGGCGCTCCCGGAGCCCATTGTCGAACTGCGTCACGTTTCGGTCTCCCTGGCCGGGAATCCGGTCCTGCGCGACGTGAACTTCGCCCTGTGTCCGGGAGAGGGCTGGGCCGTCGTCGGCCCCAACGGCGCGGGCAAGTCCACGCTGCTCAAGGTTCTGGCCGGCGATCTGCACCCGCTGCCGGGCGGCCTGGTGCTGCGTGGCGGCCGGGCCGGGCCGCACGACCTGTGGCAGGTGCGCCGCGAGGTGGGCTGCGTGTCGGCGGAGATGCAGGCCTGGCACGATCCGGACGTGGCAGGCCTGGACGCGGTGGCTTCGGGCTTTCACGGCTCCGTCGGGCTGCACGTCCAAGCCGGTCCGGGCGAGGCGGAGGCGGCCATGGAGCTGCTGGAGCGCGCGGGCCTGGCCGGGCTGGCCGGGGAGCGCCTGGGCCGCATGTCCTTTGGCCAGCGCCGCAAGCTCATGATCCTGCGGGCCCTGGTCCACAAGCCCAAGGCCCTGCTCCTTGACGAGCCTTTGAGCGGGCTGGACCTTGCATCCCGCGAGGAAGTGCTCATCTTTCTCCAGAGCCTGCTCCGGTCGGGCATGGCCCTGGTCATGGTCACGCATCACGAGGGCGATCTTCCGGACGGGTTGGACGGGGTTCTGCGCATGGAGGCCGGCAGGCTGGAGTCTAGTCATGGCCAGTGCTAAAAAAGCCTTTTCTCGCACTCTGGATTGCGGTAACTGCGGATCGACCTCGGAACCGACATCGAGGCAGCGGTCGCTGGGCAGGCGAGCCACCAATGGCCGTCTCGGGACCGTCGATGCCTTTTCATCGTGATTATTCATGGCGCGCAGCAACACCAAGAGGAACACCACGCACGCGGTGGAAAACGCCGGCTTGAACCATGCCAACGTCTGGGGCTTCCTGGACGAGATCCTTCCTGATCGCCCGCGGACCGCGGCCGCATGCGGCCGGTTTCTGGAGAGTGTGCCGTCTCGCGCCGCGGCCGCCCTGGAGGCCGACTGGTCCGCCATCCTCCTGATCGATGCCGGCGAGTTGCGCCCGGCCTACCTTTTTCCTGGCGACCAGCAGCCGCGGGAAGCGCTGCAGCCTTCCGCGACCATGGAACTGCTGGCCCGGTTCCCGTCGCCGGGCTGCCGGACCGTGGCTCCTGGCGGCGGCAGCTACCGCGCCATCGCCTCGCTCATGGGCGCCGAGCCCTCGGGGCCTGTCCTCGTCGCGCCGCTCATCTGCCGCGGCGAGGTGCTCGGCCTTTTCTGCGCGGCCAGGCGCGGGGACCAGCCCTTCGACGGAGAGCACGTCCGTCTGGCCGATTTCATGGCCGACATGGTCAGCTTCTCCCTGGGCAAGGAGCTTTCCGCGCACGCCGCGCGCGGGGAGGCGGCGCCGGGATCGCCGTCCCCGGCCGGCAACGGCCATCCAGGGCTCCTCTTCCGCCTGGACCGCGATGGCCGCGTGCAATACGCCGACCTGATCGGAGGCGAGGGTCCGCGCCTGCCCGAGACCATGCCCGGCCAGACCATCTCCGAGTTCATGGACCCCATCGAGGCCGATGGCCTGCTGCGGGCCGTGGGACGCGTGCTCGACACGAGCCGCCCCGAAGCCCTGGAGCTGACCCTGAACCTTGGGGCCCGGCCGGCGCGCTACGCCGTTTCATTGTGGCCCCTGGACCAGGGCTTGGCCTTGGCCGCGGCCATGGCCCTGACCGACCGGCCCGGCCAGGCGTGCCCGCCCGCTTCGGGCCTGGAGGGCGGTTTCCGCGCCGTGCTGGAGAGCACCGGCACGGCGGTCATGATCATTGATGGCGACATGACCATCGTACGGGTCAACTCCGATTTCGAGAAGCTCGTGGGGCTGCCGCGCGAATCCGTGGAAGGCCGCATGAGCTGGATGGACTTCTGCCATCCCGACGATCGGGAGCGCATCTCGGCCTACCACCGCGCGCGCCTTTCCAAGGCCTCGCCCGCGCCGCGCAACTACGAAGCCAGGCTCGTCATCCCGGGCGGCGACGTGCGCCAGGTGGTGGTCACGGCTGGCCTCATTCCGGGCGCCGGCCTGGGCATGATCTCCATGCTCGATGTGTCCGAACTCAGGGAGGCCCTGTTCCAACGCGACCTCCAGAAGGCCTATTTCGAGCAGCTTTTCGAGAGGATCCCCCTGGCCATCGTGCTCGTGGATCCGCGGGACCGGGTCATGGCCATCAACGCGGCCTTCGAGAAGCTGTTCGGATACGACCGGGACGAGGCCGCAGGGCGGAGCATCAACTCGCTCATAGTGCCGCCGGATCTGGCCGAGGAAGCCACGGGCATCTCCCGGCAGACCCAGGAGGGCCAGCTCATCTTCGCCGAATCCAAGCGCCGCACGGCCGACGGCCGCATCCTGGACGTGTCCATCATCGGCACGCCGGTCTACGTGAGCGACCGGCAGGAGGCCGTGTTCGGCATCTATCAGGACATCACCGAGCAGAAGCGCACGCGGCAGCAGCTCGTGTACCAGGCCAACCACGACCATCTCACGGGCCTGTCCAACCGCAGGAAGCTGCTCACGCGCATCGGAGACGCCATCCGCCGCAGCCGGCGCACGGGCCTGTACGACTTCGCCGTGCTCTTCGTGGACCTGAACCGCTTCAAGGTCGTCAACGACAGCCTGGGACACCTCTTCGGCGACGCCATGCTCATCATCATCGCGCGCATGCTCCAGGACAGCCTGGGCGACAACGGCGTGGTGGCTCGTCTGGGCGGCGACGACTTCGGCGTGCTCGTGGAGCACCCGCAGGTGACGGACTTCGTGAGCGCCTTCGTGCGCCGGGTGCAGGAGCGGCTGCGGACGCCCTTCCAGGTCATGGGCCGCCAGGTGACCACCTCTGCCAGCGTGGGCGTGGTCTTCGGCCGGCAGGAATATGTCCGGGCCGAGGACTACCTGCGCGACGCCAGCCTGGCCATGCAGCGCGCCAAGACCGAGTCCAACGAGAACTGCCAGGTCTTCGACGGCCGCATGCACGACCACGCCATGCGCCGCATGCTTCTGGAGTCGAGCCTGCGCATGGCCTTGGACAATGACGAGTTCGTGCTCCACTACCAGCCCATCGTGGAGCTCGTCAGCGGCCGCAAGCGCGGCTACGAGGCGCTTGTCCGCTGGAAACGCAAGGATGAGGGCATCGTGCCGCCCGAGGAGTTCATCCCGCTGGCCGAGGAGACCGGGCTTATCGTATCCATAGGCTACTGGGTGCTGGAGCGGGCCTGCACGGACTTCGCCCGTCTCAGCGCGCACGAAGACGGTGACCTGAGCCTGTCCGTGAACATCTCGGGCAAGCAGTTCCGCGACCCGGACATCTACTCGCGCATCAAGTCCATCCTGCGCCGCACGGACATGCCGGCCGAGCGGCTGCGGCTGGAGATCACCGAAAGCATGCTCATGCATGATCCGGAGAACGTCTCGCGCATCCTGAGCCGGCTCAAGAACCTGGGCATCAAGATCAGCGTGGACGATTTCGGCACGGGCTATTCGTCGCTGTCCTACCTGAGCCGCTTCCCCATCGACGTGCTCAAGATCGACAAGGCCTTCGTGGCCCCGCTCCAGGAATCCTCGCCCACGTCCGTGCGCCTCGTGCAGACCATCATCTCCCTGGGCAACAGCCTGGGCCTGGAGGTCGTGGCCGAGGGCGTGGAAAGCTCGGAGCACGTCGATCGCCTGACCTCGCTCGGCTGCAGCCTGGGCCAGGGCTACCTCTTCGCCAAGCCCGCGAGCCTGGCCGACTCGACCGACAAGTAGCAGACTGTTGAAAAAAGCCGTCCTGGCTTTTTTAAAACTTCGCAATGCCTGAGCAAAGCTCAAGCATTGCTCACGGATGCCGCGCACCTGTTCGCATCCGGCGGGCCATCCTGGCCCGTTCAGCCTGCTTTTCAGCAGGCTGGTAAGCCCGGCCTATCCCAGGCTGACCCTCTCGAAGCGCATTTCCCCCAGATCGATGAGCAGCATGCCGCCGACGAGCGGCGAGGGCTTGCCCGTGAGCAGCCGCACGGCCTCGGCGGCCATGAGCGTGGCCACCAGGGCGACGCTCTGGGCAGGCGTGCCCAGGGTCTCCTCGTCCGAGCGGCCCTGGCCCAGGAATTCGGCCGGACCGGGCTTGCCCGGCTCCACCACGGCCACGTAGCCCGTGAGCCCGGCCAGGGCGCCCGTGACGAGCGGGACGCCGGCCTCGGACGCGGCGCGTTGCAGGGCCAGGCGGCTGGCCAGCCCGCCCAGGCAGTCCATGGCCAGGCGGGCGCCGGTCAGGAAGGTGCGCATGGTCTTGTCCGTCAAGAATTCCCGCGTGGTCTCCACACTCGCGGCCGGGTTGATCTCGCGTGCCCGCAGCAGGGCGGCCTCGGCCTTGGGCATGCCCAGCGTGGCCCCCGTGGCCAGGAACTGGCGGTTCAGGTTGTGCTCCTCGAAGATGTCCATGTCGGCCGCGCGGATGCGGCCTACGCCCGTGCGGGCGAGGAGCTCCAGCACGTGCCCGCCGAGCCCGCCCAGGCCGACCATGGCCACGTGCGAGCCCAGCAGGGTGAGCTGGTCCTCCACCCGCAGGCTGCCCTGGTTGCGCAGATAGCGCAGGGGCATGACGCCCTTGAGCAGGGCGGCGATCTGCACCTCGCGACGAGTGATTCTCAAGTCCTGGGCCAGCCAGACCTCGGCGGCCTGGCACAGCACGCGGACCACGCCGCCGGACGGCAGCCGCTCGTCGCGGGCGCACTGCTCAACTCTCAGGGCGATGTCATCCATCGGCTAGCCCCCGCCCACGGCCGGGAAGAGCCCGAGCCGGTCGCCGTTTTTGAGGCGCGTGTCGGGCTCGGCCTTGGCGCCGTTGACGAAGATGAGCTTCACGTCCCCGGCGGGCAGGCCCAACCGTTCCATGACCCGGCCGACGGTGGCGCCCTCGGGCAACTCGTGCCTGTCGGCATCCTTGGGCGTGAAGCGTGACAGGGTTGCGTAGCACTTGACCTCGATGTGCATGGCGAGCGTCCTTTTATCCGAACATATCCGGAATCCCGTCCGAGTTGAAGCCTTGGCGGCAGGCTGTCCCTGCCCGCCACGGCGGGTAGGGAAGATGGGGCGGGCAGGGCGGAAAAGAATGAAGCCCGGCCGGAACCGGGCTTTGAGTCGTGCTCGGGACACGGGACGTGGCGCGGCCGGAAGGGGGTAGGAAGGACTGGAGTCGCGCGGCCACGCCACGTCCCATGGGGTCACATCTAATAGAATTCTTTATAAATGAAAAGCGCTTGTCGTCATCGCCATGAAAAAAACGTTCCGGTATCCGGGCAAAGGCCGAAGGCGTGATTGCGGGGGAACCGATACAAGAAGGCCCCTGCCGGGGCCTTCCGATAGATCTCTTCACGCTGGAGCAATCCGCCGGCGAAATGCGGGGTCCAGGGGCCCGTGGCCCTGGCGGGGTGAGGTCTGGAGAGGGGCGCGGAGCCCCTCTCC
>JAEYTO010000073.1 GCA_023433925.1 Pseudomonadota bacterium | reverse complement strand
GAGGCGGAGCCGGCCGCGCCGAAGTGAGCACCGCTGCGGTCGTGCTCCCCACGGCAGCCAACGGGCGCGGCGGAGTGCTCACGTTGGATGCCGGCGACGGCATCGTGGCGTCGAACGGCGCGGCAGGCGCCGCCTCGAGCACGCGCGAGAGCGCGGCCCAAGCTTCGTCGGCGCTCGCGAAGCGCTGGCTCCGATCGCGTGCGACCGCGCGCGCGAACCATGCGTCGAACCCCGGAGGGAGCCGCACGTGCCCGGAGCGGGACGTTGCAGGCGGCAGGTCGTGGAGCAAGATCTCTTGAAGGAGCTGCGCGACCGTGCCGTCCTTCACGCCCGGCGCGCGCCAGTAGTGCGCACCGGTCAGTGCGTGGAACGCGACGAGCCCGAAGGCCCACACGTCCGTCGCGGGCGACACCGGCTCGCCGTTCGCCTGCTCCGGCGCCATCCACGCCGGTGATCCGACGCTCGCCGTCGGCGCGCTGCCGAGCGAGCCCAGCTCTTTGGCGATGCCGAAGTCGAGGATCTTCACGACGAAGGGCGCAGTGCCGCCGGTCGCGAGAAAGACGTTCTCGGGCTTCACGTCTCGATGCGCGATCCCCGCGCGGTGCGCGGCGGCGAGCCCGGCCGCGAGCTCGCCGAGGACACGATGCGCCTCGCCGGGTTGAAGCGGTCCCGCACGAGCGACGCGCGCGCCGAGGGTCTCGCCCTCGAGCAGCTCCATCGCGAGCCACGGCGCGCCGAGCTTCGGATCGATCCCGGCGGCGATCGTCTCGACGATGTGCGGGCTCTGCACGCGCCCGCGCACGCGCGCCTCTTCCGCAAAGCGCGCGCAGCTCTTCTCGTCGCGTGCCAGCTCGGCGTTCATCAGCTTGAGCGCGCGCTGGCGATGCGTCGAGATCTGCGTCGCCACGTACACCGCGCCCATCCCGCCCCGACCGAGCAGCCGCTCGACGCGGTAGTCGCCGCCGATGATGGTTCCTTCGAGGCCGTACAACGCCCGGTCGAGACTATCACCGACATTACGCTGCCGACCGCCTATCGGCCCGTTTCAATCCTCGACCACGGTTACGCAGCCGACCTCGATCTCGCACCACGAGTAGCTGCTGCCGGTGCCGATGTCGTTTCCGTAGGTGTCGCCCGAGCAGACGGCGCTGAGGAGGTAGTTTTCCCACCCGGCCAGCGGATCGTCGCTCGTGTCGGTGTCGACATACGTCCAGCCGAGACCGGGCTCGAGCACCTCGGATACGTAATGGTTGAAGGTGAACGTCTTGCCGTTCGCGCCCGTGGACCAATCCGACTGCGTCTCTGTCATGGTGAGGTTGACGACGAGCTGGAGCTTGCCCGTCGAGCTCACCTGCGGCGCGATGTCGAGCTGCACCTCGGGCCCGTGTCCGCCGAACTCGGCGGCGCCCTCGACGAGGGAGAGATCCCCGATGTGCAGCGTCGTGTCGAGGCAGACGTCGTAGACCGCCTTGCACTCGTTCTGCCGGCAGACGGCGTCACCCCCGCAGTCCGAGTCGGTGATGCATTCGTACTCGATTCCCGACGAGGAGCTCGAGTTGACGCTCGAGGAGCTCGCGGAGGTGGAGCCGCTCGACGAAGAGCTCGCCGAGGAGCTCGTCGGGCCGCCCGATGAGGTCGACGCCGTCGTCGGTTTCGGCCCTGGGCCGCCGCCGGCACCACCTTCTCCGCCCTCTCCCGCCGATGGGCAGAGGGGTGCGGCTTTGGCGCCCTCGGGCGGCTCTTGGATCGGAACGGCCGAGGCCTTGGCGACGGCGTCGTAGGTGGACTCCGGGACGGGGAGCTCGACGGTGCCGATGTCGATCGTTTGTGATCCGACGACGGGAATGTCGAGCTCGACCGCAATGTCGAGGCTCACCGTGCCACTCCGGACGGCGACGCCGCGGAGCTCGGCCGTCGATCCGTCGACGCTCGCGCACGAGCCTTCCACGGTCACGTCGATCGTGCTCCCGTCCGCCACGCCGAGCTGAAGCGATCCGGGCACGCCGCCCGGCAGCGGGATCGGAGGCAGGTCGCCCGGCTGGATCACGGCGCTCACGGTCACGGGCTCCGCCAACGCGAGCCCATCCACCGGCACCGAGCCGCTGATCGGCAGGCTGATGTCGGCGAGGCCCGGCAGATCGCCGTCGTACTTCGGCAGCCCGGGCTGATCGACCTTGAGCGATCCGTCGAGGAAGAAGCCGCCCGAGACCTCGAGGGTCCCGCGACCGGCTGCGTAGAGCGTGGGATCGCCGGCCTCGTCGGACGCGACTGCAGGAAGGCTGAGCTTCGCTATGGCACTGCCCGACACCGTGAGCGAGACCTGGACGGGACCGGAGCCCGGGAGCTGGCCGGTCGAGTACTCGAACGAGTCGAGCAGCTCGACGGAGCCCTCCAAATTGATCACGTCGTCACCTTCGCCTCCGCACGCCGTCGCGAGCCCGAGGAGGGTCAGCGATGCAGGCACCAGAGCCGAGAGCTTGCGAACGGGTGTGATCGAGCAAGGAGCTGTAGTTGCCATGCCCGAGGAGTAGTCATGCCGAGCACCCCCGCCTATCGCAAGG
>JAEYTO010000107.1 GCA_023433925.1 Pseudomonadota bacterium | reverse complement strand
TACCTGAGGTTTCCACGTTGGGTGGACGGCAGGGCGCTGATGGCGGTGCGTGCCCGCTCGCAGCAGGATATTGCCAGGTGGGAGCCAGACGCGGGGGAGAGCGAGAGTACTAGGGGTGGGACGTGTTCTCCGGCGCAGCAGTGGGGGGAGACGTATCACTGGTTTACGGAGGGGCGTCGGCTGGGGGTGATGGTGACTTTTGTCATCATGGTGAATGGCAGTATCGCCGGGCAGGTCATGCTGAGCAATGTGGAGCGGGGTGCGGTGCGCACCGAGCTGCTGACCGGCTACGCCCCGCCCAACTTCTACTCGGAAGTGCTGGTCTTCATCGAGCGCAGCCTGAAGCGCTCTCGCGACTGCCAAGGACCAGATCGCTGCGCCCACGCCATCTATTAGCATTTACAAGGCCATACAAGCCGTCTACTATTTCGCATTCGGCCGCCGGAGCCATGCGAGCCCAGTCCGGCACCCACCCAGGAGCCCTTGATGATCCTTCGCGCCTTGTGCCTGCTCGTTGCCATGACAAGCCTCCTGCATACCGGCCTGTCCTCGGCGGCGAGCATCCAGGCGGACTGCCCCGCGCTGGCTCGGGAAGCCGGCAAGTCGGTGGTCAATATCAGCGCGCTGCGCACGGTGAGTCCGCGGGATCGCCTCAAGGAATTCTTCCGGCGCCAAGGTCCGGGCTTCCTGCTGGATGATCTTCTCGACAGGTTCGAGGAACGCTTCCAGCGTGACTTCGGCCAGGAAGGCACGCCCGGCTCGCGCCAGGAATCGCTTGGCTCGGGGTTCATCATCTCCGCTGACGGCCATATCGTCACCAACAACCACCTCGTGGCCGGCGCGGAGGAAATCACTGTCCTCCTGCTGGGCGAAAGCGAGCCCCGCCGGGCGGCCATCGTGGGACTCGATCCCGAGACGGACCTGGCGCTCATCAAGATCGATGCCGGGCGGCCGCTACCGGCCCTGACCTTCACCGACTCTGACCGCAGCCGGGTCGGCGAGTGGGTCCTGGCCATCGGCAATCCCTTCGGACTCGATCATTCGGTGACGCTCGGCATCATCAGCGCCAAAGGCCGCTCGCTCGGCTTTGGACCTTTCGACGACTTCATACAGACCGACGCGCCCATCAACCCCGGCAACTCCGGCGGCCCCCTGATCGATCTCGACGGAACCGTCGTGGGGGTCAACACGGTCATCACGGCCAGCGGCCAGGGCATCAGCTTCGCCATTTCCAGCAACACGGCTCGGAGGGTCATCGGCGAGCTCAAGACCAGCGGCAGGGTCGTGCGTGGCTGGCTGGGCGTCTCCGCCCAGGATGTCGACGCCCACGCGGCCAAGGCCCTGGGATTGCCCGCGCCGCGAGGGGCCCTCGTGGCCTCGCTGGTTCCCGGCGCGCCTGCCGCCCAGGCAGGCATCAAGGTCGGCGACGTGATCCTGCGCCTGGACGGCAAGGATATCGCCGACTCCGCAAGCCTGCTGCGCGCGGTCGCCGACTATCCTCCCGGACGCTGCGCCAAGATCGTCGTGTGGCGCGCCGGAAGCTCGCGCATCCTGCCGATGGTCATCGGCCGACAGGAACTGGAGCCGAACATCCCTCGCCCGAAAAACCACGAAGGCGCTTCGGCCACGGAGGGCTTGACCCTCAAGCCCATCACCGACGCCGAGGCCAGCCAGCTTGACCTGGACACAGGACAAGCCCTGCTGGTGCTCAACGTGGAGGAGAACTCTCCCGCCGAACGCGCCGGCGTCCTGCCGGGCGACTGCATCGTGCAGGCAGCCAGCAAGCCCGTGTGCTCGCTGAAGGAGTTCAGGAGCATCGTGAGCCAGTCCCGCCAAGGGGTCGGCGTCGTCATGCTGCTTCTCAAGCGCGGTGGCAGGAACCTTTTCGTCACGCTGGATTTGCGCTGAGCACTGCCGCGCACGGTGAGCCATGGCATGACAAACATCACCCGAAAAAACGCCGTCAGGCTGACCGCCGGCTGCAAGGTGAACCTCTTCCTGCGCATCGTCTGCCGCAGGTCCGACGGCTACCACGAGTTGGAGACGCTCTTCCTCCCGCTTTCCGAGCCCAACGACACCCTGCACGTCGGCCTGCGGGCGGACGGGGCGGGAATCCGGCTCACCTGCTCCAATCCGGAACTCGAAGGCGGAACCAACCTCATCGTCAAGGCCTACGAGGCCTTTGGCCTGCGTACGGGCTTCACGCCAGGATTGGACGTCCATCTGGAGAAACGCATTCCCGTGGGCGCCGGCCTGGGAGGCGGCAGCGCCGACGCAGCGGCCTTCCTGGCGCACCTCAACGCCATCGCCGGCGAAAAGGCCCTGCCCGAGGATGAGCTGGCGGCCCTGGGCGCCAGGCTCGGCGCCGACGTGCCCTACTTCCTTCGCCACGGGCTTCGAGGCGAGCCCGCGCTGGCCAGGGGCATCGGCGAAGTCCTCTCTCCGGCCAGGGTGGAGCTTGGGGGATATAGCCTGATTCTCGTATGCCCAGCCGAGCATGTATCCACGCTCTGGGCCTACCGTGAATGGGACCGTCTGCACCCGGAAAAAACCTGCGCTGAAGCGCGCCTGCCAGTATTGACAGCGGCAGTTCGAGAGGCTAGTAACGCTTTTTGCCCTGAGACCACGATCCTGGCGAACGATTTCGAGGAGGCGGTCTTCCCCGGATTCCCCGGCCTGGAGAGGATCAAGGGCTGTTTGATCGAACTGGGTGCGGCCCACGCTGTCATGAGCGGCAGCGGAGCCGCAATTTTTGCCTTGTATCGAAGCGCGGCCGCGGCGCAGGAAGCCTGCGCGATCCTGAAGCGCCGCTTTACGGTTTCGAGCGTGTTTCAATTCCCGTGTTGGGGTGTCGCCAAGTGGTAAGGCATCGGGTTTTGGTCCCGACATCCGAGGGTTCGAATCCTTCCGCCCCAGCCAACTTTATTCCCGAGGATGTTGAATCGATGGCTGTCCACAGAGAACTGCGGATACTGAGCGGATCGGCCAATCCGGAACTTGCGGAAGCCATCTGCGACCATTTGGGCTGCAAGCTGCTCCCGACCGTCTCCGAGACGTTCAGCGACGGCGAAATCCGCGTCGAAATCAGCGCCAACGTGCGTGGCGCCGATGTCTTCGTCGTGCAGCCGACCTGCGCGCCGGTCAATTTCAATCTCATGCAGCTCGGCCTCATCCTCGATGCCCTCAAGCGCGCGAGCGCCGGCCGGGTCACCGCGGTGGTGCCCTACTACGGCTACGCCCGCCAGGACCGCAAGGTCGCCCCCCGCGCGCCCATCAGCGCCAAGCTCGTGGCCGACTTCCTCTCCGTCGCGGGCATGAACCGGCTGCTCACCATAGACCTGCACGCGGGCCAGATTCAGGGCTTCTTCAATCTTCCGGTGGACAATCTCTATGCCGCGCCGGTGCTCCTGCAATACCTCAAGGAGTACCAGCAAGGCCGGAACGTGGTCATCGTCTCGCCCGACGCGGGCGGCGTCGAGCGAGCCCGCGCCTACGCCAAGCGCCTGGAGGCCGGCCTGGCCATCATCGACAAGCGCCGTGACGCGCCCAATCAGGCCAAGGCCATGAACGTCATCGGCAACGTCGAGGGCAAGATCGCCGTGGTGCTCGACGACATGATCGATACGGCCGGCACCATCTGCTCCGCGGCCGAGGTGCTCCTGGACAACGGGGCCAAGGAAGTCCTGGCCTGCGCCACGCACCCGGTGCTCTCCGGCCCGGCGATAGAGCGCCTGGAGCAATCCGCGTTCGCCAAGGTCATCGTCACCGATACGATTCCCCTGAGCCCCAAGGCCAGGGAATGCTCCAAGATAGTCGTGAAATCGGTGGCCGGGCTCCTAGCCAAGGCCATCCATAACATCCATACGGAATCCTCGGTCAGCGTCCTGTTCGTCTAGCGCAAAACTGCCAGGTCACGGGGCTTGCCTGCGCGCTCCGGATCCGTGGAACAAGGAGAAGGGCTATGTCCAACGAGAATCAGCTCAGCGTCGAAAGGCGCGAAAGGGTCGGTAAGGGACCTGTCAGCCGCGTGCGCGCTGAGGGCTTCGTGCCCGGCATCTACTACGACGCCAAGGGCGAGAATGTCCCGGTGAAAGTCAGGGAAATGCCCCTGCGCAAGCTCTATGAGAAGGTCGGCAAGGCCCAAGTCTTCACCCTCAAGATAGAGAGTGAGGGCAAGGCCCTGGAGAAGCCGGTCTTCATCTGGCAGATCGCCCGCCACCCCTACAAGAACCAGATCACCCACGTGGATTTCTATGGCGTCGATCTGAACAAGCCCATCCGTGTCATGGTCGGTGTCAACATCACGGGCAAGTCCCCCGGCCTTATCTTTGGCGGCGTGGTGCAGATCTTCCGCGATAAGATCGAGCTGGAGTGCCTGCCCCTCGAAATCCCCGAGAACGTGACCATCGACGTGTCGAACCTGAACATCAACGACACCATACACATATCCGACGTGAGCCTGCCGGCCGGCGTCAAGGCCCTGCACGGCGAGGACAACTTCGCCGTGGTCGGCGTGGTTCCGCCCGCGAGCGAGGCCGAGCCCGAGACCGCCGGCGAGGCGGCGCCCGCTGCCGCCCCTGCCGCGGGCGCCTAGAAGCAGCCTTCGGTATTTGCTTCAGGTGGGGCCCCGGCGACGGAGCCCCACCTTCTTTCGTCAGGCAGCCCGGGGGGCCTTTACAACCCGCCAGGCAGTCCTATCTATTGCCTGGGCAAACCTCCGGATGACAACCCCATGGACTTCAAGGGCCTCATTGTCGGCCTGGGTAATCCGGGCCCGGAATACGAACATACCCGGCACAACATTGGCTTCATGGTCGTCGATGCCGTGCTGGAGGAGATATCCTCCAAGCCCTATCGGCGCATGGAGCAGTTGCCCCCCACCGACATATATCGGCTTTGGCGCGTCTCTCTGCCGCGGGTCAAGGGAGACTTCCTCCTGGCCAAGCCCATGACCTACATGAACCTGAGCGGCGTGGCGGTGGCCCGCATCTGCCGTGAAAACGGCATCCAGCCCCGCAACGCGCTCATCATCCATGACGAACTCGACCTGCCCCTGGGTCGACTGAAGTTCAAGCTCGGCGGGGGAAGCGCCGGCCACAACGGCGTGTCTTCGGTGGCCAACGAGCTTGGCACTGCTGATTTTCCCCGCCTGCGGATGGGCGTCGGCCGTCCCGTGTCCGAACCGAGTCGAGATTACGTCCTTGCCCCGTTCGCCCCCGAGGAGCTGCCTCTCCTGGCCAAGGTCGTTTCAGTGGCACGGGACGCGCTGCCCATCTTCTTCGGCAAGGGCCTCGGCGCGGCCATGCAGGCTGTCCACGCCTTCGATGCGGGCAAGCTCGTCCCGGAGCCAGGGGATACGGAATAGGCGCTCATACCGACCCCTCCGATGAGCCTGGCCCGCAATAGAACGCTGCAAACCGGGCCAGGATGGACTTGCTCTGATAATTAGGTTAATCTTACCTAGTTACGTCCGCCAGCTCTCCGGAGGAAACTAGGCCGGTGTTTTCCCTGAACGATTTAGTAGTATATCCAGCCCAGGGCGTGGGCAGGGTCGAGCGCATCGAACGCCAAGAGATTGGCGGCGTCAGCACCGAATTTTACATTGTGCGCATCCTGAGCAACAATGTCACGCTCATGGTGCCGGTTCCCAATGCCCGCAATGTGGGGCTTCGTCCCCTGTGCACCGCCGACAAGGGGCAGGCCATCCTCGATTCCCTCAAGGACCGCTCGGATTTCACCGGCTACACCGGTCAGAACTGGAACAGGCGCTATCGCGAGTACTCCGAAAAGCTCAAGAGCGGGGCCCTGGAGGATGTGGCCTACGTTCTCAAGGAACTCCTGCTCATCGGCCATGACAAGGAGCTTTCCTTCGGCGAGCGCCGCCTCCTGGAGCAGGCTATGAACCTCATTTCACTCGAGCTTTCCTTCTGCCTGGCCACGCCACAAAACGAGATCCAGGAGCGCATCAACTCCCTGTTCGAGGATGTCCTGGGCAAGAACGGGAACGAGTAGAAATCTCTTGGCACCGATGACGGTATCCGTTAGATAGCTAAGACTCATAGTTGTGGCTTGTTGGTGACCACACGTGCGCTGCACCGGCAGTCCCGCCCAAGGCACGAGTCATTACACCTACAATCACCTCGATATCAAATTAATTGGCGGCAAGAGATACATAAAACGACGATTCTGGCGCTCCCGCGCCGACTTCTTGAACCCACCACTTGCTGTCCGTGCTCTTTATCCGGATTCGTCCTTCAATAAGCACATCGTTTAGGTACGAACCTAATTGCAGCATACGTGCTAGTTTGAACCCAGTCATGGAGAGTGTATGAACCTGTCCGAGCTAAAACGTAAGAGCATGCCCGAGTTGATGGAACTCGCAAGCGAGTACAAGATCGAGAACCCGAGCAACATGCGCAAGCAGGAACTCATCTTTGCATTGCTGCAAAGCTGCGCATCGCAAAACGGGTCCATATACGGTGAAGGGGTCCTTGAGATACTTCCCGATGGTTTCGGGTTTCTGCGTTCCCCCATGTACAGCTACATGCCGGGTCCCGACGACATATACGTCTCTCCTTCGCAGATCCGGCGCTTCGGCCTGCGCACGGGCGACGTGGTCTCGGGCCAAATCCGCCCTCCCAAGGAGGGAGAGCGCTATTTTGCCCTGCTGCGCGTGGAGGAAATCGACTTCGCCAAGCCCGAGGAGACCAAGCACGTCGTCCTCTTCGACAACCTCACCCCGCTCTATCCCAACAAGCGCTACAACATGGAGAACGGGGACAAGAACTACTCCTCGCGGGTCATCGATCTGCTGGCGCCCATCGGCCGCGGGCAGCGCGGGCTCATCGTGGCCCCGCCGCGCACCGGCAAGACCATGCTCCTGCAGACCATCGCCAACTCGCTCAACGCCAACCACCCGGACGTCTATCTCATCGTGCTGCTCATCGACGAACGGCCGGAGGAAGTCACGGACATGGAGCGCTCGGTCAGGGCCGAGGTGGTCAGCTCCACCTTCGACGAGCCTCCCCACCGGCACGTGCAGGTGGCCGAGATGGTCCTGGAGAAGGCCAAGCGCCTGGTGGAGCGCAAGCGCGACGTGGTCATCCTGCTCGACTCCATCACCCGCCTCGGCCGCGCCTACAATGCCGTGACCCCTTCCTCTGGCCGCGTGCTCTCCGGCGGCCTCGACGCCAACGCCCTGCAGCGCCCCAAGCGCTTCTTCGGCGCCGCGCGCAACATCGAGGAAGGCGGGAGTCTGACCATCATCGCCACGGCGCTCATCGACACCGGCTCGCGCATGGACGAGGTCATCTTCGAGGAGTTCAAGGGCACCGGCAACATGGAGATCTACCTGGATCGCCATCTCTCCGAGAAGCGCGTCTATCCCGCCATCGACATCAACCGCTCCGGCACCCGCAAGGAAGAGCTGCTCCTGCCTGAGGACGTGCTCAACCGCGTCTGGATCCTGCGCAAGGTGCTCGCGCCCATGAACCAGATCGACAGCATGGAGTTCCTCCTGGACAAGATCCGCGGGACCAAGAGCAACAGCGACTTCATGAACATCATGAACAAATAGGGCCGCGACCCGCCCCTTCCGGGCCGATGCCGGCCCGGAAGGCCCTCCCCTCGCCGCTTCCCATTGCGCCCCACTCTGATTCTGGTATCGTGCCCTCGAGGAACGCCGCATGATTCCGCGAGTAAGTCTTCCAACCGGGGCGCTTGCCCGCCTCTTCATCTTCGCCCTCGCGCTCGCCGTCCTTGCCGCCGGCACGCCTGCGCCGGCGCAGGCCCAGATTCTCGGCAGCTTCGACACGAAGAAGGAGCGTGAGCTCGGCGAGCAGTTCGAGCATCTCGTGCGCTCCAGGATGCCCGTGGTCGAGGATCCCGAGATCGTCGGCTACATCACCGAACTGGTCCGTGACATCGCCAGGCACATGCCCCCGCAGCCATGGCCCATCAAGGTCGGCGTGCTCCGGCAGAACGCCCTGAACGCCTTTGCCGGGCCGGCCGGCCACATGTACGTGTTCACGGGCCTCATCGCCCACATGGAGAACGAGGACGAGCTGGCCGCGGTCATCGCCCATGAGCTGGCGCACGTCTCCCAGCGCCATATCGCCAAGAAGATCGAACAGGCGCAGCTCGTGGGCCTGGCCTCTCTGCTCGGCACGCTGGCCGGCGTTTTCCTCGGCAATGAGGGCGGCCAGGCCCTGGCCTATGGTTCCCAGGCTGCTGGCCGGGCCACCCTTCTCAACTACAGCCGCGAGGACGAGCGCGAGGCCGACGACGTGGGCTTCCAGTACCTCACGGCCGCCAGCTACGACCCGCACGGAATGACCAGGTCCTTCGCGATCCTCAAGCGCAAGCAGTGGATCATGGGCTCAAGCTTCCCTGGCTATCTGAGCACGCACCCCGGCCTTTCGGAACGTATCGCCTACCTTGAGGACCGCATCGCCACGGTTCAGGCTCCCCGCAATGTGAAACGGGACAACAGCCGGTTCCTGCAGATCCGAACCCTCGTTCGGGCCAGGCTTCTGGACGAGCAGATGGCCATGTCCTTCTACGAGGGCATGGGCCCGACCTCCAGTTGTCTGGACAAGCTGGGCCGCGGCATCACCCTGGGGCGTGTCAACCGTATCGCCGAGGCCCGGCAGTCCTTCGATCAAGCCTTGGCCTGCGGCGGGGACAATCCTCTCATCCTGCGCGAGACCGGGCGTTTCCTGTTCGGCGCTGGAGACTTCGAGGCCTCGGCCAAGCACCTCCAGAAGGCCATTCTGCTCAATCCCGACGACATGGTGGCCATGTTCTTCTATGCGCGCATCCTGGCCGACCAGGGCGAGCTGAAGCGCGGCATCGAGTACCTGGAGCGGGTCTCCTCCGCCCTGCCCACGGACAGCGAGGTCCGCCAGACCCTCGGCCGCATGCACGGCCAGGCGGGCAACTACTTCAAGGCCCACCTGAACCTAGCCTATGCCGCGCTCTACGCCAATGATGCGGGCCAGACCACATTCCATCTTGGCAAGGCCCGCGGCTTTGCCGCCAGCGACACGGAACGCCGGGAGCTGGACATCTTCGACGCCAGCCTTAAACAACGATCCCAGTTCTGGTAACCAGCACGCGCCCTCCATTTCCAAGCGCGCCACCTCAGCATCCAAGAGAGCATGAACACAGACAGCGCCGCACAATTCACGGAACTGGACAACGGCCTGCGCGTGGCGACGGAGCGAATCCCGGCCACGCGCTCGGCCAGTCTTGGCATCTGGATCGAGGCGGGCTCCCTGGACGAGTCACCCGGCCAGGAAGGCATGGCCCACTTCTGGGAGCATCTGGCCTTCAAGGGCTCCAGCACGCGCGACGCCCTGGAGATCGCCAAGGTCTTGGACCGCCTAGGCGGGTTCTCCAACGCCTTCACGGACCGCGAGCAGACCTGCTTCCATGCCCGCGTCGTGGACGCGGGACTGCCCGAGGCCGTGGACATCCTCTCGGACCTTGTGCTGCGCCCCAGGATGGACCCCAAGGAGATCGAGCTGGAGCAGGACGTGGTGCTCCAGGAGATCGCCATGGTCAACGACACTCCGGAAGACTACCTCTTCGAGCATTTCTGGGCCGCGTACTGGTCCGACCCGGCCATGGCCCATTCCATCCTCGGCAGCGCCGAGAGCGTGCCCGCCTTCACGCCGGCCAGCCTCTACGCCTGGCGCCAGGGACATTACCGGCCCGATCGGATGATCGTGGCCGCGGCCGGCGCCGTTGACCACGAGGCCCTGGTGGACCTTGCCGCGCGGACCTTCGACTCCTTGCGGCCCAGCCCGCGCCTGGGACGCGATGGAGTATCGGACGCCCGGCCCGCTCGGGAGGCCGTCTGCCGCGACATCGAACAGACCCATGTCCTGCTGGGCTTTCCCTCCGTGGGCCTGTCCGACGAGCGGCGCTTCGCCGTGGCCTACCTGAACAGCCTGCTCGGCGGGCAGATGTCCTCGCGGCTCTTCCAGGAAGTGCGGGAACGGCGAGGCCTGGCCTATTCGGTGTATTCCTCGCGGCAGTCGCTCGCGCGCCAGGGCGTGCTCCAGATCTATGCCGCGACCCATCCGGGAAAGTGCCGGGAGATGCTCAAGGTCATGGTGCAGGAGCTGCGCGCCATGGCCGAGGGCAGGGTGGCGGATGAAGAGCTGGCCCACTGCCGCGACCATCTCGTCGGCATGCTCTACCTGGGCGCCGAGTCTTCCGAGGACCGCATGCTCCGCCTGGCCAAGAACCATATCCTGTACGGCAGGCACGTGCCGCTGGAGGAGACGGCGGCCAAGCTCGCCGCCGTGACCCTGGACGACATCCGGGCCGCGGCCAGGGAGTTCCTGACCCTGGAGCAGGCCAGCCTGTGCATCCTGGGCCCCGGAGCGGACGCCTCGCTCTGGCAGGGCGTGTTGGATTGACCCGCGGTCAACCCCGTGGAAAATAGAGGAAGAACCCATGCACGCGACAACGATCCTCGCCGTGTTGGACGACACCGGAGTGGCCATGGCCGGTGACGGCCAAGTCACGCTGGGCCAGCAGACGATCATGAAGCACACGGCGCGCAAGGTGCGCCGCATCTACAACGAACGCATCCTAGTGGGCTTCGCCGGCGCAACGGCCGATGCCTTCACCCTGCTGGAACGCTTCGAGGCCAAGCTGGAGCAGTTCAAGGGCAACCTCCCGCGAGCCAGCGTGGAGCTGGCCAAGGAATGGCGCACGGACAAGTACCTGCGCCGCCTGGAAGCCATGCTGCTGGCCAGCGACGGCGGCCAGATACTGCTCCTCTCGGGCAACGGCGACGTCATCGAACCCGACGACGGCCTGGCCGCCATCGGCTCGGGCGGCTCCTACGCCCTGTCGGCGGCGCGGGCGCTGCGGCGTCACACCCTCCTGCCCGCCCGCGAGATATGCGAGAAATCCATGGCCATAGCCGCCGAGATTTGCGTGTTCACCAACGATCAACTGGTCATCGAGACCATCGCCAAGGGGAGGTAGGCATGCCGCTCCCGCCCATCGCCCTCAAGCCCGCGGCAAGCGCGAGCAACCTGACGCCACGGGAGATCGTCTCCGAGCTGGATCGCTACGTCGTGGGCCAGAAGGACGCCAAGCGCATGGTGGCCATCGCCATGCGCAACCGCTGGCGCAGGCAGCAGCTCGACCCCTCCCTGCGCGACGAGATCGCGCCCAAGAACATCATCATGATGGGCCCCACGGGCGTGGGCAAGACCGAGATCGCACGCAGGTTGGCCAGGCTGGCCGGCTCACCCTTCCACAAGGTCGAGGCGACCAAGTTCACGGAGGTGGGCTACGTGGGTCGGGACGTGGAGTCCATGGTCCGCGAGCTCATGGACATCGGCATCGGCATGGTCAAGGAGGAGGAGCTGGCCCGTGTGCGCGTGCAGGCCGAGAAACGCGCCGAGGAGGCCCTGCTGGACCTCTTGCTGCCCAAGTCTGGCCAGCCCGGCGCCTTTGCCTCCGCTCCCGGCGAGCAGGCCCCGGCGGAGAAGGACTCCACGCGCGAGAAGCTGCGCACGCTGTGGCGCCAAGGCATGCTCGACGAGCGCGAAGTGGAGATGCAGGTCTCGGCCAGGTCCGGCCCGCAGATCGAGATGCTGGCCATGCCCGGCATGGAGGAGATGGGCTCCCAGTTCCGGGACATGTTCAGCAAGGTCTTCCCCTCCAAGAAGAAGGCCCGCAAGATCAAGGTCAAGGACGCCTACGGCCTGCTCGTGCAGGAGGAGAGCGACAAGCTGGTGGACATGGACAAGGTCGCCGAGCTGGCCAAGGAGCGTGTTGAGCAGACCGGCATCCTGTTCATCGACGAGATCGACAAGATCTGCGGCTCCGACGCCCGTCGCGGCGGGCCGGACGTGTCCCGCGAAGGCGTGCAGCGCGATCTGCTGCCCGTGGTTGAAGGCAGCACCGTGAACACCAAATACGGCATGATCAAGACCGACCACATCCTGTTCATCGCCGCCGGGGCCTTCCACATGTCCAAGCCTTCGGACCTCATCCCGGAGCTGCAAGGGCGCTTCCCGCTGCGCGTGGAGCTCACGGACCTGGGCCAGGAGGAGTTCTACCGCATCCTCACCGAGCCGGCCAACGCGCTCACCAAGCAGTATAGCGCCCTGCTGGGCACCGAGGGCATCGATCTGAGCTACACGGACGACGCCCTGCGCGAGATCGCGGCCTTCGCCGAGGCGGTCAACCAGGAGACCGAGAACATCGGCGCCCGCCGGCTGTACACCATCATGGAGCGCATCCTCTCGGACCTTTCCTACGAAGCCCCGGACCGCTCCGGACAGACGGTCGCCATCGACCGCGAATACGTGCGCGAGCACCTCAAGGACGTGCAGCAGAACCGCGACCTGTCGCGCTACATCCTCTAATCCTCAGCCTGCCCAACACGACGCGAGAAGAACCATGCCCGAACAGACCAACCAGACCAGCGGAAGCGGTGAAGCCATACGCGAGGCGGCCCAGAAGGCCAAGGTCGTCCTGGAGGCCCTGCCCTACATCAGGCAGTTCCATGGACAGACCATCGTCATCAAGTACGGCGGCCATGCCATGGTGGACGAGACGCTCAAGCGCCAGTTCGCCCTGAACGTCATCCTCCTCAAGTACATCGGGCTGAGCCCCGTCGTGGTCCACGGCGGCGGGCCCCAGATCGGCGAGATGCTCAAGAAGCTCAACATCGCCAGCCACTTCCGCCAAGGTCTGCGCATCACCGACGAAGCGACCATGGACGTGGTCGAGATGGTCCTGGTGGGCAAGGTCAACAAGCAGATCGTCAACCAGCTCAACCTCCAGGGCGGCAAGGCCGTGGGCCTGTCCGGCAAGGACGGCCAGCTCATCAAGGCCCGCAAGCTGGAGATGGTCCTGGAGCGCAAGGACATGCCGCCCGAGATCATCGACCTCGGCAAGGTGGGCGAGGTGCTCGACATCAACACCAGGCTCATCAACTCGCTCGAACGCGAGGGATTCATCCCCGTCATCGCGCCCGTGGGCGTGGACGAGGAAGGCGAGACGTACAACATCAACGCCGACTCGGTGGCCGGCGCCGTGGCCGGAGCGCTCAAGGCCAAGCGTCTCATCCTGCTCACGGACGTGGCCGGCATCCTGGACAAGGACAAGAACCTCATCTCGTCCATGAACGAACGCCAAGCCGTGCGGGCCATCGAGGACGGCACGGTCACCGGCGGCATGATCCCCAAGATCAAGTGCTGCCTGGAGGCGCTCCATTCCGGCGTGGAGAAGGCGCACATCCTCGACGGCCGCATTGAGAACTCGCTCGTGCTGGAGCTGTTCACCGCCGGCGGCATCGGCTCGGAGATCGTCTCGGGCTGAGCGGCGGAGTAATTATCGCACAAGTCAACCGAGAGAGGGCAGCGCCCTCTCTCGGGCTCTCGCCCGGCAGGCCGACGGCCCCCGCACCCCGATGTTTCAGTGCATTTGGCAAGGGCAACCTTTTCCCCTTTTCAAACGCGATTCACAATGATTAGCGATGCAAGGCCCGGCGGGACTCAGTGTCCGGCCGGGCTTTTCATGTCGGGTGATAGCGGAGCTTGGGCTGGAGATGGTCAGGCAAGCATTCGGGCCGTGTGTTCAGGTGCTCGCGGACAGGAACGCAAGCCCTGAGCAGCCCGGCGATATCCAGGCCCAGGCAGGATGGGGCAAAGGGCCCAAGCAGGGGCAGCCCGCTGTCGAGCAGCTTGACCGCTCCGCCGCGATTGCCCCGCTCCTCGTGCAGCAGGGCCACGGCGATTTGCAATATGCCCTGATGAAGATCGCGCAGGCGGCCGGGCTCGGCGAGCCAAAGCGCCTCGAAGGTCTCATGGCAGGCAAGCCACGCCCCGCGGTTGAACAGCTCGACCGCGGCGGCCAGCTCCGGCGGCGCCGATCCATCGCAGCGCCCGCGTGCGGCTTCAGTCGGCATCTCCGCGCGCGCGGATCAAGCGGACCTCATCCACTTCGTCGCGCTCCCGGACGAGCACGTTGACGTGGTCGAAGAGCTCCGTCTCGATCATCTTGCCCACATAGTCCGGCTGGATGGGCAGCTCGCGGTGGCCCCGGTCCACCAGGCACATGAGCTCCACGCGCTTCGGCCGGCCGTAGTCCAGAATGGCTTCCAGCGCGGCGCGCACGGTGCGGCCGGTGAAGAGCACGTCATCCACGAGGATGATCTTGTGGCTGGGAATGTCGAACGGGATCTCGGTGCAGTTGATGAGCGGCTGGACGGTCAGATCGCTCCAGTCATCGCGATAGAGGTTGATATCCAGCTTGCCCAGCGGGATGCGCCGGTCGAGCCGTTCATCCAGCATGGCCTTGAGCCGCACGGCCAGGTCCGCGCCGCGGCGTTGAATGCCGATGATGGCCAGGTCCTCGCACGAGCCATGCCTGGCCAGCACCTGCTCGGCCAAAGAATCGAAGAGCCGGGCCATCTCCTTGGAGGAAATGATCATGCGCGTCTTGTTCATGTGCACTCCTCTATAAGGCTGTCGAAAAAGGCCGTGCTGGCTTTTCAACTTTGCAATGCCTGAGCAAAGCTCAAACATTGCTCACGGATGCCGCGCGCGCCTGTTCGCATCCGGCGGGCCATCCTGGCCCGCATAGCCTGTTTTTCAACAGACGGCTATGCTGCCTGGAGCTGCCAGCATAACTGATCGCGGCTGGATCGGCAAACCTGGCCGCGTCGCCGCGCCGGAGCAGGCCAAGGAACCGCTCCACGGATCATGCGCAAAGGCAATTCGGATTCAATTTGTTCTTGCCGGTATCGTTACCAATTCGCCAGCGCTTGTGTTTGCGTTTCAAGATGTTTTCCGCGCAGCAACACCTGACTGATTGCACTTGTTGTTGTATGATATTCTCTGCAACCCACCAGTCATTCGCTCCATTGCTGCTATGCCTGGCAGGGCGAGCCGAATTTGACAACCTTCATGGGGCGGGGTATTGGACCTCGACTCAAGGCCATCAGGAGGCGACACATGATCGAGCTGACCGAGTCCGCAAGGGCTCAGCTCCAGAAATATTTCGAGAGCAGGAATCTCTCCCCCATCAGGATCTATCTGGCCTCGGGCGGCTGAGCTGGGCCGCGCTTGTCTTTGGCTCTGGACGAGCCAAACGAGACCGATGAGGTTGTAAGTGTGGAAGGCTTCGAGTTCGTTGTGGAACAGGACCTCTATTCGCGGGCCAAGCCCCTCAAGGTGGACATGTCCTACCTGGGCTTCCAGATCACCTCCGCCATGCCCTTGAGCGGCAGGGGCGGTTGCGGCGGAAGCTGCGGCTGCTAAGACCCTTTCCCGCCTTTTTCAAGGGAGCTGGCTGGCCGGCTCCCTCTATTTTTGACCCTCATTCGCAAGCTGTCCGGACCCGGCCTCGCTGCCGCTCCCAGCCCTCGGCCCGGGGACCATCCCCCGAGCCACCAAGCGTTTCGGCCCGCGAAGCCTGCTCCCATCATCTTTTCCGAGGCGCCGCTTTACGGGATCGTCAAAGTCCTTTACTAGAAGCCCCATGCACGAGATGTCCATCGTCCAGAGCCTGATCGACATCGTCGAACAGGAAATGCGGAAACATGGCGTCACCAGGCTGCTCACTGTCAAGGTGAGGCATGGCCGGCTGGCGAATGTGGTGCCCGAGGCCCTGCACTTCGCGTGGCAGGCCCTGACCTCGGACACGCCGCTGGAAGGCGCCGAACTGGTGACGGAAGAGGTGCCGCTCAGGGTCCGCTGCCGAAAGTGCGGGGTCGAGTTCGAACCCGAGGAGGCGACCCTGTTGCTCATGACCTGCCCGTCTTGCGGGGAGGATTTCGGCCATGAGGTGCTGAGCGGCAAGGAACTGTACATCGAAAACCTCGAGGCCGAATGAGCCCCGGGATGCGAAGGTGCGTCCGATATGGAAATCCCTGTCATTCGAAACATCCTTGAGGCGAACAAGCGCATTTCCAAGGATCTCAAGCACCGCTTCGACGAAAAGAAGATCCTGGTGCTCAACCTCATGAGCTCGCCCGGCGCCGGCAAGACCTCCCTGCTGGAGCGCACCCTGCGCGATCTGCGCGGCGAGTTCCGCATGGCGGTCATCGAGGGCGACCTGCAGACCGACAATGACGCGCGCCGCGTGGCCGCCACCGGCGCCCAGGCCGTGCAGGTCAACACCGAAGGCGGCTGCCACCTGGACGGCAACATGATCCAGGCCGCCCTGGAGAGCATAGACCTCAACGGCCTGGACATCCTGTTCATCGAGAACGTGGGCAACCTCGTCTGTCCGGCCGAGTTCGACCTGGGCGAGGATGCCAAAGTCACCCTCCTGTCCGTCACCGAGGGCGACGACAAGCCCGAGAAGTACCCGCTCATGTTCCACATCGCCAAGGCCATGGTCCTCAACAAGGTTGATCTGCTACCCTATGTGGACTTCGACATGGACAAGGCCCAGAGCCATGCGCGCAAGCTCAATGAGACGCTTGACATATTTCCCGTGTCCTGCCGCACGGGCGAGGGCCTGCAAGCCTGGTACGACTGGCTTCGGCGCGAGCGCGCGGCCAAGCTGTAGCCCGCCCGTAAACGTTTTCATCTGAAGCCCGCCGGCGGATGTCGGCGGGCTGCTTGTTGAAAGGCCGAGGCCGGATGCCCGCCGGGATGTGATGCGCATCAACGCGCAAGCCTTGACCAATCCGGCATGCTGATTATCCCAGGTGTCCACGGACACTTTCGCGCACATGCGTCAACAGGAGGAGAATGATGGGCGACGCTTGCAAGAGCTGCAGCAAGAGTGGGAAGTGCTCTTCCCAGAAAGAGGGCAAGGACTGCGGCGAGAAGAGCGCCGAGGATCTCAAGCTTTCCGAGAACCTCGGCAGGATCAGGAACAAGATCGTGGTCATGTCCGGCAAGGGCGGCGTGGGCAAGTCCACCGTGGCGGTGAACATCGCCCTGTCGCTTGCCCTGGCCGGCAAGAAGGTCGGCCTGCTCGACGTGGACGTGCACGGCCCGAGCGTGCCCCGGCTTCTGAGCCTCGCAGGCCAGCAGGCCCATATCGAAAAAGATTACATCGAGCCAATTCCCTGGAGCAAGAACTTGTGGGTCATGTCCCTTGGCTTCCTCATGCCCAATCAGGACGAGGCGGTCATCTGGCGCGGCCCGGTCAAGATGGGCTTGATTCGCCAGTTCCTGCAGAACGTGGCCTGGGGTGATCTGGACTTCCTCGTGGTCGACTGCCCTCCTGGCACCGGCGACGAGCCGCTCACGGTCATGCAGCTCCTGGGCAAGGAGGCCCGCGCGGTCATCGTGACCACGCCCCAGCAGGTGGCCATCGACGACGTGCGCCGCTCCATCACCTTCTGCAAGCGCACGGGCAATCCGATCCTGGGCGTGGTGGAGA
>JAEYTO010000102.1 GCA_023433925.1 Pseudomonadota bacterium | reverse complement strand
TCTCCACCACGCCCAGGATCGGATTGCCCGTGCGCTTGCAGAAGGTGATGGAGCGGCGCACGTCGTCGATGGCCACCTGCTGGGGCGTGGTCACGATGACCGCGCGGGCCTCCTTGCCCAGGAGCTGTATGACCGTGAGCGGCTCGTCGCCGGTGCCAGGAGGGCAGTCGACCACGAGGAAGTCCAGATCGCCCCAGGCCACGTTCTGCAGGAACTGGCGAATCAAGCCCATCTTGACCGGGCCGCGCCAGATGACCGCCTCGTCCTGATTGGGCATGAGGAAGCCGAGCGACATGACCCACAAGTTCTTGCTCCAGGGAATCGGCTCGATGTAATCTTTTTCGATATGGGCCTGCTGGCCCGTGAGGCTCAGCAGCCGGGGCACGCTCGGGCCGTGCACGTCCACGTCGAGCAGGCCGACCTTCTTGCCGGCCAGGGCCAGCGACAGGGCGATATTGACCGCCACGGTGGACTTGCCCACGCCGCCCTTGCCGGACATGACCACGATCTTGTTCCTGATCCTGTTCAGGTTGGCGGCCAGCTTGAGGTCCTCCGGGCTTGACGTCTTGTCGCAGCCCTTGCCGTCACTTTGGGCGGAACAATTTCCGTTTTCATCGCAGCTGCTGCATGCGTTGCTCATCTAGAAACTCCTTTATCGTCTACGTATCCATCGCGGCGGCATGGGGGTGAGCCCTGAGGCCGTCGCCAAAGCGCATCTCAGACGAATCAGTTGTCCATGGACACGAGTCCCTGGGGGATTGCCCAAAAGGGACGGCCCTCCCCATGGACGATCTTGTCAGGCTAGGCGTCTGCCTAACGTTGGTTCACCACTGCTTATCGGATCAGGCGAAAATGTCCTTGGGCAGGTAAGGATGCGTGCCTTCGATGACCGGGATGCCCGCCTTGGCCTTGAGCTTGGCCAGAATGGTTTCCCTGTGCGGGCAGTGGTCCGTGATGCACGGCCCCACATGGATGGCCGTGGGCTTTTCGTTAAGCGGCGCGTTCCACAGCTTGACCTGAGCAAGCCGCGTGACCACGGTCGCACCTGGGCAGTCGCCGCAGTTGAGCAGGCCCATGACCTGCGCCGGGCTATCCTCGTATATTTCGAAGATGCCCTCGCGGCGGTTGAAGCCCACTAGGCAGCGCGAGCAGCCGATGCACACGTCGTCCATGGCCTTCTTGCAGCCGACGATGAGGATCTTTTCCATGTCAGCCTCTTCTTATGAGATAATTGTGGATCGCGATATAGAGCGCTTCGGCCGCGAGCTTGGCGCAGTGGCTCTCGTCTTCCGGAAAGCCCGGGAGCTTCGCCAGGATCGTGTCGGCCTCCACGGTCGCGGCCTGGTCGAGCGTCGCGCCCAGGGCCAACTCGGCGGCGAGCCCGGCGCAGACTTGGCTTGCGCCGCAGCCGTCGGAGAAGCCCGAGGCATCCACGACGTGCTCGCCGGAAATCTTCAAGTAGATCTCAATTGTGTCGCCGCAAGCGCCCGCTAGCCTGCCGATGCAGCTCGCGCCGGCCATGCGTCCCATGCACGCGCCGCGCATCCATCGTTCGAAACCGGCTTGGCCATACCGCACCTTGGCCTCTTGGTCGATGTGCGCTTGGAGATTTTCGGCAAGACCCTCAAGATCGTGCTCCATGGTCCCTCCCACTCAGGCTTTGCCGCAGCACGAGCCTGGTACACAGCCTTTATCCCTGCGCCGGGAGCCGCAGCAGCCATGATCGCTCGGGCCGGGCATGGAGGCGCGCTCCTTGCCCGTTAGCGGAGAGGGCGCAGCGAGTAGCCGGCTCGTCGCGGCACCGCACGTGGGGCAAGCGGGGGTGACACCGACGTCCGTGATGTCCTCGAACACATGACCTTGGCTGCAAGCGAAGTCGAACAGCGGCATGCGCGGCCTCCTAGAGCGTGTTATGAGCAATCCAACAATATGTTAAAACTAAACAATAAAATCTTTTCGTTTGCGAACCGACCTAAGCCTTATTTCGACCGGTTAGGAGTGGGTTCATAACAGCCTCTAATGGTCACAGATGTTGGGGCCGGTCACGAGCTTGCCGTCCAGCCAGGCCAGGGCAAGATCCTGGGGTGTGTCGGTCTGAGCGCCGATCACGACCTTGACCCCGTGCTCGGCGAGAATGCTCTGGGCTTGCCGGCCCATGCCGCCGGCGATGACGAGCTCGGTCCCGAGGGTCGCAAGCCACCTGGGCAGCACGCCGGGCTCATGGGGCGGCGGCACGTGCAGGCTCATGCCCGAGACTCGGCCGCCGGCCTCGTCCACGTCGAGCAGGGCGAACTGCTCGCAGTGCCCGAAATGCTGGCAAAGCTTTCCGCCAGCGAGGGGAATGGCGATCTTCATGTTTCCTCCGTACTGATTATGTTCGAGTCCGCGTTTACCAGTGGCCCTGCTTGTCCGGGCCGGCGGCCCGCTCCAGGAGCCCGGCCTTGTACGCCTCCAGGGCCTCCCCGACCGTGCCGCCGTCGCGCAGGTAGACGGCGATGCCGCCCTTGTCCAAGGCCATGAAGGCCTTGGGGCCGACGTGCCCCGTGATCACGGCCTTGGCTCCGGCGTTGGCCACGCACATGGCCGCCTGGATGCCGGCGCCCTGGGCCAGATCGAGGTTTTGATCATTGGGCACGAACGCATGCCCTTGCGTGGCGAGGTCCACGAGGACGAACCCGGCGGCCCGGCCGAAGCGCGGGTCGAGCGGGCCGTTCAAGTCGTTGCCTTGCGTGCTGATGGCGATTTTCATCCTTCATTTCTCCTTTTTCAGATCAGGCCTTTCCGTGCCCCGCGGCGACCCGGCCGGCGGAGCCGTCCGCCCAGCCTGGGACAGCCGGGCATGGCCAGCGAGTCCAGACGATTTTCTTCGTGGGCCGTGAGCACCTGCCCGACCTGGCCCGCGATCCAAGGCACGACCCTGATTCCGCGACGTTCCAGCGTGGCCCGGCAGCAACCGGTGATGGCCCCGCAGATGAGCTGGTCCGCCCCACGCCGCAAAAGCAGGTCGGCAAGGTCATGCGGATTGGAGCAGACGCGGCCGCCTTCCTCGCGGGCACAATCCAGGCTCTGGCCTGGGCCGTAGAAACGCAGTTCCGTGGCTGTCTCAAGCAGGGTCGCCAGGCGACCATCGTGACAAGCGAGACAGAGCATGGCCGACCTCGCATCCTCCCGTGCCGCGCCTTGCGCGAGCGCAGCCGGTAAAGCATGGAAGGTGCCATGTTTTAATAATTAATTATTCAAGTTATTTATGAAAAAATTGGAGACTATGGAGCGCGCGGAACGGCTCAAAACAAGCCCTCTTCCGGGGGTAAGGAGCATTTTTAGCCGGATGAAGCACGCTCCAGGATGCGGCGCAGGGTGTCCTTGCTGATGCCGAGTTCCCGCGCGGCCGGGCGCTTGCGGCCCTTGTGGCGCGATAAGGCGTCGAGCACGGCCTGATAGCGTATCTCTTCCATGGTCCTTGGCCGGGCGCGGTCTCGCGCGGCGGCGATATCCTCGGGCTGGAGGTACTCGGGCAGGTGCTCCAACTGGATGAAGCCGCCGGAGCAGAGGATGAAGGCGTACTCGACGATGTTCTCCAGCTCGCGCACGTTGCCCGGAAAGGCATAGCGGGCGAGAAGCTGCATGACGTCCTCGGATACGCCCTGGATGTCCTTGCCCGTGAGCGCGTTGCGTTTGCGCACGAAGTGGCTCGTGAGCAGGGGTATGTCCTCGGGCCGCTCGCGCAGGGGCGGCAGTCGGAGCTGGACCACGTTCAGTCGGTAATAGAGGTCCTGGCGGAACTCGCCGCGCTCGACCATGGCGGCCAGGTCGCGGTTCGTGGCGGCCACCACGCGCACGTCGGCCGGCTCGCTGCGCACAGCCCCCAGGGGCTCGAAGCTGCGCTCCTGGAGCACGCGCAGGATCTTGACTTGCAGGGCCAGCGGCAGGTCGCCGATCTCGTCCAGGAAGATCGTCCCGCCCTGAGCCAGGCCGAAGCGGCCCGGCTTGTCGCGGCGGGCGTCGGTGAAAGCGCCGGCCTTGTAGCCGAACAGCTCGGATTCGAGGAGATTCTCGGGCAGCGCCCCGCAGTTGACGGCCACGAAGGGTTTGCTCTTGCGCGGGCTGAGGTTGTGGATGGCCCTGGCCAGCAGTTCCTTGCCCGTGCCGGACTCGCCGAGCACGAGCACCGTGGACAGGCTCTCGGCTATCTGGGGCAGGATGTCCAGAATGCGCATGATGGCCCGGCTGCGCGTGCGGATGTCCTCCAGGGAGTGCAGGCCCTCCAGCTCCTTGCGCATGAGCTGCAACTCGGACAGGTCGCGGAAGGTTTCCACTCCGCCGATGACCTTGCCGCTCGCGTCGCGCAGGGGCGCGGCGCTGATGGACACGGGTAGGCGCGTGCCGTCGGTGCGGATGATGAAAATGGACTTGTTGCTCACCGAGCGCCCCTCGGCCAGGCAGGCGCGGATGGCGCAGGAACTGTCGCAGATGCTCGAATGAAAGACCTCGCGGCAGGTGCGGCCGATGGCCTCCTCGGCTGGCACCCCGGTGATCCTGGCCGCCGCGCGGTTGAAGGAGGTGATGGCCCAGTCGAGGTCCACGGTGAACACTCCGTCCGCCACGCTGTCCATGATGGCCTGGCACGGGATGTCCGACGGGAAGGGCCGCATGCGTTTTTTGGGGGCTGGGTCGATGCTCATGGTTTGCCTCTCGGAATGTGCGTCAACAATATATACCGGAAAACCGACCGGCGCAAATTAAGCCGCTTTTCCTGAGCCAAGCAAGTGATCTTATATAAACAATTGAAATAACAAAATGAATAATTTGGAACGCTTCATGCTTAAACAGGCTCAGAATACGCAAGGAGGAGCTGAAATGCCAAACCACGACGGAACAGGTCCCCTGGGCAACGGCCCACGCACGGGCCGTGGACGCGGCAGATGCATGGCGGGAAACGCCGGCATGGGCCTTCGCGGCCAGGGCGGCCGCGGCTTCGGGCGGCGCGGCGTCTTCCAGCAAGATGTCGGGGACTCCACCGCGAAACGCATCACCGAACTTGAGGAGGAACTCGCCTCGCTCAAGGCTCGCCAGGATAAGGGCGCTTAGATCGTTCCCATCAACCTCCCCTTCCATCGGCCCCGGTCCGCATCGTGCGGGCCGGGGGGCCGGGGAAGGCGGGCAGACCAAAGGACAGCCGGGAGAATGCGCATAGCCATCGCCAGCGGCAAGGGCGGCACGGGCAAGACCACCGTGGCCGCCAATCTGTCCGCCATCCTTGCCGACCAGGGCCGTTCGCCCGCCCTGGTTGACTGCGACGTGGAGGAACCCAACAGCCAGATCTTCCTCGCCCCGGCCTGGGAGCGCGAGGAGCGGGTCATGCAGCCGGTTCCAGTCGTGCTCCACGAAGCCTGCCTCGGCTCCGACTGCCGGCGCTGCATCGAATCGTGCCGCTTCAAGGCGCTCATCTGGATGGGGAGCGAGGTCATGACCTTCCCGGATCTGTGCCATGGCTGCGGCCTGTGCGCGGAGGTCTGCCCGGCCGACGCCATCGGCTGGGCAGAGCGCGAGATGGGCCTAGCGCACAGCGGGACAGGCCGGGGAGTGCGTTCCTACGGCGGGCTCCTGCGCGTGGGCGAGCCCATGGCCGTGCCGCTCATCCGCGCGGTCAAGCGCATGGCCGAGGCCGAGCCGCTGCAGATCTGGGATTGCCCGCCGGGCACGGCCTGTCCGGCCGTGGCCTCCCTGCGGGATTCGGACTTCGTCCTGCTCGTCACCGAGCCCACGGCCTTCGGCCTGCATGACCTGATCCTGGCCGTGGCCCTGGTCAGGAGCATGAAGCTGCCCTTTGGCGTCGTGCTCAACCGGGCCGGCATGGGCGACGAGCGGGTTGAACGCTACCTTGAAAAGGAAGGCGTCGCGCTCCTGGCCCGCCTGCCACACAGCCGCGAGGCGGCCAGGGTTGGGGCCGACGGCCGCCTGCTCGTGGAGGCCCTGCCCTCCATGCGCGCGGCCTACGAAGAGTTGTGGGGCGCGGTGCGCGAGGTCCGGGAGGTACTGTCGTGAAACAGATCGTCGTCCTGAGCGGCAAGGGCGGCACCGGCAAGACGAGCGTCGTTGCCGGGCTGGCCTCGATCATGCCCTCGCTGGTGCTGGCCGACTGCGACGTGGATGCGGCCGACCTGCACCTTATTGCCCAGCCCAAGATCGTGGACATGCACGACTTCGTGAGCGGCGAGCTCGCGCGCATCGATGGGAACTGCAGCGGGTGCATGACCTGTCTCGAAAAATGCCGCTTCGGGGCTGTCACGGACGAGCCGCGCATCCACGAGGATCGTTGCGAGGGCTGCGGGCTGTGCGCCTTTACCTGCCCGGAGCAGGCCATCGTCATGGAGCCGCGCCATTGCGGCTGGTGGTACGAATCGCATACGCGTTTCGGCATCATGGTGCACGCAGCGCTCAAGCCCGGCGCCGAGAACTCCGGCCGGCTCGTGACCACCGTGCGCCGCAGGGCCTGCGAGCTGGCGGAAGCGCAGGGCTGCGAGTACGTGCTCGTGGACGGGTCGCCCGGCATCGGCTGCCCGGTCATCGCCTCCCTGACGGGCGCGGACATGGCCCTGCTCGTGGCCGAGCCCTCGGCTTCGGCCTTGCACGATCTCGAACGGGTGCGCGAGCTGGCCCGCCACTTCCAGATTCCCTGCGCCGTGCTCGTCAACAAGTCCGACCTGAGCCGGGAGCGCACGCGGGAAATCCTCGACTTCTGCGCACGATGCGACGTGCCCGTGGCCGGGGAGATTCCCTACGACCCGATCTTCACCAAGGCCCAGCTCGCCAGCCAAAGCGCCGTGGAGCTTGCCCACGACACCGAGGGGCCGCGCTTCGGGCGCATCTGGGAGGCCATGCGCGCGGTGCTGGGCCGCAGGCTGGCCCGTTTGTAAACGACGCCTGAACAGGAGGAGGCCATGCGCCTTCCCGACTCGGCCAGCGTGCTCGACGCCCTCGGGTATGGCTTGTTCGCCGTGGACGAGGGCTGGAATGTGCTCATCTTCAATAAGGAGGCCGAGCGCATCACGGGGTTCCGCCGTGACGAAGCCCTGGGCTGCAAGTGCTGGGAAATCTTCCACACGGAGTTCTGCAACGATCGCTGCCCGCTTCAACAGGCCCTGACCTCCGGGAGCCGCGCGGAAAGGCGGCAGGTGCACTTCCTGACCCGCGACAACCGCCGCGTGGCCCTGGAGATATCGGCCTCGGCCATCCGCGAGACCGGCGGGCTGATCATGGGCGTGGAGTGCTTCCGCGAGGTGTCGGCCGCCCCCAAGGCAGGCGTCGAACCGCCGGCAGGCAATCCCTTGCGCCACATCGTCGGCCGCCACCCGCTCATGATCCAGCTCTTCGACGTCCTGCGCATGGTCGCGCCCACGGACGCCTCGGTGCTGCTCACGGGCGAGACAGGCACCGGCAAGGGGTTGCTGGCCAGGGCCGTGCACGACCTGAGCCGCCGCCGTGCCGGCCCCTTCGTGGGCGTCAACTGCGCCGCGCTGCCGGACAAGCTCCTGGAATCCGAGCTGTTCGGCTACAAGAAGGGCGCGTTCACCGACGCCCGCGCGGACAAGCCGGGCATGTTCGAGCTCGCCCAGGGCGGAACCATCTTCCTGGACGAGATCGGCGACCTACCCTCGGAACTGCAATCCAAGCTCCTCCAAGCCTTGGATGAGCGAAAATTCTATCCGCTCGGGGCCACCAAGCCCGTGTCCGTGAACGTGCGCGTGGTGGCGGCCACGAATCTCGACCTGGCCGAGCGTGCAGGCGAGGGCGCTTTTCGCTCGGACCTCTACTACCGTCTGCGGGTGGTGGAGCTGCGCTTGCCGCCTCTTCGCGAACGCAATACCGACATTGTGCCCCTGGCCGAATGCTTCCTGGCCAGGGCCGCCGAGCGCTACGCCAAGCCGACCACGCACTTGGACGAAAGCGCCAAACGTCTCCTGACCATGTACCCATTTCCGGGTAATGTGCGCGAACTCAAGCACCTCATCGAACACGTCGTGATCCTCAATGACGACATCGTCCTGAATGCGGCGCACTTTCCCGCCCCGATGGGCAAGCCCGAACAAAATCCCTCCCAGGCGGACCCAACCGCCCGCCCTGCCGCTGGCGGGAGCCTGCATGAACGGGAACGCGAGCTTCTCGTGCAGGCCCTGGCCGAAAACGAGTGGTCGATACTGAAGACCGCGGCGCAACTCGGCATCAATCGCACCACGCTCTGGCGGCGCATGCGCAAATACGGATTGTAGCGCCGCGCCAGGGCCATGTTGCATTCACGTTGCGCATCCGCGACCTGGAAGGTTGCATATACGCAACGCCTACCGAAAGCCTGCGCTTTTTTTGTTTCTCCCGCATCCCAAAACCCTTGTCATAGATAGCTCTCGCGCTTGTTCCTCAATTTGGCACGAGTCTTTCTATAAGCACGCCAGACGGCGCGCACGAGCGCCATGTCGCAACATGACAAGGAGCTAGCGGTGGAGTTGACGAACCTCACGCCATTGGAAGGCTGGCGGAAGCTGGAGGAGGAGCTGCACGCCCTCTCGCGCATGAACGCAGGCGTGTTCGATGCGCAGGGCAAGCGGCTGACCGACTACGCCAACTGGGGCAACACCCTGTGCCCGCGCATCAAATCCAATCCCGACGGCCTGCAGGCCATCTGCGCCTGCGCCAACCAGGTGCTCATGCGCCGGGCAGCCCAAGAGGAGCGGCCGATCCTCGAGGAATGCGACGCCGGCCTGGTCAAGCTCCTGGCCCCGGTCATCAGGGGCGGCCAGTTTCTGGGCGTCGCGGGCTGCTGTGGCTCGCGGCTCCAGGGTTCGGCCGTCGACACGCACTACATCGCCCGCACAACGGGCATGCCCGAGACCGAGGTTATCCGCCTAGCCGGCGCGGTGCCCACCATCTCCCGCGAGCGCGCGGAGGAGATCGTCGACTGGATCGTGAAGCGCCTGGCGGCCCTGTAGCCGGGCCATGAAAACAGAGGAGGTGTCCATGGACGAGAAGAAGCGGCAGGAATTCATGCGCACCAAGGTCATGCCGTTCCATGCGGCCATGTGCGCCCTGCTCCGGATCATGGCCCTGAACCGGGCCAAGCCCAAGCCGGGAGAAAAACCGGCGATTCTTGCCGAATGCGCCTTCGACACCGAGGCTTATGCCATCCGCTTCGTCTGCCGCAACAAGGGCATCCGGCCCTTCCTGGCCATCATGGAGCGGCCGTGGCCGCACAAGGCCTATCTGGGCCGGCTCAAACGCAACGGCGACGCGCATGCGTTCGAGGATGGGCTCAAGGTCTTCTTCAACTTCCTGCTCCAGGAGGATGTCCTGGAGATCTTCACCGCCGATCTGGAGAAGGCCGTTATCGAGCAGGCCCTGGCCATGCGCCGGCGCTGTCCGCACGCCGAGGAGCAGGCCAATGACCCCGCATCGGACTGCGCAAAGTGCGCCACCCGGCAGCAGCCGGAAATACTCCACTGAAACCGCAACACAAGGAGCGAGAAATGGCAGAAGCTATCGTGCTCGACCGCGTGGAGCATCCGTTCCTGGACAAGGTCATGGCCTTGGTCCCGGAGGGCGGCCACCTCACGCAGTGCTTCACCTGCGGCGCCTGCTCCTCGGGCTGCCCGGCCACGGGCCTCGAGGGCATGGACCCGAGGAAGTTCCTGCGCCTGCTGGCCTTCGGCCTGGAGAAGCAGGCCCTGGAGAGCCCCTGGGTCTGGATGTGCACCATGTGCCGCCGCTGCGTGCACGCCTGCCCCATGGGAGTGGACATCCCGCAGATGATCTACTACGCGCGGCAAACTTGGCCCAGGGACCAGCGGCCCAAGGGCATCATCGGCTCGTGCGACCAGGCCGTGCGCACCGAGGGCGCCAGCGCCATGGGCGCAAGCAGCGAGGACTTCCAGTTCGTCATCGAGGACGTGCTGAACGAGGTGCGCGAGTCCGATCCGCGCTTCAAGGACCTGGAAGCGCCCATCAACAAGCCCGGCGCGATGTTCTTCCTGAACCAGAACTCCCGCGAGCCGGTCACCGAGCCGGACGAGATGGTCCCGCTGTGGAAGATCCTGCACCTGGCGGGCGCCGACTGGACCTATGGCACGGTAGGCTGGGCGGCCGAGAACTACTGCATGTTCGCCGCCGACGACCAGGCCTGGGAAGGCATCGTGCGCAAGAAGGTCAAGGGCGTGGAAGGCCTAGGAGCAAAGGTCTGGCTCAACACCGAGTGAGGACACGAATTCTACGCAGTCCGGTCCGGACTGCAAAAGTTTGACATCAAGCCCGGCTTCGAGCTCGACACCATTATCCGCTGGTACGCCATCTGGATCCGCGAGGGCAAGCTCAAGCCCAGCTCCGACTGGAACAAGGACCTGGGCATCAAGTTCACGGTTCAGGACCCCTGCCAGCTCGTGCGCAAGTCCCTGGGCGACCCCATTGCCGAGGACCTGCGCTTCGTGGTCAAGGCCGTGGTCGGCGAGGAGAACTTCGTGGACATGTGGCCCAACAGGTCGAACAACTACTGCTGCGGCGGTGGCGGAGGCTTCCTCCAGGCGGGCTACGCCGACGCCCGCCGGCAGTACGGCAAGCTCAAGCTCGACCAGATCCTGACCACGGGCGCGCAGTACTGCATCACGCCTTGCCACAACTGCCACTCGCAGATCCACGACCTGGCCGAGCATTTCAAGGCTCCGTACCACACCGTGCACCTGTGGACGTTGCTGGCCCTGTCCTTGGGCGTGCTCGGCGAGAACGAGCGGGCCTATCTGGGGCCGGAGCTGGCCGAGCTTGGACTCTAAAGTCTTTCGGACTCTTCCCCTTGCCGCCCCTGCCCGGCTGTCGGGCAGGGGCGTTACGAACAAGTCCCTCATCTCCCGCTCGAATGCATTCTCTCTACTGAATAACCTAGGATTCAAGGCCGACTTAGAGCCACGAACAAAACCTGATCCGACCTGATAAAAAGTTAGCAATAGCAATGACTAGGAGAGTGACTGAGGGGTTTTGTTGCTAGCTCTTAGAAGCTTGGCGGTCGATGCCCGCAGGAATCAACCCGGAGCCGACCATATGCTTATTTATAGATCATGGACATGTCAGATGTTAGGCCCTTCGGGCCAGATGAAGTATATGGTACCCATGTGTTCCCTTTTCCTGCTCAACCATGCACATCAAGCTGAAATGTTGCACATTATGCACAATCCGGTGCCAGAGCCAGGAGATGGTGGGGACTCGGGAAAGCTTTGATTTTTAGATGGTTATCTAGAAAACATTAACAAATCCCCAAGGGCCCGTGGCCCTTGGCGGGAGTGGGTCCGGGAGAGGGCAGCACCCTCTCCCGGTCGATTAGCGCAATGATCTTAGGATGCGCAGTAGCGCACGACCTCGGCCGCGATACTCTCCAGGGGCAGGACCCTGTAGACGGCCCCTAGCTTGATGGCCTCGCCGGGCATGCCGAAGACCACACTCGTGGCCTCGTCCTGGGCGATGGTGAAGGCGCCGGCCTGCTTCATCTCCAGCAAGCCTTGGGCGCCGTCGTCGCCCATGCCGGTCATGATCACGCCCACGGCGTTCTTGCCCGCGTAACGCGCCCCGGAACGGAAAAGCACGTCCACGGCCGGCCTATGCCGGCGCACGAGCGGGCCGTCGCGGACCTCCACGTGGTAGCGGGCGCCGCTGCGCTTGACGAGCATGTGCCTGTTGCCCGGGGCGATAAGCGCCTGGCCGCGCAGGAGCGTGTCGTTGTTGGCGGCCTCGCGCACGTTGATGGCGCAGATGGAATTCAGGCGCTGGGCAAAGGCCGTTGTGAAATGCTCGGGCATGTGCTGGACGATGGCTATGGCCGGGCAGTCCTGGGGCATGGCCTCCAGGAAGATGCGCAACGCCTCGGTGCCGCCGGTGCTCGCGCCCACGAGCACGATCTTCTCCGTGGTCCGCAGGCTGGCGGGCGCATGGCCGTCCATGCCCGGCAGGACCGCGTCGGCCGTAAGCTTGGGAGCGATCTCCATGGGCTTGGTGATCTTCCTGAGCTTGGCCGCGGCCGCGGCCTTGACCGCATCGCGGATGCGGACCTTGGATTCCTCCAGGAACTGGCGCGTGCCGAGCCTAGGCTTCTGGATGATCTCCACCGCCCCGTACTCCAGGGCGCGCAGAAGCGTCTCCGAGCCTTTCTCGGTAAGCGTGGAGCAGATGACCACCGGGATGGGATGCTGGCTCATGATCATGCGCAGGAAGGTCAGGCCATCCATGCGCGGCATCTCAACGTCCAGCGTGATGACGTCGGGCGCGACATCCTCCATGATCTTGGCGGCGGCGAACGGGTCGGCGGCCTTGCCGATGACCTCGATGTCCGGGTCACCGGCGAGCACCTCGCACAAAGCCTGCCGCACGAGCGCCGAATCATCGACGACGAGCACCTTGATCTTATGACCTGAAGCCAAACTTCCCTCCGGTTCCCGCCCCTCAAATGCGTTCGTAGATCGTGGGCGCGAGCTGCCGCAGCGGCAGGCGCATGCCCGTCAGGCTCTCCGAGTGGCCGATGAAGATATGCCCGCCCTGGCGCAGATGGTTGCAGAACTTGCCGAGCAGCCGCGCCTGGGTTGGCCGGTCGAAATAAATCATGACATTGCGGCAGAAGATGACGTCCATCTGCTCGCGGAACCCGAACTCCTCCATGAAGTTGAGCCGCCGGAAGCTGACCAGGCCGCGGACCTCCGGGACCACGCGCACGAGGTGTCTGCCACGGTCCTTGCTGCGCAGGAAATAGACACGGTGCAGATGCTTGGGCACCTTGTCCAGCTTGTCCTCGGCGTAGACGGCCCTGACCGCGTGCTCCAGGACGCGCGTGGAGAGATCGGTGGCCAGGATGGAGAAACGGAAGTCCGGATCGTGGCGCTGATGCTCGCTCAAGACCATGGCCAGGGTGTAGGGCTCTTCGCCCGTGGAGCATCCGGCGCTCCATAGGGCCATGGGCCTGTTCTGGTTCCCGGATCGCCAGCGCGGGATCAGGCTGCCCGTCAGGAACTCGAAATGCCTGGGCTCGCGGAAAAAATCCGTGGTGTTCGTGGTCACCACGTCCAGAAGATGAGGCAACTCGGTGGCCAGGCCCTCGTCGGAGAAAAGGTAGGCGCAGTACTGGTCGAACTCGGACATGGACAGGGCCCGCAGCCTCTTGTGCAGCCGGGCTTCGAGCATGGTCTTCTTGCTCGGCGGCATCTTGATGCCGCACTCGCCGTGAATAAGCTCGCTAAACCGCCCGAAATCCCGCGCGCTGAGTTGACGCAGCCTGCGAGGAAGCTCCTGGATGGGTTCCTCCGTTCTACCGGACATTACTCTGACCAGCCCTGCTCATCATTTGACCGCATCTCGGAACGCAACCAACCCTGCCCGCCCGCGGCAGGCCCGGTTAGGCCTTGGCTTCCAGCACAGAGCGCACCAGCCTGGGGATGTCCAGGATGAGGGCCATGCTTCCGTCGCCCTTGATGGTCGCGCCGGATATGCCCTCGATCTCGCGGTAGACCCGGCCCAGGGACTTGATGACTGTCTGATGCTCCCCGATGACCTGGTCCACGACGATGCCCACCCTGGTTTCGCCCAGGGCGGTGATGACCACTTGCTCGATGCTCGGCGCCGTGCCCGGGATGTCGAACCATTCGCGGATGCTGATGAACGGTACGATCTCGCCGCGCAGGTGGATGATGCGCTGCTCGCGGCGGCCGTTTCCGCTTGTCCTGGCCAACTCCACGCACTCCTCCACGAGCGAGAGCGGGATCACGTAGTACTCGTCCGCGACGTTGACTTGCAGGCCGTCGATGATGGCCAAAGTCAACGGCAGCTTGATGGTGATGGTCGTGCCGAAGCCCTTCTTGCTGGCGATGTCGATGCTCCCGCGCAGGCTATCTATGGCCCGCTTGACCACGTCCATGCCCACTCCCCGGCCGGACACGCTCGTCACCGCCTTGGCCGTGGAAAAACCGGGGAGGAAGATGAGGTTGAAGATGTCCTTCTCGCTCAGCTCCGCGTCGGGCGCGATGAGGCCACGCTCCACAGCCTTGGCGAGCAGGGCTCCGGGGTCCAGGCCCCTGCCGTCGTCGGTGATGCGGATGAACACGTCGCCGCCCGAATGCTCGGCCGTGAGCTTGATGGTCCCGCGCCGGGATTTGCCTTGCGCCTGCCGCTCGGTCGGGAGTTCGAGGCCATGGTCGATGGAATTGCGCAGGAGATGCACCAGCGGGTCGCCAAGACGCTCGATGACCGTCTTGTCGAGCTCGGTCTCGGCGCCCTCGGTCTCCAACTCGATCTCCTTGCCCAACTCGTCGGAGAGATCGCGCACCAGCCTGCGGAATTTACTGAAGGTCGTGCCAATGGGCAGCATGCGGATGCCAAGAGTGCTGTCGCGCAACTCGTCCGAGAGGCGTTCGAGCTGCTCCGCCAGGCTGGCCATGTGCGGGTCGCTGCGCTGGACCACGTACTGGCTGATCTGAGCCTGCACGATGACCAGCTCGCCGACCAGATCCACGAGCTTGTCCAGCTTCTCGGCGGCCACGCGGATGCTTGAGACCGCCTCCTGGGCCTTGCGCGCGACGGTGGGCTTGCTTTCCTTGATGGCTGCCTGCTCTGCCAGGGCCGAGGCCACTTGCGCCTCGCTGAGCACACCGCTCTCGGTGAGGATCGAGCCGATGCGTTTTTGGCTGGTCAGGGCCTTGTGCAGATCATCCTCGGTGATGTCGCCCCGGTCCACGAGGATCTCGCCAAGCTTCTTGTGCCCGCTCTCGCCACCGGCATCGGCGCGGGTTTCCAGCTTGGTTATCTCGATCTCGCTGTCGTCCTCGACGAAGATGAACACGTCCTGCAGGGCCTGCCGGCTGGCGGCCGTGACGATGATCACGTCCCACCAGGCGTAGCACGCCTCGGGCTCGTACGCCGATAGAGGGGGCACGTCCTCCAGATGCGCCGTGACGCGGCAGACGCCGAGACCGGCAAGCTCCTCCAGGAGCCCCAGGGGATTCGTGCCGGTGAGAAAGATGTTCCTGGCCGGCTTGAAGCGGATGCGGAAAATCTGCATGTCGCCGGCCTTGGCCGCGGCCGGCTGTGCTACGGTTTTCTCCCCGGCTTTGAACTCGGCCGCCAGCGGGGCGGCCTGGCCCAGCAGGGCGTGCAGCGCGTCCACGATCCTCTGCGAGGCGGCCGGGTCCTGGTCCGTGCCTGCCCGAGAGTCGCCGAGCATGGCCTGGATCCTGTCGCGGGCAGCCAGCGTCAAGTCGAGCAACTCCTTGCTCACCTCAAGCTGCCCGGTGCGCACCAGATCGAAGACCGTCTCCACCTCGTGGGTGAACTTGGCGATATCGTCGAAGCCGAACATGGAGCCCGAGCCCTTGACCGTGTGCATGGCCCGAAAGACGCGGTCGATGATGTCGCGGTCATCCGGGACGGCCTCCAATTCGAGCAGGGCGCTCTCCATCTCCGCAAGGAGCTCGAACGCCTCCTCCTTGAACGCCTGTCTGTTCAATTCGTCACGGGACATGACACCTCTCTCCTCCAGCCGGCGGGCGGCCGCCGAGCCGTGGAATCGGCCTGGGCGCCGCTGCTTCGCGGCCGCCCGGCCTTTAGAGCACTTTGCAAATGAATTGAGAGAGGGCGCTGCCCTTTCTCAATCTCTCTCCCGGCAGGGGAATAATTCCCCTGCACCCCTCTGTTTCAGGAAGGGGGAGTTTGCTTTCTCAGTTCAATCGCAACGCGCATTAACGCAGAACCTTGCTCACCACCGCGAGAAGCTGCTCGGGCTTGAAGGGCTTGACGATCCAGCCCGTGGCGCCGGCGGCCTTGCCCTCCTGTTTCCTTTGGGCCTGGGATTCGGTGGTCAGCATGATGATCGGAATGAATTTGTAGGCCGGCTTGGCGCGTACCTGCCTGATAAGCTCGATCCCGTCCAGGTTGGGCATGTTCAGGTCGGTGATGATCATGTCCACCTGCCCCGTGAGCTTGCCCAAGGCATCCTTGCCGTCCACGGCCTCGATGACGTTGTGCCCCTCGTTCTTCAGTGTGAAGCTGACCATCTGGCGAACGCTGGCGGAATCATCCACGGTCATGATCGTCTTCGGCATCCGGTTCATCCTCCCTAATCGATGCGTAGCGGCAAGGCGTCCTTCACCCCCGCGCTCGCGGCGAGCGACGAGAGGTGCTCGTTCATGCCGGAACACTGGAGTTCCGCGTCTCTCTCGCGAAGTGTCTTGGCCAGGGAGGCCAGCAGCTGGAATAGGGAGACATCGGCCCTGGTCACACCGGCGAGGTCCACGAGCAGGGGCCTTCCGGCCGCCGCGGCATCGGACAGGCAGTCCTTGAGCGCGGCCGCGTGCTCAATGGTGAATTCCCCCTCCAGGACCAGTTTGCCGCCTTCCCTCCTGCAATCACCCATGTCAGCCTCCGTGCGGCCCGCAGCGTGCGATTTCCTAAAACAGCTCGATGTTGTCGCCGAGGATCTCGGCCCCGCTGGGCGACTCCTGCCCCACGGGCCTGGCCGCATCCCCGGCCGTGGCCTTTCCCTTGTCCGCGCGGCTCATTCCGGCCAGGGCGCCGGGCCCCTTCATGCTGGCCAGGGAATTCCCAGGCCCGTCGCCCTGGCCAAGGGCGTTCATATGGATGATGCGCTCGGCATCCATGGTGTATCTGTCGAGCATGGCCGTAAGGCGCTCCGAGCGCCGCGCATCCTCGCTGCGGGGAACGAGACGCCGGGCCTCCTGGCCGACCTGCGCCAGCCGCTCCCGCGCCTCATCGAGCCCGCGAACCATGTCGTGATGGAAGGCGATGCCCTCCACGGTTTCCCCGATGTCGCTCGCCAATCCCTCTACCAGGGAGCCTGTGCCCGCCAGGCCGGTGTCCACCCGGCTCCTGACTCCGCGCAGACAGTTCGTAAGCTCGCCCAAGCGCCCGATCATGACGTCCACCTGGTCGTTGTCGAGATGCTTGTCGGCATTCTGGAGCAGGGCCTCGGAGGCCTGTGCGATGCGCATGAGCACCGAGGACACGGCCTCGGTCTGGTTCCTGGCCTCCACGGACAGGTGCTGAATGGATTGGGCCAGCACGCCCAGGGCCCTGCCCTCTTCGCCCGTATGGGCGGCCTTGACGCTCGCGTTCAAGGCGATGAGCTCGATCTCCGCCCCGACGTCCTCGATGTCGCTCACGAAAGAGGACATCTCGGAGATGGTGCTCGCCACGTCGTTCATGATCGCGCTCACGGCCCCGCCCTGCTCCGCGTACTTACGCATGGAGCCCATGGCGCGCGCGACGCTCTGCTCGATAAGGTCCAACGCGTTGCCCCCGTCCGACCCGGCCGAAACCGTCTCGGACAAAGACCGCCCGAGCTCGGCGGCATGCCGGGCGATGCCCCGCATATGCCCGCGCAGCCGCTCGACGGCGGTGGACAGCGTCTCCGAGGCATTCCGTAGCTGGGAGGCCTGGAGGGCGCACACGTCCGCCAGCCAGCCCACCACATCCTTGCCGTCCTTATCCAGCATCTCCGCATCGAGATAAGGCGCGAGCAGCCCAAGGCCCTCTTCCAGGGCCTCGACAACGTGCTCCACCTGCTGGCGCACGATGTCGTGGAACTGGAGCGAAGAGACGATCTCCCCTATCTCGCTCGATATGTCGCGCGCCTTGTCCGGCAGATCGGCCGAGACCTGCTCGGATTTGCGGGCCACGTCCACCAGCGAGCGGAGATTGTCTTCGATGCAGCTGAAGATGTCCGTGGAGCACTCCTGCCGAGCGGCCAGAATGACGTCCGTGCGCCCGCGCACCGAGCCCACGAGCTCGCACAGGAACTGGGACTTTTGGATGATCTGCGCCGAGTGGGACACGATGTTCTGGGCCAGCTTGTCCACGTCGTCGGCCAGGGTGGTGAAGCCGCGGCCCAGGCTGCCGAGCCTGGCGCTCTCGATGCGCGTGGAGATGCCGAGCATCTGGAGCTTCTTGACGATGCGCCGGAAATCCTGGGTCAGAGCGTTGAGCTGGCGCGAGACGTCGATGATGGCATCGAGCTCCAGCAGGCTCTGGCTCTCCGAGCCACGGGCCACGATGCCGCGCATATGGTCGAGCTCGGCGGTCAGTTCTCCGACGCCCTGGTCGATTTCCTCGCCCGACGTCAGCTCCGCGATTTCCGAAGCCTGGGCCGTCAGCCTGGACACGGTGCGCGTGAACTCCTGGAGGCTCGCTCCCAGGGCGAGGAACTCTCCTTCACGATTGCCGATGGCTTGGCCCACGGCTCTGGCGACACTCGCGAGAATCTCGCCAAGGTGCGCAAGCGACGCATTCGCGGTCGTCATGCTCCGTGCGTCCAATTGTTCCCCTCACTCGGCTTCACGTCTTTGCGGAGACATTCCCAGTCCGTTCAAGCTTGCGCGCCACGGCATGGACAACCCGCATCGCTCGCGAGCCCGCGCGCAGGCACAGGCAGGGCCGAGCCTTGGATCGGCCCTGGTTGAATCGATATCGTGTCATGGCAATTCAAGAACCATGAGGATGAACTGTCGAGCTTACTTTTTCAAGAGAAAAAAATCTAATGGACGGGGCTGAATTCACTGCTCCATTGCCCTGCCACCTATTTGAACGCATTTGCACTGCTTATGGACGCCTCTGATTATCCACCCGCCGCGAGATGCATGCGTTCCGGCTTGCTAAAGGAGGCAGGTCAAAAGCCATGGCCATCCTGCCGATCTTTCGACCTGTCGCTTTTGCAAGAACATGGCCACTTGGCGTGTGCGATCAAAGACAGTCCGAACCAGGCCCGCTGAATATATTGCCGGCGCTTGACGCCAAGCCCGCAAGCCGGGACAAGGACATCTGGAGCATTCCGCGCCTTGCGGCGACGAGAGATGGGAGGGGTGGAAGATGGCGCGCCAATCGGATGAGCTGAAACGCTATATCTTGAGCTTGCCGCCGGAGAGCGTCTGGCGGCCGGTGCATGATCATGGCGGAACCTTGCTGCGCAGGGGCGGCGGCAGGTTCGCGGACATTCTGCCCGAGACATTGGAGGATATCCGCCTCGCCGGCCGCGGCGTCGTGGATCTGGGATGCAACCTGGGGGCCTATGCCCTGCTCGCGGCGAGACAAGGGGCGGCCAGGGTCGTGGGTGTGGACATCGACCTCTCGGTCATCACGGGCTGCCGCATGCTGGCCAGGGATCACGGCTTGCGGAACATTGAATTCAAGGTCGTGGATTTCCTCAAAACGGATCTGGGCGAGCGCTTCGACCTGGGCATGCTCATAGATTTCATCGGCAGGTCCGTGGTGGCCAAGGGCAAGGTGCGGGCCTGCCTGGAGGCCTTGATGCGCGTCTCGCGCCAGGAGATGCTCCTCACGCTCAGGCCCGAGTACCATGTGCGCGACGGGCTTGGATGCGCCTCCAGTGACTTGGAGGCGTTGTATCCGAGCCGCTTCCTCCGGCAGGGCCGCATGCTAGTCCTGGAATACGCGGCCGAAGTCCTGGGACAGGAGTGGGAACTGCGGACCGACTGCCCAGGCCGATTCAAGGACGGCAACCTCAAGACGCGCGTGCGAGCCTTTCGCAAGACACCGCACGCGCCTGACACGAGAGATGACACCCATGCGGTCAAGCCGGGCATCAAATAAGTCGGTTCTGGCCAACCTGGGCGTCATGAACCGCCAGGCATGCCGCATGGCGCCCTAGCGCTTGCGGTAAAGGCCGATCCAGCCGGTCTTGCGGCCCAGGAGCTTGCCCGAGCAGCGGAAGGCCAGGGCCAGGAAGAGATTCCACAGCCTGGGCGCGAGATCGCCCTGCTTGAGCAGGAGCGCGCGGCTCATGCGCAAACGCCAGGGGCTGCGCCGGAAGCGGATGTCCAGCAGCTTGAGGCTGTGCCGGGAGTAGGCTTGCACCTGCTCGTCGCCCGAGCCGAAAAAGTCCTTGATTCCCTGGGGGCAATACGGCTTCACGTGATCGAAGTCGAGATGGAAGTCCCTGTGCGGCAGGGGCGTGACCACGAGCAGCCAGCCGCCCGGCCGGAGCCGGTCGAGGTATTCGCCCATGAACTCCAGGAGCCCGTCGAAGGGAAAGTGCTCGATGACATGGGACATGACGAGCAGGTCGTAGACCTCCCGGCCGGCGCCCCGGCGGAACGCGTCGGCGTCGTGCACGAGCAGGCCCTCGCGCCGGGCGTGCTCCACCTGGGCGGGATTCTTTTCCACCCCTTCCACCCTGGGAAAGCCAAGCTCCCGCAACAGCCGCATCTTGCGGCCAAAGCCGCTGCCCACGTCGAGCACGCTCACATCGCGCGGCAAGGGCGACAGAACCTTGGCGATCCGCGCGCTCTCGTCCCGCGCCAGGGCCTTCGTCGTGCGTTCGATCCAAGATTTCATGAGCTTTCCATGCACATCGCTTGAGCTTGCGCCACCTGAAGCAAGACCTCTCTACATGCTCCCGCATGAAGCGGCAACGAACGCTTCCGGAAACCCGTGCATCCCTCATGCGCGCCACGGCCCATGGTGTCAAAAACAATAAGCTCGTGGACAAAAAATTCTTTTTGCTTCAAAAATGATGAGAATGCCCGTGACCGGCCTCTGACGAGGCGCGCCGGGCCGGCAGGCAGACGCCGCGAGCGGCGGGGGCGGACGGGGAGCGATGAGCGACACCTTCAAGATCCTTATGTATTCCCACGACACCTACGGGCTGGGGCACATCCGCAGGACCCTGGCCATCGCCTCCCAGCTCCGGCGGCCGAACGTGAACATCCTCATCCTCACGGGCTCGCCCATCGTCGGCCGCTTCGACTTCCCCGAGCAGATAGACTTCGTGCGCATCCCGGGCATGATCAAGAAGAGCAACGACGTCTATCTGCCCCATTCCATCCGGATCGAGGCGCAGCAGGCCATGGACATCCGCCAGAGCATCATCAAGGCCACGGCCAAGGCCTTCGAGCCAAACTTGTTCATCGTGGACAAGGCGCCCCTGGGCCTCAAGCGCGAGGTCATTCCGGCTCTCAAGTGGCTGCGGAACACGAGCGAAATTTCCTGCCGCACCGTGCTCGGGCTGCGGGATATCATGGACGACGCGCAAAGCACCATCGAGGACTGGCGGAGCAAGCGCGTCTATGACGCCCTGGAAAAGTACTACTCCGAAATCTGGGTCTACGGCCACCGCGAGATGTATGATCCCATCAGCGAATACGAGATTCCCGAGAGCATCAGCAGGAAGATGGTCTTCACCGGTTACATCCCGCGCAAGCCGCTCATCAACGGGAATGGGGAAAACGGGGGAAACGGCGACATTTGCCAGGGCGACGGCAAGGGCAAGCTCGTGCTCGTGACCACGGGCGGCGGCGGCGACGGCTACAAGCTCATGGACACCTACCTGCGCGCGCTGGAGCTTTCGTCGCGCCCGCCCGCGCACCGCAGCATCGTGGTCACCGGCCCGTTCATGCCCACGGCCGAGCGCAAGGACATCGCCGCGCGCGCCAAGCGGCTGGGGGTGCGCTACTACCACTTCTGCCGGAACATGGAGCACCTCATGGCTGCCGCCGACGTCGTGGTGAGCATGGGCGGCTACAACACCGCCTGCGAGATCCTCAGCCAGCGCAAGGTCTCGCTCATCGTGCCGCGAGATACTCCGCGCATGGAGCAGCTCATCCGCGCCCAGGTCCTCAAGGCCAAGCGCCTGGCCGACTACCTGCCCTGGCAGGAACTGGAGCCGGACCTGCTCATGGACAAGGTGCAGGCGCTCCTGACGGACCCGACACACTACGCCGAGGCGGTCCGCAACTTCCGCTTCACGGGCCTGGAGGTCATGCGCCAGCGGCTGGCCGCCTTCCAGGCAGGGACAAGCTGATGGGAAGCGGCGTCATCGGGATGGTCCTCAAGGGCTATCCGCGCATCTCGGAAACCTTCATTTCCAACGAGATCCTCCTGCTGGAGTCCCTGGGCTTCCGCATCCAGGTCATCTCCATGCGCCCTGGGCGCGAAGGTTTCGCGCACGAGGGCGTGCAACGCATCCGGGCCCGCGTGGACTACCTGCCGAGCGAGCTGTGGACCGGACTGCACCGCCTGCTGCCGCCCTTTCTGGCCCTGCTGCTTGATCGGCCGCGGCAAACCCGCGAGGCGCTGGGGCTGGCCTGGCGCAGATTCCGGCGTACGCGCCGGCTGGCCACGTTCAAGCACCTGCTCCAGGGCGCCTATGTGGCGCGCAAAATCCTGCCCGGCTCGGGCATCACCCACCTGCACGCCCACTTCGCCCATTCCCCGACCTCCGTGACCCTGTTCGCCTCGGTGCTGAGCGGGCTGCCCTTCAGCTTCACGGCCCATGCCAAGGACATCTGGACCCAGGAGCCGGTCCAACTCGCCGAGAAGATCGACTGGGCCAGGTTCGTGGTCACCTGCACCGAGCGCAACCGCGCCTACCTCTCCGGCCTGGGCAGCGGCCGGACGCCCGTGCGCACGGTCTACCACGGCATCGATCTGGGCTTCTTCTCGCCCAACGGCCGCACCGCCACGGCCAGGCCGCCGTACACCATCCTGACCGTGGCCAGGCTCACGGGCAAGAAGGGCCTGCCCACGGTGCTCAAGGCCCTGGCCCTGCTCAATCGGCGCGGCATCGCCTTCCGCTACGAGCTCGTGGGCGCAGGGGAAGACCGCGCCATGCTGGAAGCGCTTGTCGCTGAGCTAGGCCTGGGCGGCATGGTCAGCCTGACCGGCGCGCAAGACCATGAGGCGGTCAGGGAGAAGTACCGGCGGGCCGACGCCTTTGTCCTGGGCTGCCGAGTCACGTCCAGCGGCGACCGCGACGGCATCCCCAACGTGCTCGTGGAGAGCATGGCCATGGGCGTGCCCGTGGTGGCCACCACGGTATCGGCTCTGCCGGAGCTCGTGGAGGATGGCCTGTCGGGCCTGCTCGTGCCGCCGGACGACCCCGAGGCCATGGCCGACGCCCTGGAGCGGGCGCTCACGGATCAGGAGCTGCGCCGGCGCGTGATCCCGGCCGCGCGGGACAGGGTCCGTCAGCGTTTCGACAACCAACGGCTCATCCAGAATTTGGCGGGCATTCTGCGCAGCGAGATCCCCGGAGCCTGACCCCGTGCGCATCGCTTTTTATGCCCCCTTCAAGCCGCTTGGCCATGCCAACCCATCCGGCGACCTGACCATCGGCACGGGACTGTTCGATTTCCTGAGCCGTGACAACGACGTGCTCCTGGCCAGCCGCCTGCGCAGCCGCTGGATCTACTGGAAACCCTGGCTGTGGCCCCGAGTTCTCATCAAGTGCGCCAAGGCCGTGAGGCGCGCCTCGGGCTGCGACCTGTGGCTGAGCTACCACACCTACTACAAAGCTCCGGACCTGCTCGGGCCGGTCTGCGCGCGCAGGTTGGGCATCCCCTACGCAGTGTTCCAAGGCATCTACTCCACCAAGGTGCGCCGCAGTCTCAAGACATGGCCGGGCTTTCAGCTCAACCGCGCGGCTCTACAGGCCGCGTCCGTGGTCTTCACCAACAAGCTCGACGATCTGGCCAACCTGCGGCGCATCATCCCCCAGGACCGGCTGCGCTACGTGGCGCCGGGCATCTTCCCGGAGCAGTTCGCCTTCGACGGAGCCGCGCGGGAGCGGCTGCGCGCCCAATGGGGCGCAGGGAATCGTTCCGTTGTCATGGCCACGGCCATGTTCCGCGACGACGTGAAGACCCAGGGCTTGGCCTTCCTCATCAAGGCCTGCGGCCGGCTGGCGGCCCAAGGCCGCGACTTCCTCCTGGCCATCGCCGGCGACGGGGTCACGCGGCCCCGGCTGGAGGCCCTGGCGCGCGAGCGGTTACCCGGCCGGACCGTGTTCCTGGGCAAGGTGCCCAGGGAGCGATTGCGCGAGTGCTACAGCGCGGCGGACCTGTTCGCCTTCCCCGGCATCCGCGAGTCGCTGGGCATGGTCTTCCTGGAGGCGCAGTCCTGCGGTTTGCCCGTGGTGGCTTTCGACGGCTGGGGCATCCCCGAGGTGGTGACCCATGGAGAGACCGGCCTGCTCTGCCCGCCCATGGACGAGCAGGCCTTCGGCGCGGCCATGGCCCGCCTGATGGATGACGCGGGCCTGCGCGAGAGCCTGGGCCGGGCGGCGGCCGACCGCGTGCGCGAGCGCCACGACCTGAACCGCAACTACCGCGAGGTGGAGTCCACGTTGCGCGAGCTGGCGCGGATGCGCCCAAGGAGGGACTGATGGCTGTGACGCGCTTCCTGCTCATGCGGCACGCCGCCACGGCCTGGAACGAGGAGCAACGCATCCAGGGCCAACGGGACGTGCCCCTGTCGCCCATGGGCTGGGAGATGGCCAGATCCTGGGCCACGGCCCTGCGGGACCACGAATTCCAGGCCGTGCTGAGCAGCGACCTGCGCCGCGCCACGGAAACCGCCGGGATCGTGGCCCAGGGCCGCAACCTTCCGTGCGTCACCGATGCGCGCCTTCGGGAACAGGACTGGGGCGAATGGTCTGGCCTGCCTCTGGCCGAGATCACCGTTCTTGGACAGTTCACCGAGCAGGCCAGGCAGGGCTGGGACTTCCGGCCGCCCGGCGGCGAGAGCCGGCGCGAGGTGCTGGCCCGGTCCTTGGATGCCCTGGAGGACGCCGGCCGCCGCTGGCCCGGCTGGAGCGTGCTCGTCGTCGCGCACCAAGGCGTCATCAAGTGTCTCGTCTACCACCTCCAGGGGCATGCGATGCTGCCCGGCAGCCCGCTCCTGGGCAGGGACCACTGGCTGCACCTGCTGGGCCTGGACGGGCAGGGTCTGCACATCTTGGGGGCCGGCTGGCCCCTGTCAGAAACGGCGGCCGTCTCGTGAAGATCGTCCATTACTGCCAGCACGTGCTCGGCGTGGGCCACTTCTTCCGTAGCCTGGAGCTCGCCCGGGCCATGGCCGGGGACACGGTGGACATGGTCTCGGGCGGCCCCGAGGTGCGGGCCGCGCTGCCGCCGCACGTATCCCTGTTCCGGCTGCCGGGGCTCATGATGCGCGACGACTTCTCGGAGCTGTTCCCCCTGGAGTCCGGCCGGTCCCTGGAGGATGTCAAAGCCGAGCGGACGCGGCTCCTGGCGGAGCATTTCCAGGCCGTGTCGCCGGACCTGCTCCTGGTGGAGCTGTTCCCCTTCGGCCGCAACCAGTTCAGCTTCGAGCTCATGCCCCTGCTCAAGAGCATCCGCGCGGGCCGCCATGGGCCGGTCAAGGTCGCCTGCAGCCTGCGCGACATCCTCGTGGAGAAGCGCGACCGTGCCAAGTACGAGGCGCGCGTGGTCCAGCGGCTCAACGAGCACTTCGACCTGCTCGCCGTGCACGCCGACCCGGCCCTGCTCAGGCTGGAGGAGACCTTCGGCGGCCTGGACGAGGCGCGCCTCCCGGTGCGCTACACGGGTTTCGTGACTCCCAGGCCCAAGCCTGGGGCGGGCGCGGCCCTGCGCCGGGAGCTGGGCCTGGACGGCCAAAAACTCATCGTGGCCAGCGCCGGAGGCGGCAAGGTCGGCGGCCAGCTTCTTTTCGCCACGCTACGGGCCTTCGCCCGCCTGGGCCTGTCCTGGGCACGGCTGTTCATCTTCAGCGGGCCGTACATGGACGAGGCCGAGTACCGCGAGCTGGCCGAACTGGCAGGGTCCGCGCCCGGCGTGACAGTGCGGCGCTTCACCGAGCGCTTCCTGGACTATCTGGACGCGGCGGACCTGTCCGTGAGCCAGGCCGGCTACAACACGGCCATGAACGTCCTTGCCACGGGTGTGCCCGCCCTGACCTGGCCCTTTGCCCAGAACCGCGAGCAGCGCATGCGCGCTCAGCGACTGGAGCGGCTCGGGGCCTTGTCAGTGCTGTCCGACGCAGACCTCGCACCCGAGCGGCTTGCCGAACGCATGGTCCAGGCCCTGGAAAAGGGCAGGCGCGCCGGGCCGCCTCCCGTGAGCATCGACGGCGCGGCCTGCACGGCCAAACTGCTGCGGGAGCTTGCGGCATGACCGTATATGCGCCCGCCATGCCCTGGCTGCAACCACCCGCTGAGGCCCTCGATCGGCTGGACCGGCTCCTGGAGCGCGCGGATGGCCGGACGCGGGTATTCTTCCGGGCCGACGACGTCGGACTGCCCAGCGCCGGCTTCGCCAGCCTCGTCGAGACATTTATCCGCCACCGCACGCCGCTGGCCCTGGCCGTGGTTCCGGCCTGGTTGCCCATGCGCCAGGCCGAACTGGAGCGGCTGGTCGCCCCCGGCGGCTCGCTGTGGTTCCTGCACCAGCACGGATTCCGCCATGTGAGCCATGAGCCGACGGAGTCCTCGCCCAAGAAGAGCGAGTTCGGGCTTTCACGGCCGGCCGAGGCCAAGCGCCGGGACATCGCCCGTGGCCGCGATATCCTGGAGCAACGCCTTGGCCATCGCTTCAGGCCCATGTTCACGCCGCCCTGGAACCGCTGCGATGCGGAAACCCTGGAGGCCCTGGCGAGCCTCGGCTTCCGGGCCGTGTCGCGCAGCCAGGGCGCGCGCCCGTCCGCGCCGCCGGGACTGGCCGAGCTGCCCGTGAGCGTGGACCTGCACACGCGCAAGGAGCCCACGGCCGAGGCCGCCCTCGACGCCCTGCTGGCGGAGTTGGAGCAGGGCCTGACCTCGGGGCCGTGCGGCATCATGATCCATCACCAGCGCATGAACCGGGCCGCCTTGGAGTTCCTGGACCATTTGCTGGCGGGCCTTAAGCAACACGGGCTGCGGGTCGCCCACCCGGCAGAGCTTCTGCCGTGAGCAGTCAGACGTTGCAGCCCGGCTCGGTTGCTTTTTCCCGATCTTGGGATACGGTGGACAATGCGGTTCCAGATCGAAACAACACGATGTCCGGAGGCAGACGGCACATGAGCGGCAACGGGCGGGTGAACGGCGGCGGACGCCGGGGGCGAATCGCCAAACAGGTCGTCCTGCCCTTCCGCAAGTCCCTGGAGATCAGCCTGAAAAGCCTGCGCGTGCGCTTCTTCCGCTCGCTCATCACCGTGCTGACCCTGGTGCTCGCCGTGGCCTTTCTCTGCTACGTGCTCGTGTCCTCGGACGTGGCCTCGGGCATGCTCCGCTGCGGCGATCCGGGCCTGCGCGAGATGCTCGGCAAGGCCGGCTACGACCCGCGGCCCGGCATGACCGAGGCGGGCAGCAGCCCCACGGAACGCTGGATCGTGCTCCTGTCGCTGCTCGTGTGCACGGTCGGCATCGTCAACGCCCAGCTCATGGCCGTCACCGAGCGCTTCCGCGAGATCGGCACCATGAAGTGCCTCGGCGCGCTGGACAGCTTCGTGCTCAGGCTCTTCCTGCTGGAGGCAGGCATCCAGGGGGGAATCGGCGCGGCGGCCGGCGCGCTCATGGGCGCGCTAGCCGCTCTGCTGGCAGGTCTGACGCGCTTCGGGACCGCATCGCTGTCAACGGTTTCCGGCGCGGACCTGGCGGCGTCGCTGGGCATGGCCGCGGCCACGGGCCTGCTCCTGAGCCTGGCGGGCGTGGTCTACCCGGCCATCGTGGCCGCGCGCATGCAGCCGGTGGAGGCCATGCGTGTCCAGGAATGAGGGGGCGAGCGTGACCGCTGGCGGCGTCCGGGAGCAAGGCCTCACCATCGTGCGGGTCATGGGCGTGCGCAAGTCCTTCCGCATGGGCTCGGTCGAGGTCGAGGCCCTGCGCGGCATCGACCTGGAGATCATGCGCGGCGAGTACGTGTCCATCATGGGCCCCTCGGGCTCGGGCAAGAGCACGCTCTTCAACATGATAGGCGGCCTGGACAAGCCGACCAGCGGCAAGGTCTTCATCGACGAGGTGGATGTGGCCCAGCTCGACGCCTACGAGCTGGCCTGGCTGCGCAACCGCAAGATCGGCTACATCTTCCAGACCTTCAACCTCATCCAGGTCATGACCGCCCTGGAGAACGTGACCTTGCCCATGATCTTCGGCGGCGCGGGCAACGACGAGGCAGTGGAGCGGGGCCTGCGGCTCCTGCGCCTGGTGGGCCTGGACCAGCGCTTCGACCACAAGCCGCAGGAGCTCTCGGGCGGCCAGCAGCAGCGCGTGGCCATCGCCCGCTCGCTGGCCAACGCTCCGGCCATCATCCTGGCCGACGAGCCCACCGGCAACCTGGACCTGTCCACGGGCGAGGAGATCATCAGCCTGCTCAAGACCTTGAGCCGCGAGCAGGGCGTCACGGTCATCACGGCCACCCACGACTACAAGATGCTCAACGTCTCGGATCGCGTGGTCTGGATCGTGGACGGCCGCATCGACCGCATCGAAAACCGCTCCGAACTCAAGATCGAGGTCGGCGCAATCTCCAGCAAGGTCGGAGCGAGCTGACGTGAAGACCATGTCACACGCCCGGCCCCGCCACGCCAGACGAAGCTCGCCGGGAATCGTGCGCCGTTTATGGCCGGCCCTGCTGGCCGCCCTGCTGGCCGGGCTGCTTTCGGCGCAGGCCGCGGCCAAGCCCCTGCCCGAGGTCGCCGAGGCCGTCGCCGCCTTCTCGGCCCTGGGCGACCGCAGCACGGGCACGCCGGGCGCGGCCAAGGCCGCCCAGTGCATCCATGACCAGTTCAAGGCCCTGGGCTTCGAGAACGTGGGCCGGCATGCCTTCCTCACGCCCGTGCGCATCCATCGCGGAAGCAGCCTGACCGTCGGCGACCGGCAGGCGGCCCTGACGCCGCTGGCGCTCAACGCCGTCACGCCCGACGCGATCCCGCCGCCCGGCCTGTGCGGGCCGCTGGCCTACGTGGGCCAGGGGACGCCCTCGGAGATGAGCGGCAAGCCCATGCAGGGCGCCATCGTGCTCATGGACATGGACTCGGGCCGCGACTGGCGCACGGCAGCGGCCCTGGGCGCCAGCGCGCTCATCTACGTGGATCGCGAGCCGAGCATCAAGGGCCGCTTCCAGGAAAAGCGCGAGCTGACCCCGGTCAACTTCCCGCGCTTTTTCATGACGGCCGACGAGGCCGAGCGGCTTTTTCCGGGCTACAGGGAGCAGGCCGCAAGCATGGCCGACCAGCAGGCGAGGCTGACCTCGCGCATCGCCTGGGAGCGGGTGCGGGCCGAGAACATCTTCTGCCTCATCCCAGGCGCGGACGAGGATCTGTCCGATGAGCTGGTCATCGTGGAGGCCTTCTACGACAGCACGGCCTGGGCCTACGGCCGGTCACCGGGGGCGGACGAGGCGTCCTCCATCGCCGGGCTGCTCCACCTGGCGCGTCATCTCAAGGAAAACCCGCCCGGCCGCTCCGTGCTCCTGGTGGCCACGAGCGGACATGCCCAGGGCCTGGCCGGCTGGCGGGAATTCCTGTGGGCCATCCAGGCCAAGGGCAAGTACCTGCGCGACCTGGAGCGCCACCAGCGCGAGCGCATGAACAAGGCCGAGACGGTGCTCGAAGCCTTGCGGGACGCCGATCCGCTAGCCGCGGCCTTGCCGGGCTCCCAGAGCCCGCTGGCCGAGGCGGTCAGCGACGCGCTCAAGCAGGAGGCCGAGCGCGTGGCCAGGGAGCTGGCGCGCTTGAGGCTCGTGGCCGAGGCCTCCCAGGCGCAACGCATCTCCGGGTTGAGCGACTACCGGGCCCGGATCCGCCAGCTCATTTGGGGCCTGCCGCCGGAGCTCGTCTCGCCGGCCCAGCGCGAGATCCTCGCGGCCATGCTGCCCCGCGTGCGCGAGGCGCAGGAGGCGATCCTCCAGGACGCCGGGCAGCAGCTCGAAGCCCTGCGCAGCGCGCGCGATGCGCGCGGCGTGGTGGCGGTGCGCGAGGTCGCGGCCTGCATCTCCCTGCACCTGTCCAGCGGCGGAGACGGAATCGGCGCCTTCGCCAACGAAGGCTTCATGTACACGATCCGGCCGGACCGCAACTACAGCGGCTCCTTCGCGCCCATCAGCCGCGCGGCGGATCAGGCCGCCGCGGCCGTTGCCGGCCAGGGCGCGCGGGTGCGCTTCGTCAATGCCCTGCGCCCCAACAGCCTGCGGCCCTGGCAGAGCTGGCTCATCGACCGGCCGGCCCTGGGCGGCGAGCTGGCCAGCCTGGCCAACTACGTGGGCATCAGCCTGGCCACGGTCAACGACGCACGGCCCTGGTGGGGCACGCCTTACGACACGATCGGGCGCGTGGACCTTGAGCGCCTCTCACGCCAGGTGGAGTTCGCGTCCCGCCTCATTGGGGAGTTGACCCGCGCGGCCACGCTCCTGGCGGACGAGCGGCCGCGTCTGGGCTTCGCCTCCCTGGACGGCCAGACCCTGTTCCTGCGCCAGGGCGAGCTTTTCCCGGACCAGCCCGCGCCCGGCACCCTGATCCAGGCCTACCAGGACAACGGCATGTTCCACGCCATGGCCGACACCGAGGGCGCGTTCCGCCTCGTGGGCGTAGGCAACAAGAAGGTCATCGTGGGCAAGGTCATCCTGGAGGCCTACCGCTTCGATCCCGCCAGCGGGCAGGCGCTCTGGGCCATCGACAAGCGGGGCACGGGCAAGGACGCCTACCGGGTCAAGATGGACCGGCTCTTCGAGGAGACACGGCTGACCATGTTCGCCGCCGACCAGATGACGGTCTTCAACACCCTGGAGCCGCGCACCTTCGAGTACATGACCAAGATCAATCTCTTTGACGCCCGGCGCGAGGCCGAGCCGAGCCGCTTCTGGTACAGCCGCATCGACACGCGCGAATCGACCCTGCTCAGCTTCTACCTGGAGCCGGGAATCCCGCTCAAGTTCACCCTTTCGGATTCGCTCCTGGGCCGCAAGATGATCATGACCAACGCCGAGCCGAGCCGGCCCGAAGGCGTGGGCTACCTGCCCGAGCGCTGGCCGCTCATCCCGCGCACCGAGTATCACGCGGCCAAGGACATGTGGGCGCTGCTCATCCCGCGCATCGAGAACCTGGAGGAGCACGGGGTGGTCAACGAGCGCATCCGAAGCCTGCGCCAGGATGGCCTGGCGGCCTTCGAGGCGGCGGAGAAGGCCTGGGCCGAGCACCGCCACGACGACTTCCTGGAGTCCTCGCGGGTGGCCTGGTCCCTGGCCAGCCGAGTCTACAACGACGTGGAGGCCACCCAGCGCGACGTGCTCCTGGGCGTGCTCTTCTACGTGGCCCTGTTCGTGCCCTTCGCCTACTGCGCCGAGCGGATCCTGTTCGGCCTAGCGGACATCAAGAAGCGCCTGCTGGCCCTGCTGGGCATCCTGGCCGTGGTCATCGCCATCATCTACAACGTGCACCCGGCCTTCGAGCTGACCTACAGCCCGCTGGTGGTCATCCTGGCCTTCTTCATCCTGGGCCTGTCGCTGCTCGTGTCGCTCATCATTTTCCTGCGCTTCGAGCGCGAGATGGCCGGCCTGCAACGGCGCACAGCGAGCAAGGGGGCGGAGATCGGCCGCCTCAAAGCCCTGGGCGCGTCCTTCGCCATCGGCGTGAGCAACCTGCGCCGGCGCAAGGTGCGCACCATGCTGACCACCCTGACCCTGGTGCTGCTGACCTTCACCATCATGAGCTTCACGGCGGTCAAGAGCGTGCGCGAGAAGGGCGCAAGCCTCTTCTCCAGCCGGACGCCCTATGCCGGGCTGCTCATGCGTTCGCTGGCCTGGGAGACGCTGCCGCCCGAGGCCGTGTCCGTCGTGCGCAACAAGTTCCGCGACACGACCCTGGTCGGTCCGCGCATCTGGCTCGAGGGCCACTCCAGGACCACGGGGGCCTTCGTGCCGCTTCAAACGCCCGCCGGATCGGAAAACGCCCGCGGCCTCGTGGGCCTGTCGCCCCTGGAGCCGCGCATAAGCGGCCTGGAGCGCATCCTCACGGCCGGACGCTGGTTCGGGCCGGACGAGGAGCGGGCCGTGCTCCTGCCTCGGCGCATGGCCGAGCGGCTGGGCATCGACCCCGCCGATCCCGAAGGCGCGGCCGTGAGCCTGTGGGGCATGCCCTTCACGGTCACGGGCGTGTTCGATGGCGAGCGGCTCTCGTCCGAGACGGACCTGGACGGGGAGCCGGTCACGCCCGTGGTCTTCCCCAGCGAGACAGTGCTCGGCGTGGCCGAGATGGAGGCCGAGGAGACCGAGTCGCAGGGGGACATCCGCGCGGTCCAAAGCCGCTACGAGCACATCGCGGGCGACCTGACGGTCATCGTGCCCGCCTCGACGGCCTCGGCCCTGGGCGGACAGCTCAAGGCCATGGCCATCCGGCCGCCGGGCCCGGCAGACGTGCCCGACCTCGCGCGGCACATGGTGGACCGCTTCGGGCTACCCCTGTTCTGCGGCATCGTGGAGGGAGGCGGGCCAACCGGGACGTTTCTGTATTACGCCGCCGACAGCCTGGACTACTCGGGGTTGCCCAACGTGATCGTGCCCGTGCTCATCTCGGCGCTCATCGTGCTCAACACGATGATCGCCAGCGTGTACGAACGCAAGCGCGAGATCGCCGTGTACACCTCGGTGGGCATGGCGCCCACGCACGTGTCCTTCCTCTTCGTGGCCGAGGCCCTGGCCTATGCGGTCATCAGCGTGGTGCTCGGCTACCTCGTGGCCCAGATCGCGGCCCAGGCGCTCTCGGGCACGCCCCTGTGGGCGGGCATGACCGCCAACTACTCCTCCCTGGGCGGCGTCGCGGCCATGGCCCTGGTCATCCTCGTGGTGCTCGCCTCGGTCATCTATCCTTCGCGCGTGGCGGGCCGGATCGCCATCCCGGACGTGAACCGCTCCTGGTCCATGCCCGCGCCCGACGGCGACGAGATGGTCGCCACCCTGCCCTTTCTGCTCAAGCGCGACGAGCAGCGTTGCGTGGGCGGCTACCTCGTGGACTACTACCGGGCCCACGAGGACATCTCCCACGGCCTGTTCTCCTCGGACGACATCGCCTGGCGCTATGTCTGTCCCGTGCCGGCCCTAGCCGGCGCGGGCGACGACGAATGCTTGCAGATGAGCGCCAAGGTCTGGCTCGCGCCCTTCGACTTCGGGGTGCGCCAGCACGTGCAGCTCATCTTCTGCCCGGCCTCGGTCAGTCCCGAGTTCCTGGAGATCCAGGTTCGGCTCACGCGCGAGGCTGGGGAGCACGGCGCATGGCGGCGCATCAACAAGGGCTTCCTCAACGACCTGCGCAGGCAGCTCCTGGCCTGGCGCTCCTTGGCCCACGAGGACCGGACGCGCTACGAGGAGATCATCGCCGGCGCAAGTCCAGAACCGCAACAGGCCTAGGCGACCATGGGCAGGACAATCCGCCTGCGCGCCCTGGTGGTGGGCATCGCTTTCGGGCTGCTCATCTGCATCGCCACGCCCTACAACAACATCTATCTCATGGGCACGCCGCTCGGTGGCGGCCACTTCCCCCTGGCGCCGTTCTTCATCTTCGCCTGGCTCATGGTCATCGTCGCCGCCGTGGCGCGCATCCTTAAGCGGCCGCCCCTGCTCACGGGCCTGGAGCTGTTGTGCGCCTGGGCGCTCATGATCGTGGTCTCGGGCATTCCCTACACGGGCCTTTTGCGCACCTTCCTGGTCAACGTGACCGCGCCCTTTCAGTTCGCCACGCCCGGCAACCGATGGGAGGAGGTGCTCCAGCCGATCATGCCGAAGGGCCTCTATCCGCAAGACCCGGCGGCCGTCGAAGCGCTCTGGAACGGCCTGGACCGCGGCTACGAGCTCCAGTGGTGGGAAATCCTGGCTGGCATCCCCTGGAAGGCCTGGATCACGCCGTTGGCCTGGTGGGGCCTGTTCATCCTGCTGTCCTATCTGGTCATGATCTGCATCGTGAACCTGCTCAGCCGCCAGTGGATCGCCAACGAGCGCATGAACTTCCCGCTGCTGCGCCTGCCCCAGTTCATGGAGGAGGTCATGGACCAGCAGCGGCTGGGAAATTTCCTGACCGACCGCTACCTCCTGCTCGGCCTGCTCGCGCCCGTGCTCCTGCACACGATAAACGGCCTGAGCTTCTACCATCCGCAGGTGCCGGCCATCCCCACGCTCATCCCCATCGGGCCATATTTCCCGCCCACGGGCCTGTTCGCCGGCTTCACCAAGCTGCGCATCTACATCTACCCGGCCTTCATCGGCTTCGCCTTCCTGGCCGCGCGGCAGATATCCCTCAGCCTGTGGTCCTTCCACCTGCTCGGCTCGCTCGTCTTCGGCATCCTGGCCCTGGTGGGCCTGGCCGTGCCGCCCTCGGCCCTGGGCGTGTCCTTCGGCCCCACCCTGACCTTCCCGGAAGAGACGCAGATGATAGGGGCCTATGTCGTGTTCTTCCTGTTCACCCTTTGGCTGGCGCGCTTCCATCTGGCGCGAGTGCTCAAGGCCGCCTTCGTGCCGGGCGCCGAGCCCGAGCGCGAGACCGAGTGGCTGTCCCTGCGCTGGTCCTTCTGGGGCCTGGTGCTCGGCGGTTGCGGACTGGCCTTCTGGTGCGTCCATTTCGGCCTGAGCCTGCCCATGGCCCTGCTCCTGCTCCTGGCCTTCTACATGATGATGATCGTGGCCACACGAGTCATCTGTCAGGGCGGCATCGCCTACTTCACGCTCACGGCCGCCCCGCTGGACGCCATCCTGGCCTTCCTGGGCTCCAAGCTGTTCACGGCCCAGGGACTGCTCGTGGCCGCCGCCTCCCAGAAGGTGCTCTACGCCGACCTGCGCGAGTCGCTCATGCCCTCGCTCCTGCACGCCTCCAAGGTCAGCGAGCAGACTTCGCGCAAACGGCTCATGCTGGCGGGCATCGTGCTGGCCATACTCCTGGGCCTCGTGGCCAGCTTCGCGGCCATGCTCGTGCTCACCCACCGTCACGGAATGCGCGAGCTGAGCATGGAGTGGGCCGCGACCACGACCGTGAGCGTGTACGAGAACGTGCAACGGCTCATCGAGGTGCCGAGCGACGCCCGGCCATTCATCATGCTCTTCGCCGCCATCGGAGCGGCGGTCATGCTGGGCCTGCTCGCCTGCTACCAGCGTTTCTACTGGTGGCCGCTGCACCCCATCGGCTACCTGGCCGCATACAGCTCGGCCATGCGCATCCTCTGGTTCAGCTTCTTCGTAGGCTGGGCCGCGAACCAGCTCGTGCTGCGCTACGGCGGCATCGCCCTGCACAACCGCGTGCGCCTGTTCTTCTTCGGGCTCATCCTGGGCGATTTCCTCATGGGCGGCATCTTCGCGCTGCTGGGCGTGTGGACCGGCGCGAGCTACATGGTCATGCCCGACTAGCGTCCGGCGCGGGACGCACGGAAAGGAACGGAAGCCGGATGTACGAGGACAAGGAACTCCGCGAATATCGCGACCTGCTCACCCCGCCCGAACACTTCGAGCAGGGCTTCGACTGGAAGACCGTGGTCGGCGCGATCTTCATCGGCTTCCTCATGATGCCCGGCTCCATGTACTTGCAGCTCGTCATCGGCCAGGGAATCGGCCCGGCCGCGCGCTGGGTGACCATCATCCTCTTCGCCGAGATCGCCAAGCGCTCCTACACGCAGCTCAAGCAGCAGGAGATCTTCCTGCTCTACTACATGGCCGGCGCGGCCCTGGCCTCGCCCTTCCAGGGCCTCCTGTGGCAGCAATACCTCGTGCAGTCCGACGCCGCGCGCATGCTCGGGCTCTCGGAATACATCCCCCATTGGGTGGCCCCGGCCATCGGCTCCGAGGCCCTGGCCGGGCGGACCTTCTTCCACGGCGACTGGCTCATCCCCATCCTGCTCCTGTTCGGCGCGCAGCTCATCCAGCGCATCGACCAATTCGGCCTGGGTTACGCCATGTACCGCCTGACCTCGGACGTGGAGCGGCTGCCCTTCCCCATGGCGCCCGTGGGCGCGCTGGGCACCATGGCCCTGGCCGAGTCCACGGAGGAGCGCGAGAAGAGCTGGAAATGGCGGGTGTTCTCCATCGGCGGGGTCATCGGCCTGGCCTTCGGCGCGGTCTACGTACTCCTGCCCACGGTCTCGGGCCTCGTGTTCACCCAGCCCATCAGCATCATCCCCATCCCCTGGATCGAGCTGACGCCCTACACCCAGGGCTGGCTCCCGGCCGTGGCCACGGGCCTGCAGCTCGACCTGGGACTGCTGTTCATCGGCATGGTCCTGCCCTTCTGGGCGGTCATAGGCGGCGGCATCGGCGTGCTGTTCACCTTCGCGGCCAACCCCGTGCTGCGCGAGCAGGGGCTCTTGCGGCGCTGGCAGCCTGGCATGCAGACCGTGGAGACGGTCTTCGCCAACAACTTCGACTTCTACTTGAGTTTTTCCATCGGACTGGGCCTGGCCATCGGCGCGCTGGGCATCTGGCACGTGCTGCGGACCTTCCGCTCCGGCGAGCGCAAGGACCGGGCCTCGGTGCGCACGCTCCTGCAGGGCAAGCCCGAGCGCGGAGACATCAACTTCTTCCTGTCCATCGGCATCTACGTCTTCTCCACCCTGGCCTACATCGCATTGTGCGTGCTTCTCGTGCCGAGCTTTCCCTGGTTCTTCTTCGCCCTGTACGGCTTCATCTACACGCCATTCATCTCCTACGTCTCGGCGCGCATGGAGGGCATCACGGGCCAGTTCGTGACCCTGCCCCTGGTGCGCGAGGCCTCGTTCATCGCCGGCGCGCGCTACTTCGGCTACTCGGGCATCGAGATCTGGTACGCGCCCATCCCCATCCACAACTACGCCGAGTCCACGCTCGAGTTCCGGCAGATCGAGCTGACGGGCACGAGCCTGCGCGGGATCATCAAGGCCGAGGTCATCGCCTGGCCCATCGTGTTCGTGGCCAGCATCCTCTTCTCGCAGTTCCTGTGGCGGCTTGCGCCCATCCCCTCGGCGGCCTACCCTTACGCAGCGGAGCTGTGGCACCTGCAAGCCCTGAACACGCTGCTCATGCAGACCTCGACCCTGGAGGGCAACTCGCTCTTCTTCCAGGCCTTGAGCGGGCCCATCGTGCTCGCGGGCCTGGGTCTCGGGCTTGTCTTCTACAACATCCTCAACCTCTTCGGCCTGCCGATCATGCTCGTGTACGGCCTGGTGCGCGGCCTCGGCCAGACCACGCCGCACACGCACGTGCTGGAGGTCGCGGGCGCGCTCCTGGGCCGCTTCTATTTCCTCAAGCGCTACGGCAAACCCTGGCGGCAGTACGCGCCAGTGCTCCTGGCCGGCTTTTCCTGCGGCATGGGCCTGGTGGGCATGTTCGCCATGGGCTGCACCCTCATCCTGAGTTCCCTCAACAAGCTGGCGTACTGATGGACCGATTGCCCGACGACATGCATTTCCTGGCCTGGAACGGCCTGAGCCTGACGCGCCCGGCGGGCTGGGAGCTCGCCGCGCTGGGCCGCGAGCGCCTGCAGCTCGCCGACGGCCTCAAGACCGTGCTCGACGTGCGCTGGAACCGCATCCGCGGGCGCTTCTCCTTCGACGCTCACCTGCGCAGACTGGCCAAGGCGCATGGCCGCGCGTCCGATGGCATCAAGCCCCTGGACGGCCCGCTCGGCTGGTCCCCGGCCGAAGGGCTGGAGGCACGCGCCTTCGCCTGGGGTGGGCCGGACGCGGGCGGCCTCGGCGCGCTCCTGTTCCATGCCGCCTCATCCACGGCCATCCTGGCCCAGTGCGGCGGACCGGCCGAGCAGACCGCAAGCGTCCTGGGCTCCCTGCGCTGCCATCTGGCCGAGGCCTTCGTGCCTTGGGCTGTGTACGACCTGCGCGCCCTGACTCCGGGCGACCATGGCCTGGAGGAATATTCTCTCCAGCCCGGCCGCTATCGGCTGATCCTGCGCCACAAGGAACAGCGGCTCATTCTGCACCGACTCGCGCCCGCCGACGTGCTCCTGGCCGGCCGTGGTCTGGTCCATTGGAGTCGCGCGCACTTCAAGGCTCTCGTTTCCCACCATGGCCTCATGGTCGAGGAAACCGGTGAGCCCGAGAGCGTGACCTGGCGCAGTCCATTGCCTCCGGGACGGCTCACCCGGACCGCGGCCCTGGCGCTCCGGCGGCCGGCGTATGCCTATCTGCGCGTCTGGAAGCCCGAGGGGCGCAACAGGCTCTTGTGCGTCGAGGCCCGTGGCATGCGGCCGCTGGATGAGGCCATGATCAAGAAGGTGGTGGAGGCCTATGGGACTGTTTAGCCGGAGGAAGCCCGTCGCCAAGCCGGAGATGAGCCGGGCCGAGGCCTTGGCGTACAGGCCCGTGGTCAGCCAAGATGTCCTGATCGAGCACACGGATGGAGGGCTGGTGCGCGTCAGCTATCCCGTGGCGCTCAGGCCTTTCATCGCGGGCATGGCCAGAAGACTGGGCCGCTCGGACGCGCCCATGCGGCGCGTGCTGGAGCTGGACGAGATGGGCTCGGCCGTCTGGGGCTGGCTCGACGGACGGAGCACCGCGCAGGAGCTGGCGGCCATGCTCGCCGCGCGCTACGGCCTGCACGAGCGCGAGGCCGAGGTGTCCATGGCCGCCTACCTGCGCGAGCTGGGCCGGCGGGGAATCATCGGCCTGTCGCGCTAAGCGTGGTCTTGCACGAAGACCGGGAAGGCTTCGCCCTCCCCAGACCCCACCCACCAAGGCCCGATCCTGACAAGGCGGCCCTTGGAGCCCGCATTTTCCCTTGCGGGAGGAGGTTGGATGAACAGCGCTCTCTTCCAGTTCAAGCGCAAGCCGCTCCGAGCCCCAACCCGTTCCGAAACGACAATCGCGCCTTCAGGCGTGCTGGCCGGCGGCGAAGCCCGAGGCCCAGGCCCACTGGAGATTGTAGCCTCCAAGCCAGCCCGTGACGTCCACGACCTCGCCGATGAAGAAAAGGCCGGGGACGTTCTTGGCCTCCATGGTCTTGGAGGACAGCTCGCGGGTATCGACGCCTCCGGCCGTAACCTCGGCCTTGGTAAAGCCTTCCGTGCCTTGGGGCGTGACGGTGTGGGCATGCACGCTGGCCAGGACGGCCTCGCGCTCCGCATGCGTCAGCCCGGCCACGGCCCGCTCGCCGAGCCCAGGACCGCATAAAGCCGCCGCCAGCCTGGCCGGGAAGAGCCTGGCCAGGGCGTTGCGCAGCTTGACCTTGCGGTCCGGGAGCCCGTCCAGGAATTCGGACAGTCCCGCGCCGGGCAGGAAGTCGATGACCAGCTCCAGGCCCGAACGCCAGTAGAGCGAGGCTTGCAGGGCCGCCGGGCCGCTCAGGCCTTTGTGCGTGAACAGGAGGTGGTCCGAGAAGGCCTTGTCGCCGATGCGCACGGTCACAGGCAGAGCCAAGCCGGCCAGCCCGGCCAGCGGCCAATCCCCGGCCATGACCAGCGGCACGAGCGCCGGCCGGGGAGACACCACGGCCAACCCGAAGCTCCGGGCGATGTCCAGGCCGATACCGGTGGCGCCCGCCTGGGGCCAGGCCGGTCCGCCCGTGGCCACCACGAGGGACGAGGCCGCGAGATCGCCCTGGTCCGTGGCGACCCGGAAAGCCTCGTCCGGTCTGTCCTGCCCGCCTGTCTTGCCTCGCCCACCGAGTCCGGCTTGCCCTGACAGCCGGCATGCCCCGCGAACCGCGCGCTCCAGGAGGAACTCCACCCCCTCGCGTTTGCATAAAGTCGTCAGGAGCCCGGCGATCTCGCCGGCGCCGCCTAGGCAGAACAGCCTGCCGTGCTCGCGCTCCTCCCAGGCGACGCCATGGGAGGCCAGCAGGTCCATTGTCGCGTACTGGTCGAAACGAGCCAGGGCCGACTTGCAGAAGTGGGGATTCCCGGATTCGTAGTTGTCGGCCGAGACATCCAGGTTGGTGAAGTTGCACTTGCCGCCGCCGGTCAGGCGCAGCTTGCGGCCGATCCTGGCGGCATGATCCACCACGGCCGTGCGCCTGCCGCGCCTGGCCGCCTCCAGCGCGCACACGAGTCCCGAGGCTCCGGCGCCGAGAACGAGCACATCCCACTTCCCAAGGCTCACGCATCCCTCCAGACGTAAAGAGAAAGCCATGGCGGCCTTCCACCCTCAGGCCCGGCGGAGATTGCCGGCGGAGATTGCCGGCGGAGATTGCCGGCCGACAGGGGCTCTTGGGCGCACGCGAGGCTAGAGTATTTGCTTTTGAAAATGCTCTGCAAGCCATGTGTCGGCATGGCTTGCCGCCGCGTAGGCGTAGGCGCAATTCACCTGCGCCGTCAACGCCGGAGCGAGCGTTTCAAAGTCAAACGGCTTGGGACAACATGGCGAGAGGAAGCCTATTGCTGCTGGTCACTGTTGCTGGTCGAGCGGTGGAAAGCCCACAAAAAGCTTGTCGAGTCGGGCGTCTAAAGTCTAATATTAAAAAACGGCGGATTTCCGGACGGACGAAAAAGCGATGTCTGCCCTGAGACCACAGGGCGGGGCTGTTCCGAGGAATCATACGAAAAAAGGACCGAGAGGCGTGCCTCTCGGCTCTTTATATTTGCGGCAGCCGACACGGCGTCACCGAAGACTTGCCTGGAAGCGTTACGCCTGACCGGGAAATCACCCGGCTTTCCAGTCCGGGTCAAAACCATTCATCGTAAAGATAAGGCACGGTAGGAACATGAGCAGCATCCCCATTTCCGTCGAGGGGTTCCAACGCCTGGAGAAAGAGTTGCAGGGCATGAAGAGCGAGCGGCCCGAGATCATTCAGGCCATCGCCGACGCCCGCGCGGAGGGCGATCTGCGCGAGAACAGCGGCTATCATGCCGCCCGCGAGCGGTTGGGCCTGCTTGAGGCGCGCATCAACTTCATCGAGTCGCGCATGCCGCACTTCAACATCATCGACCTGAAAACCTTGAGCGGCGACAAGGCCATCTTCGGAGCCACCGTCGAGATCGAAGACCTGGATACGGGCGAGCAGAAGCGCTACAAGCTGCTCGGCCCGGACGAGGCCGAGCCCTCTAAGGGTAGTATCTCCATCCAGTCACCGGTGGGCCAGGCCCTTCTTGGCAAGGAAGTCGGCGACGAGATCGTCGTGGATGCCCCGCGCGGCAGGATCAATTACGAAATCATCTCCATCCGCTTCAACGGAGAGGCCTCCTGATCGAAGCTGATCTCCCGATCGGCATGACGCACGATTCTCTTCCGGCAGGATCGGAGCATGGCGCGGCCGGACCGGCGCCGTTGGCGGGAACCCATTCAACGACCGCTGCGCGGCCATGGCGGGCGCAGGCCTCCTGAAGACTGGTGGAGAAGCGGCCCGGTTTTAAACTCCGCAATGCTTGAGCAAGACTTACGCATTGCTCAGGATGCTTCGCCCCTCGGCCCGCCCTGGCCTGCGCAATCCGGATCAGCAGATCGCCAGGCGGACTCCGGGAAACGGCCCGCCTGCGCGCCCAGCCTCGATCCTGCCGGATACAAGCCTGGCTTGCCCGCCCTGCTCAACTGTTTTTGGAGAAGATCCTCAGATCCTTGCTGGTCGCCTCGCTGTACCTGCCCATGATGTGCGTTCCGAACTTCGAGATCAGCCAGATATCGGGGATGATCTCGCTGGCGATCTCGCCGGCCTCGAATACCCTGACCCAGCTGCTCTTGGACACCACCACGGCGACGCAGCCGGTCCGCTTCGAGATCGACGCTCCTGCCATGTGCCGCGTGCCGAGCCCCAGCGGGACCTTCACTCCAGCATGGCTCGTGTCGATGAAGCGGCAGGCCGAGAGGACCACGCCCTCGTCCGAGATGACGAAGGCCCCGTCGAGCTGGGCCAGTTCCTTGACCGTCTCGCGAAGGCCCGAGCTGCTGACATGCTTGACCTTGTCCGCATGGCCAAGGAGCGGATCGAGAATGAGGCAATGCGAATGCTTCAGGACGCTTTGGGCGTCACCCAAGGTCATGATGGTTCCGATCCTGCGCCCCTCGCGGCCCTCCCTGGCGATCTCGATGCCCAGGAGCACGACCTGCTCAAGCACACGGATATCGACCTTCGTGGCCTTGAGGCCAGGTATGAGCGGCGAGGCATCCAGCCCATGCTTGGCATCCACCTTGTGAGGCATTGGGTCTCCTTCAGCAACCTTCCGGGACGGCATCGTCCGCCCATTCATTAGCATGCCGTCGGCATGGGAGCCACCTGCCGGCAACATTTCGCGGATACCAAGGGTCCGGCGCTTGATTTCCCTCGCCGGCCAAACCCTCGCCGGGCCAGCGGCAAACCATCGCGGTTACGCTTCCGGATTGCTGCACGGCTCCTCCCCGCCAAGCATGCCAGGGAGCGCTGGTGGTGGAAACACCGTGCGCGACAGGCGAAGACGTGCACGCATGGCGAACAGCGCTTGCAGGAGCGCCCGCGGCCGTATCGGCGGCCTGCATCCGCCGTCATGAGCCTAGAGGCTGTTATGAACCGCCGTGAAAAGAGTAGCGACCTTGGCCAGCATAAGGCAGGCAAAGGCCACGAAGTGAAGCCCGGCCACTGTTTCTGGCAAGCGCTCGTAATCGCGAACCAAACGGC
>JAEYTO010000047.1 GCA_023433925.1 Pseudomonadota bacterium | reverse complement strand
CAAGGTCATCACCTATTCAAAGCCGTCGTTCACGGCCATTCAGGTGTGGTTCAAGAACGAGACCCCGCCCGCGGAGCTGCCGCAGCTCTTTTACCAGATGCGCAAGAAGATCGCCGACGTGCGCGGCGAATTGCCGGCGACACTGCAAGGCCTCGCCATCGACGACGAGTATGGCGACGTCGACTCCATGCTCTACACGCTGACCGGAAAGGGAGCCGATTACGCCCAGCTCAAGCATGCGGCGGAAAGCGCGCGGCAAAGGCTGTTGCGGGTACCGGGCGTGGTCAAGGTCAACGTCTACGGCACCCAGGACGAGCGCATCCACGTCGACTTCAGCCAAGCCAAGCTCGCCACGCTGGGCATCGCCCCCCATGCACTGTTCGACAGCTTGGCACGGCAGAACGCGATTCATCCCGCTGGCAGCGTCGAGACGACGGCGCAGCGGGTGCCCCTGCGCGTCACCGGCGCGCTCGACGGCGCCGATGCCGTGGCGGAAACGCCGGTCGAGGCCGCTGGCCGGGTTTTCCGGCTTGGGGATGTCGCCACCGTCACCCGCGGCTTTGAGGATCCGCCCCGCTTCCTGGTGCGCCAGCGCGGCGAGCCTGCCCTCGCCATCGGCGTGGTCATGGCCAGGAGGGGCAACATCCTAGCGCTCGGCGGCGAGTTGGAGGCGGCAATGCGCGAGGTGCTCGCCGACATGCCGGTGGGGATCGAAATCGAGCAAGTGGCGGATCAAGCCAAGGTCACCCGCAACGCCGTCGGCGAGTTCACCCGCTCCTTCATCGAGGCCCTGGCGATCGTGCTGGTGGTGAGCTGTCTCTCTCTCGGGCTGCGAGCCGGAATGGTGGTGGCGCTGTCGGTGCCACTGGTGTTGTGCATCGTGTTCCTGACGATGTACGCCATCGACCTGGATCTGCACCGTATCACTCTTGGTGCCCTCATCATCGCATTGGGGCTGCTGGTCGATGATTCCATCATCGCCATCGAGATGATGGTGGTGCGAATCGAACAAGGATGCGATCGAGTGACGGCGGCGACGGCGGCCTGGGCGTCGACCGCCTTGCCCATGCTCACCGGCACGCTGGTCACCGCCGCCGGCTTTCTACCGGTGGGTTTCGCCCGCTCCTCGACCGGCGAATATGCCAGCGGCATCTTCTGGGTGGTCACCATCGCGCTCCTCGCCTCCTGGCTGGTCGCTGTCGTCTTCACACCCTATCTCGGTGTCAAGCTGTTGTCCGGGCGGCCATCGCGGCGTCATGGCGGCGAAGGCGGCTACGATTCCAGGGCCTATGTGCTCCTGCGCCGGCTTGTGACTTGGTGCGTGGCCCGACGGGGGACCGTGGTCCTGACGACGCTGGTTCTCTTCGCGTTGTCCATCCTCGCCTTCACCAGGGTGCATCAGCAGTTCTTCCCCATCTCCGAGCGGCCGGAACTGTTCGTGCAGATCCGCATGCCCGAGGGAACCTCCATTGCCGTCACTCTGGATGCCGCCCGGCGCGCCGGGGCGTTGATCGCCGACGACGAGGACGTCGCCACGGCGACCACCTACATCGGCCGCGGCGCACCCCGCTTCTGGCTGGGGCTCAACCCTCAACTGCCCAACGACGCCTTTGCCGAGATGGTGATCGTCGCCGGAAATCTTGAAGCCCGCGAAAGGCTGAAGCGTAAGCTCGAGGCCGCGGTGGCCAGCGGCGCCGTGCCCGACGCCCGCTTACGGATCGATCGCTTCAACTATGGCCCGCCGGTGGGCTTTCCGGTGCAGTTCCGCGTCATCGGTCCCGACCCGCACGCCGTGCGCGACCTTGCCTACCGGGTGCGCGACATCATGCGTCGCAACGCCGGCATCGTCGAACCACATCTTGACTGGGACGAACAGGCACCGGCGCTGCGGCTGGGCCTCGACCAAGATCGGCTCCGTGCGCTGGGCCTCGACCCGACCGACGTGTCGGCGACGCTGCAGACCCTGGTGTCGGGACGGCGAGTAACCACAGTCCGCGACGGTTACGAGAAGGTCGAAGTGGTGGCGCGCGCCGTCGAGGCGGAACGGCTCGACCTCGGCCGCATCGGCGAACTGCCCGTCCGGACGCGCAATGGTGCAGCCGTGCCATTGGCCCAGGTGGCGACCATCGAATACCGCCATGAGGAAGCCATCCAGTGGCGGCGCAATCGGGAAACCACGATCACCGTCCGTGGCGACGTCGTCGACGGCCTGCAGGCCCCCGACATGACCGAGCAGGTGTGGGCGGCGTTGGCCGATGTCCGGGCATCGCTGCCGCCCGGCCAGCGTATCGAGATGGGTGGTACAATCGAGGAGGCGACCGAGGCCAACCAGTCCATCTTCGCGGTCTTTCCCATCATGGTGGCGGCCATGCTGACCATTTTGATGGTTCAGCTACACAGCTTTCCGCGTGTGGTCCTGGTCTGGGGGACGGCGCCGTTGGGGATCATCGGTGCGGCACTGTCACTCAATCTGTCGGGCAAACCTTTCGGTTTCGTGGCGCTGCTGGGATTGATCGCCCTTGCCGGCATGATTATGCGCAATGCCGTGATTCTCGTCGACCAGATTGAAGCGTATGTCGCTTATGAGGGATGCAGTCGTCGCCACGCTGTCGTGGAGGCCACCGTTCGCCGAGCCCGACCACTGGTTCTCACGGCCCTTGCGGCCATTCTGGCGATGATCCCGCTTTCGCGGTCATTGTTCTGGGGACCGATGGCGGTTACCATCATGGGCGGGCTGTTCGTGGCGACATTGCTGACTCTGCTGTTTCTGCCGGCACTTTATGCATTGTGGTTCCACCGTTCACTCGATCTTTCCATGGGCCGCCATGAAACAAGGGCTGTTCAGAGAACCGGTTGACGGGGGAATTGATACGGACGGCGCGGCTGGTGTTCATCTGGCTGCCCAGGTCAAGCATCGTCCTGCGGCATCCCTGCCGTCGAAACCTTCGCCGCCGGCGTGAGGCCGGACAAGGCGGGCGGAGGAGCAGGTCGATAAGCTGAGCCCGATCAAGCGTCGGATGTCCGGACGCGCCAGCGTCGATCTGCTGCGCCGCCGCTGGCGCGTCCGCCTCGCAGCCTGGTCCATGCACAGCGCAGGAAAACCGGAAAACGGAGGCCGCATCAGGCGTCGATGGGCGCCAGCAGGAAGTCCACATCCTCGGCGGTGAGCAGGCGTTCCGCGCCGCCCGCCTCGTCGAAGACGGCCTCGCCCAGCTGGCGTTTGCGTTCCTGCAGCTGGACCAGCCGCTCCTCCACCGTACCCGTGGTCACCAGCTTGTAGACAAAGACCGGCTTGTCCTGGCCGATGCGGTGGGCGCGGTCGGTCGCTTGGGCCTCCACCGCCGGGTTCCACCAGGGGTCGTAGTGGATCACCGTGTCCGCCGCCGTCAGGTTCAGCCCCGTCC
>JAEYTO010000046.1 GCA_023433925.1 Pseudomonadota bacterium | reverse complement strand
GGTCAACCCGCTCGCGCTGGTTGCGGATGCCGGCTTCGTTGCTCTGGTCGGCGTCGAGCAGGGCCGAGGCCAATGCTTCGCCAATCTGGCTCGACAGAAGCTGGACCAGTTCGCGGGCGTATTCGGTTTGCTTGTCAACCGTCAGGCGCATGCCCAGGCCAAACTCGGCGTTGTCTTCAAACAACGAGTTCGACCAGGCCGGGCCACGGCCTTCATTATTCTTGGCCCACGGGGTGGTGGGCAGGTTGCCGCCGTAAATGGACGTGCAGCCGGTGGCATTGGCGATGACCGAGCGGTCGCCGAACAACTGCGAGAGCAGCTTGACGTAAGGCGTTTCACCGCAGCCGGCGCAAGCGCCGGAGAATTCGAACAAAGGCCGCAGCAATTGCGAGTTCTTCACCGTGGTCGGAGCTGTGGCGCACGGGTCGGCGTCGGGCAGCGTGAGGAAGAAGTCCCAATTCTCGCGTTCTGTTTCGCGCAGCGGCAGCTGGTCGGCCATGTTGATGGCCTTGCGGCCCACCTGGGTCTTGTCTTTGGCGGGGCAGGCTTCAATGCACAATGCGCAGCCGGTGCAGTCTTCAGGGGCTACCTGCAGGGTGTATTTGGTGCCAGGCAGTTCTTTGAACTTGGCGTCTAACGACTTGAACGTGGCAGGCGCACCCTCTAACAGGGCCGGTTCGTAAACTTTCATGCGGATCACAGCGTGCGGGCACACCATGGCGCATTTTCCGCACTGAATACACAGGTCGGGTTCCCACACCGGAATTTCGAGCGCGATGTTGCGCTTTTCGTACTGGGTGGTGCCGGTGGGGTAGGTGCCGTCGATCGGCATCTGGCTGACGGGAACGTTGTCGCCTTCGAAAATGAGCATCTTACCAAGCGTTTCGCGCACGAACTCTGGCGCATTGCCTGCCATCGCTGGCCGGCGCGTGAGTTCGCTGGATGCGAACGCGGGCACCTTCACTTCGTGCAGGTGTTCCAGCGTCTGGTCCACAGCGGCGAAGTTCTTCTGAACCACCGCCTCGCCGCGCTTGCCGTAGGTCTTCTTGATCGATTTCTTGATTTCGGCAATGGCCAGCTCGCGCGGGAGCACGCCGCTGATGGCGAAGAAGCAGGTCTGCATGATGGTATTCACGCGCCCGCCCATGCCGGTTTTCTGGGCCACTTCGTAGGCATTAATGTTGTAGAAGCGCAGTTTCTTTTCGATGATATCGTTCTGCACTTCGCGCGGTAGGTGCTGCCAGACTTCGTCGGCGCTGTAGAGACTGTTCAGCAAGAACACGCCGCCGGGCAGGGCATAGCGCAGCATATCGATGCGCTCGAGGAACGAGAACTGGTGGCAGGCCACAAACTGAGCTTTGCCAATCAGGTAGGGCGCGCGGATTGGTTTGGGGCCGAAGCGCAGGTGCGAGATGGTGATTGTGCCAGATTTCTTCGAGTCGTAGAAGAAGAAGCCCTGGGCGTTGTTGTCGGTCTCTTCGCCGATAATCTTGATCGAGTTCTTGTTCGCGCCCACCGTGCCGTCGGCGCCAAGGCCGAAGAACAGGCACTGAATGGTCTGCGGGTCGAGGATTTCGAAGTTCGGATCGTACTGCAGGCTGGTGAAGGTGACGTCGTCGTTGATGCCCACCGTGAAGTGATTCTTCGGCTGAGCCTTTTGCGCCTCATCGAAGACAGCTTTGGCCATGGCGGGGGTAAATTCTTTGGACGACAGGCCGTAGCGCCCGCCGATGATGCGCGGCGATGCCTGGAACGGCGCGATACCCAGGGCCAGGCCTTCGTTGATGGCAGTAACCACGTCTTGATAGAGCGGCTCGCCGGCTGCACCCGATTCTTTGGTGCGGTCGAGGATGGCAATGGTCTTGGTGGTGGCCGGAAGGGCCTGCATCAGGTGCTCTACCGAGAACGGGCGATAGAGGTGGACGGTAATAACGCCCACTTTGCGGCCGTTTTGGTTAAGGTAGTTGGCCGTTTCTTCGCAAGTCTCGGCGCCCGAGCCCATCACAACGATCACTTCTTCGGCATCTGGGGCACCAGCATAATCGAACAGGTGGTAGGCGCGGCCGGTGAGGGCGGCGAACTTATCCATCGCATCTTGAACAATGGCAGGGCAGGCATTGTAGAAGGGGTTGACCGTCTCGCGACCCTGGAAGTATACGTCGGGGTTCTGGGCAGAACCGCGCAGCACAGGGCGTTCGGGCGATAAACCGCGCATGCGGTGGGCGTGAATGGCTTCTTCGTCGATCATGGCGCGCATGTCGTCTTCGCTCAACTGATCGATTTTATTGACTTCGTGCGAGGTGCGGAAGCCGTCGAAGAAGTGCAGGAACGGTACGCGTGCCTGGTAGGTGGCGGCGGTGGCGATGAGGGCCATATCCTGAGCTTCTTGCACCGAGCGCGAGGCCAGCATGGCGAAACCGGTCATCCGAACGGCCATTACGTCAGAATGGTCGCCGTAGATGGATAAGGCCTGGTAAGCCAATGAGCGAGCGGAGACATGAATGACCGCCGCGGTCAATTCGCCGGCGATCTTGAACATGTTCGGAATCATCAACAGCAGGCCTTGCGAGGCTGTGAAGGTCGTCGTCAAAGAACCGGTTTGCAGCGCACCATGCACGGCGCCAGCCGCGCCGCCTTCAGACTGCATTTCAACCACCAGCGGAACCGTTCCCCATACGTTGGGCACTTTCGCGGCAGACCAGGCATCGGCGAACTCGCCCATGCCGGATGACGGGGTGATTGGGTAAATCGCAATCACTTCGTTCAGCCGGTAGGCCACGTTCGCTACTGCTTCGGTCGCATCAATCGTAATTACTTGACGCTCTGACATGAGGCTCACTCCATAAAATGTTTTTGT